>WQSI01000066.1 GCA_009787945.1 Defluviitaleaceae bacterium
GGAGCCCACCAGTANTAAGTAGCCCCTACTCAATGGGGCTTGGAATGACTGACGGGATTGCGGGTCAAGCCCGCAATGACGTTGCGGGGCACTTTGTCATCGGTCTGAACAGCCCTTGATAAAGAGCTGTTTTAGTTAATGCACAACAATAAACCCACTACTTTGCAAGGGTAAAATCTAATCTGCGCAGCTCTAAATTAGCCGCGGCAACAACAATTTCGACCTTATCCCCAAGGGAAAAGCTTCGTTTAGTTTTTTGGTTGATAAAGGTATAGTTTGCCTCGTGATATTCATAATAGCCGTCTAAGCTGGCAATTGCAACCATGCCTTCCACGGTGTTTTCAAGCTCCACAAAAAAGCCGCTTGGTGTTGTGTGGCTAATTGTTCCTGTAAATTCTTCCCCAACTTTGTCAATCATAAATTCAACTTTTTTCAGCTGGTCAACCTCTTTGGCGCAGGCATCGGCACGCCTTTCGTTTTCGGAGCTGTGCTGGCAAATGTCTGGCAGGCTTTCTTCAAGCCGCTCCACATAGGGGGCATCAACTTTCCCTGCCAAATTATCGCTGATAATTGCATGGATAACAAGGTCTGGAAAACGGCGTATTGGCGAGGTAAAGTGGCTGTAATATTCACTGGCAAGCCCAAAATGCCCCAAAGGCTGAGGGTAGTAGCGGGCTTGTTTTAAGCTTCTCAAAATTTGTTTGCTAACAGAAGGGCCTTGGGGCATGTCCTTCACCCTTTCCAGCAGGGTTTGCAGGTTTTTGGCTTGGTTTTTGCCCTTTTTCATGCTTATGCCCAGCTCGGACAGATTCTCCATTAAGGCTTCAATTTTCTCTTGGTGCGGCTCTTCATGGACGCGGTAAACAAAGGGGATATTCAGCCAAAAATATTCCGTTGATACCACTTCATTGGCGCAAATCATAAATTCTTCAATAACAGAAGTGGCTACATTGCGGGGTTTGCGCACAACATCCACAGGCTTGCCCTCTGCATTGACAATAACTTTGCTTTCGGGAAAGTCAAAGTCAAGAGAACCTCTCATCTCTCGCTTTTCCCGCAGTTTGCCGCTTAGGGCGTGCATATCTTTAAACATTTCTAAAAAACCTGGGTAACTTGCCCGATGTATGCTTTCTGGATTTTCCAAAATATCCGCTAAAGTGGTGTAGGTTACAGCGTGGTCGCTGTGGATGACAGACTTGCAAATTTCATGGGCAACAACCTTGCCAGACTGGTCAAAATCCATAACACAGGAAAGGGCGAGCCTGTCCACCTGAGGGTTAAGGGAACATATGCCATTGGAGATATTGGGCGGAAGCATGGGGATAACGCGGTCAGCCAGATAGACGCTGGTTGCCCGCTTTGCCGCCTCTTTCCAAAGGGGTGTTCCGTGTGCCACATAGGCAGAAACGTCTGCAATGTGGACATATAGGCGGAAGCCGCCTTCGATGCACTCTAGGCTGATTGCGTCATCAATGTCCTTAGTGTCCTCCCCGTCAATTGTGACTGTGGGTAGAGGGCGAAAATCCCGCCTGCCTGCCGTTTCGCTAGGGGTGACAACCTGGGGCATTTTATTAGCCTGTGCCAAAGCGTTATCAGGAAAAATAAAAGGAATTTCATGCTCAACCACAAGAGAAAGCACATCAAGCCCTAAATCTAGGGGATTGCCGAGAACCATGGTTATTATGCCATCATGGGGCTTGCCCTCATTAAACTGGGTAATTTTCACTTGAACCTTTTGCCCGTCCTGTGCGCCGTTTTCATCCTTGTAGAAAACCGCCACAGGCTCTCCCAGCCGCTTATCATCTGGGGTTACAAAACCACCGTTTATGGTGGATTCAAATGTGCCAACAAAGTGGTTTTTCCGCCGCTGTAAAACCTTTACAATTTCCCCTGTGGGGCTTGGCTTGTCCTCGCTGGGGTCTGTTATGCGGCACAGCACCAAATCGCCATGTAAGGCGGTATGGGTTGCGTCTATTGGGATAAAAATATCCCGCACATCCCCCCCTTGCAACACAAAGCCGAAGCCTTTTTGGGTTGCAGAAAAGTTGCCAGAAATAAGCCCTGCCCGTGTGGCAGTCATGTATTTTTTCTTTTTGGTCAGCACCAAAGAGCCATCCTCTACAAGCCCTTCCAAAATCTCCCGCAACGTCCCCGCTTCATCAGCAGGAACGCCCAAAACGAGGGCAACTTCCCCTCTGTCCATGGGCTGATATTCGCTAGAATTCATAAATCCTAAAATCTTCTCTTTTTGTTGGTCTAAATATTCTTTACTCATGTTCCTCCAAATGTTTGTTTTTATTTTTTGCGTTATTTTTTAGGCAATTATATACAACTTTACATAAACCCAACAACCGCGTCATCATCATCCATCGTAGGGGCGCATATTATGCGCCCGCTGCTGGATAAACGTATTCTACATCATCATAATCTTTGTCGGACAGCGGGCGCATAATATGCGCCCCTACGGGGTGTTTGTAAAGTTATATATAGTTACCATTTTTTATTTATAATAACGCATCCGCCAGTTATTTACAACAAGATGCAACACAACACCAGTAGCAAGCCCAATTGCTGCGTTTTGGGCGAAAATCACAACCCCCATTATAATGGCAATCCCTTGGTCCTCGCGGGTTTTAACCATGTTCATGGCAACATAACCGCAGGCGAAGCCCGTCAGCAACATGGTGATTAGCATAGCGATTGGGAAAACAGGCTGCAACAGGGTTACAAGTGGCAAGGCAAGGGCGGCAACTGCCATAGCAAGGATAAAGGAAGAAATGCCGTCATGGAAGGAATCCATGCCCTTTCTGCCTTGTTTGTAACGCTCTGCTGTGGACACTGTGCCACCAACCCAGTTAGGCCCTGCCATTGGCACATATGGCGACACAAACGCCAAAATCAAATTGCGCAAACCAATAATAACATTTGTGCGGTTTACGTTATAATCAACAACCTCATCTTTGCGCACTTCTCCCGCTTCTTTAATAACGGTTTCTGTAACAACAATTTCTCCGAAGGCGATAAGATATAAAAGAACAGCAACAGGAATAGCCGCAAAGAAATGATTAAAGCCAGGAAAGCCAATGCCAAATACTGTAAAATTCTCAAACAGCTCCCTAAAAGGCATTGGGGAAATGCCCCACTGTATGGCGGGAACGGGAAGCTCTCTGGTGATAACCCCTACAATCATAGCCGCGATAAGCCCCGCCAACATGCCCGATTTGCTGATTAGGCGCGTGAAAAGGTTCTTGTTTTTAAAAGGCGCAAACTTTAAAGAGTAGAGAACAACCACACACACCAAAATGCCCACAATGCCGCTGATTGGGATTGCAGGGCGGGTTTCCGTCGCCACAAAAAGCTCTGATGAAGGGCCAACAACCCGCATAACCGCGGCAATTGCCGCCCCCACTAAAATCCCTCCCCTCACAGACACTGGCACAAGGGTGTTGATTTTTTTGGCAAGGCCCGTAAGCCCCAAAACAACAAACAAAAGGGCAACCAAAAGCTGCAAGGCAATAAGAGCATGAACTCGGTCAGCCCCCATATTAAAGTTTGATAAATGGAGGATTACCAAAGGTATCCCTGCCGTTATCCACCCAGGGAAAACGCTATCCCCCAATGTGGGATGCAACATGTACAACATGCTGAAAATAAACACCATCAGCACCGCAACCTCATGGGAAGCCCCAATGCCCTCCTGTATAAAACCAACAGCAGCAAGCGCCACCGCCACAAGGGCAAAGCCCTGTATCCCCTCTGGCCAAGACCATTTCCAATGCCAAAAGGGTATGCGAATCTTAAATAAACCCGCAGGGATGTGGGGCTGCTCTTCCCCATCTTTTCTAACTGGTCGTCCAAATTTAGCCATTTTAATTCTCCTTCATTTTAATATCTGAAATACACAATGTTGCGGGGGTTCTTAATGTTAGCAGGCTCTAATACCCAACGAGCAAAACCCCTTTTAACGGCAGCTGTATTCTTCCAGATAAGTAGAGAGTTTCCAAGGTTGTGTATATAATTTCAAAATCCTTATGCCCACGGTACACTTTGCGTACTCAACTTGGACATCGGCATCCTTCGTAGGGGCGCATATTATGCGCCCCTACGGGGTGTTGTGTTTAATTGCATATAATCGTCTTAACCTTTACAATATAAACCCATGCTTCAAAGGGTCGCGGTCGTCGATTACGTAGGTGTTAAGCCCTGTGATGTAGGCGGAGGCGGTGATTTCGGGGATGATGCCGTCGAAGTCCCCCACTTTTTCTTCGCTTAGGACTTTGCCTGTGAATTTAGTGCCTAGGATGCTTTCGTAGACAAAGGGTTCGTTTTGTTTGATTTCCCCTTTGGCGTAAAGGGTGGCGAGTTTGGCGCAGGTGCCTGTGCCGCAGGGGCTTCGGTCAACTTGTCCGTCGCCGAAGATGACCACGTTGCGGGCGGTGGCATCGGGGCTTTTTGGTTCGCCGTAAATTTCAACCAGGTCGCAGGTGGTTATCCTGGTTAGAAAGGGGTGGGCAATTTCCATTTGTTCGTTTACTGCCTTGCGGATTTTCAACCCGATTTTTGATAGCTCTAAGGCGTTTTCGGGTATAATGTCAAAACCCAGGTGGGCGGCTTTTACCAATGCGAAAAAAGAGCCGCCAAAGGCAATATCAACAACCACATTGCCGAAATTTGGCACAACAATTTCCACATCACTTTTGTAAAGAAATGATGGCACGTTGGCAAAAGAAACCTCCCCCACCCTCCTGTCGGAAACTGTGGCGCGGGCGGTAACAAGCCCTGCGGGAGTGTCTAAAGTTACTTGGGTTATGGGTTCGACAGGCTCTATCATCCCTGTTTCAAGGGCAGCGGTGACAGTGCCTATTGTGCCATGGCCGCACATGTTAAGATAGCCCCCTGCGTCCATAAAAATCACCCCTAAATCTGCCCATGTGCTGGCAGGCTGGGTGATTATTGCGCCAAACATGTCCTTATGCCCTCGCGGTTCGTGCATCAATGCTGTGCGAACAAAGTCCATATTATCAATCAAATATTCCTTTTTCTCTGCCATTGTTGAGCCGCGCAGGTTGGGGATGCCGCTTGTAACAATCCTTGTAGGCTCGCCCATTGTGTGGGTGTCAATGGCGTTTATCATTTTCGCGATTTTCATTTTTCACCTCTGCAATTAATTGCTCCTATCATTCTACCTTAAACACGGAACTTTTACAATACTAAACTTTAATTTCGAAAAATATAGTAATACGCCCATATAAAAAAGCCCTTGTAAAGGACTTTATGTATCTTCATTTAAGGAAGTGCATATTAGTTTTGGTTTTCCCCTTGAGCTGTTAAATGCCATTTTGTGCCAAACATGTCCGTTAGGGTTCCAAATGCGGTGCTAAAAAATGTCTTGCCCAAAGGTATTTGGATTGTTGCGCCTTCTGACAGCTGCTCAAAGGCTTTCCTTATTTCACCTTCGTCGCTGCTTGTCAAGGACAGCACCATATTTGTTCCAGATACATGCTCTTCGCCTAACAAGTCGCTGAAAATAACTTTTTGGTCTAAAATAGTCATTTCTGCATGGCATATTTTGGCTTTGTCCTCTTCGTTCATCTCTTCCCTTCCAGGCATTGGCGGCATGTCACCAAACTTCATTATTAAGACATCAGTCGCCCCGAACACCTTGGCGTAAAACTCCACAGCCTGCTTGCAATTACCGCCAAAACTTAAACATATTCCCAACTTCATATTATGTAACCTCCTAAACGGGTGTTTTTTGCCCTTCTATTTTTTTATGAACAAAATCGAAAAGACGCATACCATTATGGTATCATATTTTTTGTATAAAAGCAACAGGAAAGGCGGATAATATATTTCATTTAGAGAAGGGGCTTAAATTATGAAAAACCTTTTATTATTTTTTCTGGCGGCCTTCCCACTTTTGGCGGGGCTGCCCACAGGGGAAACGGCTGATGTGCCGATTATAATGTACCACGCATTAGAGGACAACCCAAGCAACCGTTGGGAAATTACTCCTGGGGAGTTTGAGTCTGACCTTAGATGGCTCTTGGAAAATGGTTACACCACTGTTGTTATGCAAGATTTGATTGACTTTGTTCACATGGGCAGGCCTTTGCCAGAAAAGCCTATTGTGCTAAGTTTTGACGATGGCCGCCAACCTGCTATAGATATAATGCTGCCCATGTTAGAGGCTTATGACAGCCGAGTAACCATGGCGATAATAGGGGCGACAACAGATGAATATACGCAAATTGTGGCGGAGGGCAACCATGGCTCACACCCTCATATGACTTGGGATTGTGTCCGAAAAGCCCATAATTCTGGGCGGGTGGAGATACAGAGCCACACCTACAATCTCCACGGGGCGCGGGGGGTTGGCAAAAAAGAGGGCGAAGTGGCAGAAAGCTACAAAGCCAGGCTTTTAGGGGATGCCCAAAAGTTTGCACAGGTTTTGCAGGATAATATAGGGATAACGTCAAACTGCCTAACCTACCCCTTGGGGATTTTGACCCCTCTTTCTGATGAGATAATCAAAGAAGCGGGCTTTCTGGCTAGTTTATCCTGTTATGAAAAGCCAAACACCATAACCGTTGGGGATAAGGGCGGGCTTTTTGCCCTAAACCGCTTTCTGCGCCCGCCCCACACTTCAAGCGAAGCATTTTTTAGTAAGATTTGGTAACTGTATATGAATTCTTACCCAACACCCCGTAGGGGCGCATATTATGCGCCCGTTGTCCGATAAAGGTTATGCCTATGTAGAATACGTTTGTCCAGCATCGGGCGCATAATATGCGCCCCTACGGTGATGGTGATGCCGAATTAGGCTAATCCCAAAATTGTAATGTGCAGCGCGTCCATATCGTTTGCCAAATCTACCAATTTATAGCGGGTTGGGTTGGCGGGGTTGAAAACTTTTATCAATGGGCGCGCGATAAATGTGGGGTTGTTGCGCATAACCAACCCGTGCAAACCATTTGATAATTTAACGGTAATCCCCGCAGGGAATGGCGCAATGGTATCCCTAAAAGCAAGTACAATTTCTGGGTCAAAGCTTGTCCCCGCCTGGGCAAGTATCGCCTCGTAACTTTCTGATGGGGAAAACGCCCGCCTGTAGGGCCTGTCCGTTCCTAGAGCGTCATAAACGTCTGCCACGGCAATCATCCGACCAAAGGAAGGTATGTCAAGCCCTTTTAAACCATGGGGATACCCTGTTCCGTCAAATTTTTCATGGTGGAAAAGAACGCCGCTTGTAACAGCTTTATTTTCAAATAAAATATCCCTTACAAAGTCATATCCTAATTGGGTATGCTTTTTCATTATGTCATATTCTTTGTCGGTCAAACGTCCTTCTTTGTTTAAAATTTCTAATGGCACAAACATCTTTCCTAAGTCATGGAAAAAGGCGGATTTTCCGAGGTCCATCAGGTTTTCTTTGGACAGGTTCATGGCTTTGCCAAGCATTATGGTCAGCATACCCACATCAACGCTGTGCCTATATGTATATTCATCAAAAGTGCGCAAAAGCGGCACATTTATAACGGACTGGTTGCTTTCAAAAATATGCTCAACAATGTCGGTGATAAGGGCAGTTACCTCCCCTGCGGCATTGCTTGCCTTACTTAGCTTGGCATCAGCCGCCCTGGCATACATGCTTTGCACCAAAGAAACCGCGCTGTTGCGGGTTTCGTCGTCTACCATTTCTTCTAATTCCAAATCTAAATCATGGGATAGGGCATCAATTATGTAAACCCCTACATATCTCATGTTATGCAGGGCTGTAATGTTTCGGCTGTCTAAAGAATGTCCTTTTTTTATCAAAAGCGTTCCCTGTTTGTCATATATAGGTCTGGCGGTGGTCATCCCCGTTTCTAAAGCATTAACTTTTATAAATCTCACGTGTCAACCACCTCCATTTTCCGCGGTGATGCTTCTAAAACCGCCTTAATAAATAATGTTACAAAAGGGCCCGCCAAAATGCCTACAGGTCCAAGAACTGTTATGCCAACATAAATGCTTGCAAGCAGAATTATAGGATGAATTCCAATGCGGTTGCCAACTACCCGAGGCTCTAGCAGTTGTCGGGTTAAGAAAACCAACCCCCAAATAGCCAGAAGCCCAATTGCAAATGTGGTGTTGCCATTAATGAAAGAATATATCGCCCAGGGTATAATTATGCCGCCAGAGCCAAAAATTGGGATTACGTCAAAAATTGCTATGCCAATGCCTACAAAAAGGGCGTAGGGAGAGCCGATAATAAACAAACCCGCCACGCAGATGGTGGCAACAACAGACATTATAATGCCCTGCCCGCGGGCATAGCCCCCCAAGGCATATAATAGAGATTGGCGAACCTTCCGCCCCCGCGCCTTAATCCTCTCTGGAAACAGGGCAATGACACGCTCACGGATAATATGTTTATCCTTAATAAAGAAAAAGGCGGAGATTATGGCGAGTAAAACCCGCAAGATGGCGGTTGGTATGCCAGTTAGCAGGTTTCCGCCTGTTACCACGCTTTGCAGCAAAGTTGTGGCAAAGCTTAGCAAGCCAGCAAATGCCGCTTCTACGTCAACATTAAACCCCCAGCCATCCATTAAATTTTGCACGCTTGCCTGGGCAGATGCGATATATTCGGGGATAGAATGGGCTAAAGCCCCCGCTTCTGCCACAAGGCGGCTGATAAGCCACCCTCCAAGGGCAAAAATTGCGCCAATTGTAAGAAGAATTAGCACAGCGGCAGAGATGCCGCCGTTTATGCGCCATTTGCGGTGAAACAAGTCAACCAAAGGGCTTAAAATCAAACTTATTACAAAGCCTGCAACAAAAGGGGCAACATAGCCCATTAAAAACACAATGGCAAAAACAACGGCTACCACAAGCAAAAGAAGCCCCAACCTATCCAGAAAGGACTTGTTACGTAAATATAACTCTTTCATACCAATCACATCCTTGCCCCATAAATTATATCGGCTATTTTTAAAAGGTACTTGAATATTATATCATTTTAAGTTATTATTATCAATATGCAAAAAATGCGAATTTTAACTAGGAAACATTTGGGGGAATGATTTATGGCAGATAAAAAGCCCGCAAACAGCGGGAAAAAGGGCAAACAGCCGCCTAAAAAAGCTTTGCGCCGCGAAATTGTAGCAATTTTATTAATTTTTTTTGCTGTGTTTTTAACTTTTAGCTTGCTTGACGCTGGCGGTGCGCTAGGAAGGGGCATTTCTGCCTTGTTTTCGGGGCTTGTGGGCATTGGAGCGTTTTTGTTACCCTTAATTTTAATTGGCATTGCCGTAATTTATTTTTTGTCCCGCCAAAAAGAATTTTTAACGCGGGGCAAAATTTTAATGGCTTCGTCCCTATTTCTTGTGATTATAAGTTTTGTACAATTGTTAACTTTTAGACAGCCCTATGAATATTCCTTTGGGTATTATTTAGGGCAGGCTTTTGGTCAGGGCAGTTGGAGCAATGGCGGGCTGATTGGCGCTGCAATTTCTGGCTTTTCTGTGCTTATAATCGGGGAAATTGCCTCTTATGTGCTTTTTATTGTTTTGATGGCTATTTTGTTTATTGTCATCACGGGCAAATCCCTTTTTGCCATTTTTAGAAGCGGCGCGCAAAATGTCCGCAAAGCCGCTGAGGTTGGAGCAGAAAAACACCGTGAATATAGAGAGCGCAGAGCTGAAAGGCAAGCAGAAGAAGAAGCGGAAGAAGAGGATTATGAAACCCAAACCCCTTACCGCTACACCCCTTCAATCCCTGCTTCTGTGCCTTATGCCACCCCCATTGAACCTGAAAAAAGTATGCCCGCTTACCAAACTGCCGAACCGCCAATTCATCCCGACACAATAATAAACCCCGAACCCCCCACCCCTGCAACCCCCATACACGAACCAGAACCACCCACCCCCGAACCTGAAGAATACACAATTGACATTAAAGGC
>WQSI01000067.1 GCA_009787945.1 Defluviitaleaceae bacterium
TGTAACATCCTGCCATAATCATCCGTAATTGTTACATCAGCATTTGAAATTAGTATAGCTCCCTCGGCGGAAACCACCTGAAGGCGTAAAATTCCTTTTCCCATGTTTATCCTCCCAAAATATGGTTTTCTTGCCATTATATGGGCATACAAGCCAGGAAAGTGCGTGTACCTTGAAATTCTTGAACTTTAGAAACAACTTATTGTAAAATTTGCACTTGCTTTTGTCGAAATTTTGTGGTAGAATATTAAATGTAGGGGGTTTTATCCCATAATTTAGAACATAAAAAAACATGGAGGTGTGGTTGTGAGAAAACTAAAAATGCGCACGAAAATTGTGCTAGGACTTCTCTCGGTTTTTATTGTATCTCTTGGAGTGGTCTTTTACGCAGCGGTTTCTGTAGCTCGAATCACTGGTTATATTGGGGAAATGGAAAGGCTGACCCTTGCCGCCAATCAAGCTAATGATATGGTGATGGCTCATCATATATGGATTTCAAATATTACGGAATCCTTTATGTTTGGTACAGAATTTCCAGGTGGGCTTGACCCTACCATTTGTATTTGGGGCGAATGGCGATACAGCGACCGAGCCTTTGAAATAGACGACCCAATTATTTTGGAACTTATACTCTCTATCGACCATCCACACGCGCAATTGCACCTACAGGGGGGGGAAGCCCTACGTTTGCGTGCGGAAGGCAGGTATGACGAGGCGCTTTATCATTTGCAAAATGTGGTTTTACCTTATGGTGTTACATCAACTGCAAATATCACTGCTCTTTCAAATCGTTATTACGAATTATGGAGCGACGTTCGGGAAGATTTGCGTTTGGTTGGTCCTGAAGTTTTAAGGGTTGTTGCAATTATCTTTGCTGCCACTCTTGCTGTTTTGATTTTGATGAGCTGGCTTATCCCTAGAAACATCACCAAGCCAATCAAGCAACTTTCGTTGTATGTTAAGGATATTGTAAACGGCAACTTTAACAGCAATCATAAAGTAATAACCGCCCAAGATGAGGTTGGCGAAGTTTCAGAGGATGTGCGTTCGCTTGTAGGCATTATAAATGATTTGATAATAGACATTTCAAAGGCACATACCCAGTATATCAAGGTGGGTAATATACATTATCAAATTTCTTATGATAAGTATAATGGCGCGTACAAGAAGTTTATCAGGCTTATGAACACTCTTCTCAGAAACATTACAACCGATATTGAGGAGGTTGCTGAGTTGCTAGAACGTTTTAGCGAAGGTGACTTTAGCCAGAATATTGACAGCGAAGCTTGGGTTGGCGAATGGGTTTTCCTGCCGAAAGCATTTAACAAGCTTTCTAATAACTTGGAAACCATAAATACTCAAGTTTTTGAATTGATTGAAGCCATATCTGAAAGAGGTGACTTAAACTTTAAAATTAATGAGTCAGATTCTACAGGAGAATGGAAAAAGATTGTTGAAGGGCTTAACAGCATAATGTATGCCGTTAAAGAGCCTATATCAGCGCTGGAAATAGCTGTTAACGAGTTGGCAAAAGGTAATTTTAACATAGAAGAAATCAATGATTTGCTTGTGGAAAAAGGTATATCTCCAAAGCTTGAAAGCTATAATGGCACATTTAGGGACATCCAGGAATCCTTTGGTACTGGTATCAGAGATATTTCGTCATACATAGGCGAGTTGAAGCAGGTTTTGGTGGATATGGCAGATGGTGATTTGCGCAACCGCATAACAAGAGAATATGTTGGTTCTTTCGACATAATCAAAAGGTCTGTAAACACCATCAATGAAACCCTTCACAAAACCATGACCGAAATCCGCACCTCAAGCGAACAAGTGCTGATAGGCGCAAAAGAAATCTCTCTAGCTTCTGGCAGTTTGGCTGATGGTGCTTTGATGCAAACTGCGGGCGTTGAAGAGCTGAACACTTCAATCGACACCATAAGGATGCTGGTAAAGGATAATGTGGAAAATGTTGCCACCGCAAACGAGCTTTCCGAAAAGTCTACTGAAAGCGCGATAGCAGGTAACGAAGCCGTTGGGCATATGCTAGAGGCAATGGAGCAGATAAGGCAGTCCAGCAACTCTATCAACGGCATTAACAAGGTTATCCAAGAAATTGCCTTCCAAACAAACCTCCTTGCTCTAAACGCCAGCGTAGAAGCGGCAAGGGCAGGGGAACACGGCAGAGGATTTGCAGTTGTAGCTGACGAGGTGCGCACCCTTGCAGGCCGCTCTCAAGAAGCGGCTTCAGAAACCACCCAGCTACTGCAAGACAGCATAAGCCGCGTAGAAGCAGGAAGTGCCATAGCGCAAGAAACAGCAGAAGCACTAAGCGTTATCGTTGGCAATGTTAGCGAGGTATCGCAGGTTATTAACAATGTGTCGGCTTCGTCCATACAACAAGATGCAGCTGCCGAAGCAACAACCGACGGCATCTCTAAAATAGCAAATGTTGCACAAAGCAATTCTGCCTCTTCGGAAGAAACAGCCGCCGCCGCAGAAGAGCTAACATCTCAAGCCGAAATGCTAAGGGAGCTTGTGTCTTTCTTCAAGCTGTAATATAAAAAACTTTGGCTTCTTCTTGAACTGGCGAAGAAGCCAAAGTTTTTTGTTTACACGCTCAAGATTATTTGGGGTTGAAGTTTGAAATTAATCGTGGTATAATAACAAAAAGTTAGGGGGTGCATTGTGCGTATATCTCAAATCCCAAAAATGCTAAAAGAGCATATAGAAAGCGTTGCCCACACGCTTCCGTCCCATTTGGAAAAGGTTGTGCTTTTTGGCAGTTATGCAAGGGGCGAAGCAACCCTGCGAAGCGATGTTGATATAGCTCTAGTGTTTGCAGAAGGTACAGAAGTCAACCCCCGGGATAGGGCATTTATCAGGGAAGAGCTTGAAACACTGGTTGACCCTGTCGAAATCAATCTCTTTACAACATGCAAATCACAGCTTGACACTGACAATAAATTAAATGCTAATTATTGGATACGGGAGGAGGGGTATGTCCTATGGGAAAATTTACATATAAATACCTAGGCGACCGAGATTTGAAAGATGCAAAAATCTTGTTGGATGCTGGGTCTTATACGGCTTCTGGCAGACTTTCTCAGCAGTCTTTGGAAAAGAATATGAAGCATTGGATTGAGCTTCAAGACGACATGGCTCACATCCCCTTGCTGTCCACCCACAATATTGTCAAAATGTATGGCGTTATCTGTGATTTGGGCGGACTGGTGTTTGATAAACATGACAGGAATTTTGTGTCACTTATAAAAGACTATTATTTTGACATGAATTATCCTGGGGAAGGCTGTCGAGAGCTTAACAAAGAGGAGGCTAAAGATGCTTATGACTTTGTAGTCAAAATAAATGAACTTCTAGCAAAATAATAAAAAAACGGAGGATAAAAATTATGTCAAAAGATAAACAAGTGGAAGCTATCACTAACAGAGATGTGGATTTTGCCCAGTGGTATACTGATGTGGTGAAAAAGGCGGGGCTTATTGAATATAGCCCTGTGAAGGGCTGCATGATGATTTTGCCCTATGGATACGCCATTTGGGAGCAAATTAAAAACGAGCTTGACAAAAAGTTAAAGGCGACAGGCCATGAGAATGTTTATTTCCCTATGTTTATCCCTGAAAGCTTGTTGCAAAGGGAAAAAGACCATGTGGAAGGCTTTGCGCCAGAGGTTGCTTGGGTAACTCACGGTGGTGAAAACGAGCTGACAGAGCGTTTGTGCGTTCGCCCCACCTCCGAAGTGTTGTTTTGCGAATATTTTGCAAACGCAATCCAATCCCATAGGGATTTGCCCAAGAAGTTCAATCAATGGTGCAGCGTTGTCCGTTGGGAAAAAACAACCCGCCCATTTTTGCGCACCACGGAATTTTTATGGCAAGAGGGGCATACTTGCCACGCAACAGCGGAAGAAGCCCAGCAAGAGGCATTGGATATTTTAGAGATTTATGCCAGTATTTTTGAGGATTTTCTCGCCATGCCTGTTATTAAAGGGCGAAAAACCGACAAAGAAAAGTTTGCAGGCGCACTTGAAACCTTTACCGTAGAAAGCCTGATGCATGATGGGCAAGCCCTGCAAGCAGGAACAACCCACAATTTTGGTGATGGTTTTGCAAAGGCTTTTGGCATCCAATTTACAAACAAAGAGAATAAATTAGAGCATGTCCACCAGAGTAGCTGGGGAGTGTCCACCCGCATGATTGGCGGGCTTATAATGACTCACGGTGATGACAACGGCTTGATTATCCCGCCCCGCATCGCCCCAATCCAAGTTGCCATCATTCCCATAGCTATGCACAAAGACGGCGTTCTTGACAAGGCAAATGAGCTTAAAAACCGCCTGTCGTCAGATTTCCGCGTGAAGCTTGACGACAGCGACCGCACCCCAGGCTGGAAATATGCCGAATATGAAATGAAGGGCGTGCCTTTACGCTTAGAAATTGGTCCAAAGGATATTGAAGCAGGGCAGGGGGTTTTGGTGCGCCGCGACAACCGCGAAAAAACCATTATCAAACTGGATAATTTAGAGCAGGAAGTGGCAAACGCCCTGGAAGGCTTGCAAACAGCCCTGTACCAGTCTGCTCTTGACAACCGCGAAAACCGCACAACAAGCGTAACAACCATAGAAGAATTAAAAACAGCCCTTGACCAAAAACCAGGCTTCATCAAAGCAATGTGGTGCGGCGAACTAGCCTGCGAAAACGCCGTTAAAGAGCAAGCCACAGCCACCAGCCGCCTTATACCCTTTGAGCAGGAAAGCGTTGGCGCAACCTGCCTAGCCTGCGGCAAACCCGCCGACAAGATGGTGGTTTGGGGTCGGGCGTATTAATGGTTAGGTTATTCCTGGCATCTCTTCTGTGTCTGTTTGTTTTTGTGGGCTGTTCATCAGCAGCAGAACAGCCTCAAGAATCACTGGCGGAAATTGTACCCTACGAACTCGCACACATCCCCGAGCCAGAAGAGAGCGAACCTGAACAAGCCGAAGAAGTGAACCAAGAGAAAATCAGTGTTATGATTGACAGGCGGGCTTTCACTTCTACACAGGCGAAAACCAACGAATATTTTTTCTTTACATTTAGAGAGGGTTTTGGGGATGATGCAGAGTTTGCACTATATCAACTGCCATTAAATGATATAGCACAAGGCAGAAGGGTTCACGTGCCTGGCGATGGTGAAATCGAAATCGTTGGGCTTTGTGAGGATTATTTGTTTGTGAGCCGTAGAAGCGGCGACCACTTCCTTCGGCACTACTACATTTACCGCATCTCGCTTTCAACATTGGAAGCCCAAGTGGTAGGGGAAGGCATATACAGCGGAGTGCCATTTTTTCATGCGCCAAGTAACTCCATTTTGCTTTCCTATAGAAATTTAGACGAAAGCTTGACCTGCTTAGAGGCTTTTCACATCAATACGGGTCAACACAGAAAAATTTATGAATTTGAGGATTTAACCAACTCGCTCAATTCTGGCTGGTGGAAGTTAGAGTGCGGCGGTGTTGTGTTTATAAGCAGTAGCTGGGGTGCGTTTGAACTGGGTTCAGAATTTATTTTTATTGACACAGAACTTCAAGCCAAGAAAATAGAACGTGGGCAAATCTTAAATGCCCCGCCAACTCACGCGATTCACCTTGAAGCACAAAATCCAGCCGAAGAATTTATTTTAAGTTTAGAAACCGTGTTTCATAATGTTAATTTTGGGAGCTTCGTCACCATAGATGAATGGGTTTATTACCTTTGGAGCGATGAAGGGTGGGGGCGGTTCGGGAATGACCTTCACCGTATTCGCGTTGACGGAACACAAAACACGTTGCTGCAAAGAGGGATGTATGCGTACCGTTTGTTTAATATAAATGACAACTTATTTGCAACCATTGTGCCGCAACCTCCAGAAGGGGAATCTGGAGTGTATCAACAGGCTGTAAAGTTGTCAGCGGATGGCAGCATAGAAAAAATGCTTGGAAACGGTATACATGGTCATAATTCGGGGTTTTCAATACAAGCTCTCGAAGGCACAGATTTGGTTTTAGTAATGCAGCTGAATTTCTTTACAGTTGACGGTTGGGTTTTATCTGTTTATTGCACTACAACGGGAACGTTATTCCGAATTGGTGATTAGAAGTTTTACGCATACAGTTTCTGCCTTTGGTGCAAAATAAACCCAAGGAGCTGATTGTATGCGTAGAACACCTGATTTGCTTAATTATGGGATAGGGGCGGTTTTGCTTGTTTTGGCGGCGGTTGTGCTTGTTAACAGCGGGGTAAATCCTGGCGGGCTTGCAAATCGCATTCACCACGAAACCCCCGGCCATTCTTATAGAAGTTTTTACCAGTCTGACATACGTTTGCACCGCAACCCCCTTAGGCAGTCGGCAGTGTATTTGCCCATGTATTCGGTAACGGAGGGGGAAGGTTTACAGACTTTTCTAAATAATTTTGACATGGATTGCGCAGAAATTTTTGAATATGATGATTATTTTCTTGCAAAATGCGGCTTGCGCCTTTTGCGGGTTTTTCGCTTTTTGGATTTGGTTGAATATGAAGGGGTCAGCCTGCCAGGTCCTGGCTCGGCAGAAATTTATGAGCGCAAGGCTCGTTCAATTGCGGAAGATTTTGCCCGTGACAGCCTTTTTCTGCAACATCCCTTTGACATTGAAACCGTACAACACGGCACAGGTTTTACGGTGACAGTCTTAGAAAACCTCGGCAAAATCCCCAACCGAGCCTTCCCCACCACCATAGAGGTGGATAATTTTGGAAACATAACCTTTATCAGCCACTTTTATTTTGAATATGAAGAGCTGGCAAGGGGAGATTTAATAACCCCCCACACCGCAATGACGCTGTTGCCGCAAAACCACGAGGGCAGGGTGCGAATAAAAAAATACCATCTGGCTTTTCAGTTTATAGATAGCATTTTGCAACCTGTATATACTTTTTATGGCGTATATCCAGACGGAAGCCCCTTTTCTGACCAAGTGCCTGCCGTGCGTTTCAACTAATTTGAATTAATCAACACACCCTAAAATCAAAAAACAATCTGATTTTTGCCGTTTCGTTTGCCTTTGTACAAGTTTTTGTCACAGGCGAGCAAAGCGGCTTTTATTTCTTTGCCTACCAGCAAAACCCCACCGCCTGTAACTGTTATCTTAATTTCTTCCGTTTCTGTTTGTATGGACAAACCCTCAACATCTTTACGTATTTTTTCTAAAATGCGCTGGGCATGTTCCTGTTCACAACCAGGCAAAACCAATAAAAATTCTTCTCCGCCCCAACGGCAAACCAAGTCGTTATTGCGCGTGTTAAGGCGCAAAACATCAGAAACAGCAACCAAAGCCGAATCACCCGCTTCATGCCCTTTGGTGTCGTTAATTTTTTTGAAATTATCTACGTCCAAAAGGGCGAAAGTTATGGGTCTTTCAATGTACTTTGAATTAATTTCGTTAAAAAACACCTCTGCATAACGTCGGTTGGAAAGTTTTGTTAGTGGGTCTGTATAGGAGGCTTCTTCATGTTCTCGAATTTTTTTGTTTTGCATTTCTGTAATTCGGCGGGTTATAATTGCATTGCCTGCAATAGAGGCGATGAAGCTTAACGAGGCGACATTGCCAAAAAAGAAAGGCAACACCGTATTATCTGGCATGTACAAAGGCGGAGTTTCCACAATAAAAGGGAAAGCCAGCATAACATTAAGGGCAACAGCCAAAATTGATATTATCCAGATGCGCTGACGGGTTGTGAAGTCCAGATGCAGGGCGGCGGGCAAAGCGGCGGCAACAAAAACCCACTGGGCGTTAACATTAACACCAAACAAAAAGGTTGACAAAACCGCAAAAAACGCCACTTTAATAACCAAAATAAAACTGGCGACGCGCACACGCCCAGACCTATTAATAAAAAACGTGACCGCATAAATGGCGACATCAACGGCACTAAACAAAACCATCAAGGGTATGCCATAATATAAAAAATACGCCCCTAGCATCACATGAACCGAAGAGGCAATGATAATCATAATGGAAACGTAGGTCTTGGTTCTTAATTGACCATCAACAAACACAAAATAACCCCCTAATAGACCTGTTCCGAAACCTGCTTTCGTTAGATTTTTGAGGATTTTTGTTGAAATGCAAGGTGGCAGGTTCCTCACATACCCATAGGTATGTGAGGGTTCTGACGCTGCAGCATTTCGGCAAAAAGACCAAAAAGATGGCGGAATGAGGTTTCGGAACAGGTCTAACGCTAGCACAAAAAACATCCAAACATAATTATATCACAATTGGTGGATTTTGTCATTAATTATTTTTGGGGTTCAGCCTTTTTAAAAAATTCTGCAATGCCCATGATGAAGAGAAAGCCTGCAAAAATGTATCTCAGCACCTCTGCCTGCAAGTTTAAGGCGATTAGAGAGCCTGCCACAGAACCAACAACGCCCCCAACAATAATCCAAGGGAGAATTTTGCCTTCAATGCGCCCGCCTTTCTTGTGGACTATTACAGCAAAAATTGCCGTTGGGATGAAGTACAGCAAGTTGATATTTTGGGCGGCGTGTTGGGAAGCGCCGAAAAACATGGTAAGAGCAGGGATTAAGATTGCTCCGCCTCCTATGCCCATGCCCCCTAATGTGCCAGCGAGAACACCCAATAAAACAAGCCAGAGGATGTCCATCATGCAAACACCATCCTAACAGCGGCAAAAACCATAACAGCCCCAAAAATTTTGTGAAGCCAACTTGCGGAAATGTTTTTGAGAACCTTTGCGCCTAAAATCCCGCCTGCTATGCCGCCAATGGTCACCCACAACGCCATCATCCAGTCCAAATCGTACATGCTAATGTATATGATGGCGGACACAATGGTCATGGGAAGCATTAAAGCCACCGCCGTAGCGTGAGATTTATGGGTTTCAAGCCCAAAAAATTTCCGCAGAGCCAAAACGGCAACAACGCCGCCACCAGACCCTAAAAGCCCATTTAACACCCCACTAAAAAGCCCTGTAAACAGTTTTTTCATAACAAACACTCCTTTTGCTTAGTGTTTGTTACTTTAAAACAAATTATTTATTTCCGCGGCTGCCTGGCTTGATGGCGGGGAGCTTCCCCTCTTTGCACAAAGGGCAATCGTCAGGCTCATAGGACTCGATAGACGTTTTATAAGCAGAAACGGTTTTCACACCAAAATCAACCGAGCCGCCGCTTCTGTCCACCAGCAACGCCACCGCCACAACCTCACCCCCTGCGGCTTCCACGGCTTCCATAACCTCTCTTACGCTTCCGCCTGTTGTCACAACATCTTCTGCAATTAAAACACGTGTTCCTGGGGCAATTTCAAAGCCGCGGCGCAGGGTCATTTTGCCGTTTTCCCGCTCGCAAAAAATTGACTTTGCTCCAAGCTGTTTTGCCAACTCATAACCAAGGACAATGCCGCCAACGGCAGGGGCAACCACCACTTGAATACCCTGGTCAAACAGGTCGCCCTCGTCACATAAATAATCCCCCACAACTTCCTCTGTTACCTCTGGATTT
>WQSI01000068.1 GCA_009787945.1 Defluviitaleaceae bacterium
CAATAAAATATTCAAAGTCCTGTGGGTTTGTGGGGAAGTTGTTTTCGTTTAAAAACGCCGCATCCACAATTTCTTGAATTTGAGGTTCCATTGTGGTATGCACCCGCAAACCGCCGTGGAAAATACGCTGTTGAGCCTGCTCGAAAGGTATGCCCATGTCCTCAAAATCTTCATAAAGGCGGTCGATTACCGCATCTACAAAGAAATGCCAAATGTGAGCATCCGGGGCAATGTCTGCCCTGTGGGCTTGTATGCGGTCAAAAACAGGGTCGTTGTAGGCGTAGCGATGCTCTGCCGCTGTTATCATACCAAGGCGCAACATAGCGTCTAAAGTATGGACTTGACGTTGCCTATTATTGTCAGGAAAGCGAATAGGGGAGTTGCCCCAAGGGAAGCGGGTTATGGAGATTATTACGGCAGATTCGCTTAAAGTCAATTCGCTAACGTCTTTATTAAAGTAGAAACGGGCGGCGGCTTGCACACCCATGTTGCCGTGTCCAAGGTAAATAATATTCAAATATTCGTGTAATATTTGGTTTTTGGCGGCTTCTACACTGCCGAGCTCTTCTACAAGCAGGGCTTCAAACTGGATTGCCATATGTTGCTCTTGCAACTTGGTTTCGATGGTGTTCCGCTGTACATTACTTAAATTTTTGATTAACTGTTGTGTTATGGTGGACGCACCCTGTCTGTTATCATGCATCAAGGTCATATAGACCGCCCGCACCATAGACTGGGCATCAACCCCATTGTGTTCAAAAAAACGCTCGTCCTCAATTGCCACGGCGGCATCTTTTAAATGCTGGGGAATGTCATCCCACTCGGCAAAAATGCGGTTTACGCCAGCATCAAGAACGGCAATTTCGTTGCCATGGGCATCAAAAACAATGGTGTCAAGGCTTTCCATGCCCATAATACCTCTTGACAAATCCCGCACATCTGGGGCGGAGTTGATGATGGACATGTAAAAACCAATGCCTGCCCCTCCTACAGCAAACACAGAAATAAGCAAAGAAGCCACAAGAACCCGCAAAATGGTGTATCCCACCTTATTGCGAACTTTTTTTGCTCCTGCCTTGTATTGTTTCATACGCCTTTTGTTGTTTTCTTGGGAATAATTCACAAATATCACCTCTCTAACTGTAATAGACTGTATTATACCAGACATTGTTCCCAAAATCCACTAATTTTACAAAATTGTAACATGTACAACGAATATTTAATATTTGGAGGGTGTGTTGATTAATTCAAAATTTTTGCGTAGGTACTCTGATTTTGCAACGCAAAATCAAGGGAAACCGTGTGGTTGCGGAGCAACCACAGCAAAAATTTTTTCATTATCCAACACACCCTTGGAGGATTTATGTTTCGACCATATTTTGCCATGGGTCGCCGCCCGCCCCGCCGTCGCCCTGCCCCAACCCGCACCTTGGCGGGGGCGAGTGTTGCCCATCCCGCTCCAACAAAGCGAAAAAAACCTGCCAAAGCCAAGCGGGTCTTGTTTGTGCTGCTTATTCTGATAATCGGCTTAGGCTATCTTTTTACCATGATAGCTAACCGCTCAATAATGCCTGCGGTTATCACCATTGCTAATCAGCGTTCTGTAGCTCTTTTTAATCAAGTGATAAACGACAGCCTATTATCCACAATATCCCAATTTGAGCTAGTTAGCGAAGATTTTTTTACAATGCGCACCGAAGCCGACGGTCAACTTACCCATCTGGCGGTGGACACTATTTTGATTACACAAGTAACGGCCCAGCTTGCCGTGGACATTTCTGAAGGATTATCTGATGATGAGTCCGCCTCTGTTCGTATGCCCATCGGCATGTTAACGGGCATACCCCTCCTTGCGGGCATTGGTCCTTCTATTCCTATTAGCGTTATTCCTATGGGAGAGGCGCGGGTAGAGTATCACACAAGCTTTGCGTCAGCTGGCATCAACCAAATAAATTTTCAGGTTTGGCTGTATGTTGAAACAGATATGCGCATTGTTATCCCCTTGCAAGAGGAGATTGTGCCAGTAAGCCGCCGCGTGCCTTTGGTTAACACGGTTTTTGCGGGGGAAGTGCCAGAGGGCATGTTTTTAACTAACTTTGGTTTAAATTAGAAAAACCCTTGACGTATTTTGGGGAGGGGGTTATAATTGAGTAACCTAGAGCGCGTTAACATAAAGCTGCCCCACGGCTTTATGCACCGCTTTCACGCCAATCCGTCGTCGGAAAATTCTTATGTGCCTTGGGCACACCGCGAATTTACCTCCTAGGATTGACGCAAAATCGGCACACAAATCCGCGTGACCCATTTATGTTAACGCGCTCTAATCTAATGATAAAAACGAAAGTTGGTGATTTATGATACAGCAAAGCTTGATAATCAGCTTTTTAACGGCTTTGTGGGCGAAATTTCTGCATTTTTTTGAACATAGCGGAACAGGGCGGCTTCTTGGCGGGCTTTACCGCGGTTTGGTGAAGATTTGGCGAAGTAGTGGGCTTTTTCATTTATTACATGGGGAAAGCCGCCTGGAGCGTGGCTTTGAAGGCTCTGCCGCAGACCGTTTTTTGGCGCGCTTTAGCGGTTTTAAGCCCAAGGCAGAAAACAGCGGAATAATTGGCGCAGTTGCAGGCTTTTGCAACAGCTTGCCACATATGTCTTTACGGGTTTTTGGTGTGTTCTTTATACTGGCGGGAGGCATCCCCTCTGGGGCTAATTTTATTATAAATGGCTATTTAATCCCCGCTTTTGTTGCGGTTGCAGGGCTTGGTGTGCCTTTGATTCTTCTTAACCGCTCCTTGGCGCAGTTACACAGCGGCTCATGGGTGCTACAAAAGATTTTCAGCTTTTTTTATGTAACCCCCGAAATGCTTGAACCTAAAGAAGTTTCTAGCAAGAAATATCTGCTTTTGTTTGGTGTTTTTGGTGTTGTCCTTGGCTTGGTAGGGGCTTTTACGGGGCTTTTGCCTTTCGTCATGGCGGCAGGTGGCATAATCGGCGGTTTGTTGATTTTGCATCGTGTGGAAGCGGGCATCTTTGCCGCGGCATTTTTCGCCCCAATTCTGCCAACTATGTTGATTTTGGGTCTTGTCGCTTTGACCATTGTTAGCTTTGCAGGCAAATGGCTAATCAGCGGCAAAGCTACCCTAAAATTCACCTATACAGATATTTTTGTGTTGCTTTTCGCAGGTCTTGTAGCCTTTTCTGTTGCAATTTCCTTTAACCCTGCAAACTCCGCCCCATCAGCAGGGATTTACATTTTGTTTATAACCTTCTATTTCGTGGTAAAAAACACCATGAACACAAAGGGCAAGCTGTTGGCTTTGGCGGGGGTTCTTGCCACGTCTGGCTTGGTTGTGGCAGGATTTGGCATTTGGCAGAGGGTTACAGGTAATTTTGTGATGACCGCCGCTTGGATTGACGGCGATATGTTTGGCGAAGCCACCGCGCGGATTTATTCTTTCCTTGAAAATCCCAATGTCCTTGGCGGATATTTAATTTTTGTGTCAATTTTGGCATTTGCCATGATTTATTATTATCGCCACTGGCTTCACAAGCTATTTGCTCTTGGGATTTTTGGGGCAACAAGCCTTTGTATGGTTTTCACCCATTCCCGCGGGGCGTGGCTTGGGCTTTTGGTTGCCTTTGCCGTATTCGCCTTAATGCGTGACCGTAGGTTGGTGGTTTTGGGCATTTTGGGGCTTATTGCCGCCCCCTTTCTTGTGCCGCCAGATGTTTTGCAACGCTTCCTGTCAATTGGCGATTTGGCAGACACTTCCACGTCTTACCGCGTGTCAATATGGCTTGGGGCGGTGGACATGCTTAGGGTCTTTTGGCCAATCGGCATAGGGCAGGGGGTTGAAAACTTCAACTTCATCTACAATTTATACGCCTTTAATGCGGTATTTACCCAACATTCCCACAACCTGTACCTGCAAATTATGATTTATTTCGGAATTGGGGGCTTTGGGCTGTTCTTGCTAATGATAGGCGGCTTTTTCAAGGGTATGTTCCGCAGTTCGAACCGCGGAAGCCCCGAAATTAAGGCATTGGCAGCAGCGTTGGCGGCTGGCATGGCTGGCTTTCTAATAAAAGGCTTCACCGACAATGTGTGGTACAAC
Organism: Defluviitaleaceae bacterium; assembly: GCA_009787945.1. GTDB lineage: Bacteria > Bacillota > Clostridia > Lachnospirales > WRAX01 > WRAX01. The sequence goes on from WQSI01000068.1 coordinate 4,116, forward strand.
TTTAGGGTATTAGCGGTTTTCTGGGTGTTTATGGCACTTGCCGCAGGTATTGCAAACTTGAAAGGGGAATTTACTAATGAAAAAGTTTAATGTAATAGATATTCTGATAATATTAGGGGTTATAGGTGCTATTGGTGGGGGCATTTGGTTTTTTAGCACCACTGCCGCTACCGATGATGGATATGTAGAATTTGTGGTGGAGCTGCGCCAGGCAATGCCCTACTTTACAGAGCAATTGCTCCCTGGTATGGAGATTAGAGACAGCATCCGCAACCATGTGTTAGGGCGTGTGGTTGAATTTTGGCAGCAACCTGCCGTCACCATGACCTTTAACTACGAAACCAACACTTTCAGCAATGTGGTTGTTCCCGACCGTTATGACGTTTACATTCTGATACGCGGGCGGGGCAGCTGGAACGACAGTCACATTTTAACAGAAGGTCAGCCTGTACGGGTTGGTATGGACAAGTTTTTGAGGGCGCGGGGCGTCGCAGGCATTGGCGTGGTTGTTGATGTGACAACCATATCAAATTAGGGGGTGGACAAATTGGATAAAAACGGAAAACTTTTCGGAAAAATTAGCATTGTTGATTTGGTTGTGATTTTGATTATTTTGGTGGTTGCCATTGGCGGGGTTTATCGCTTTACAGCCCCTGGGGCGGCGGTGTCCCGCGGGGAAGCCACTGTGGATTTTACAATTCGCATCGAAGGCCCAAGAGCCTTTACCCTAGAAAATTACGCCCCTGGCTTGCGGGTTTATGACAACCGCGCAAACCAGTTTATTGGCCATGTTGTGGGCTTTCGTTACGAACCTCACACCGTTCCCCATTCCCTTAATGACGGCACGGTGATTTTTGCCGAATGGCCAGACCATGTGACGATTTACCTAGACGTTCAAGCCCAAGGTCGCTACACCGACACAGCAATTTATGTTGAGGGAACATATGAAATTACTGCCAACTCTGTTATTATGATTCGCACAAGATATGTGGAGGTGGAAGGCAGAATTGACAGCGTTTGGGCGCGATAATATGGATGAGGATTTTATGAAGCAGGCTTTGGAGCTTGCAGAAAAAGCCGCGGAAGCCCTAGAAGTGCCAGTGGGCTGTGTTATCGTCCACAACGGCGTGGTGATTGGCAAGGGGTACAATCTGCGGAACACCAAAGGAAATACCCTTTACCACGCAGAGATTTCCGCTATAAATCAGGCTTGTGAGCATTTAGGAGATTGGCGGCTGGAGGGTTGCACCATGTATGTGACCCTTGAGCCTTGCCCCATGTGTGCAGGCGCGATTTTGCAAGGACGCTTAACCCGCCTTGTTTTTGGGGCGAAAAACCCTAAGGCTGGGGCAGTTGGGTCTGTTATCAACTTGCTAGAAGCCGAAGGTTTCAATCACAAAGTAAACGTAACCCAAGGCGTGTTAGAAAACCAATGCGCCAATATGATGAAGAATTTTTTCGCTAAATTTCGCAAAAAATAACAAAACGCCCCATTTGCAGGGGCGTTTTAGACTGTGGACAAAGTGTCCTACAACGTCATTGCGGACCCCGCCCGCAATCCCATGAATAGCCACAAGCCCTATTTTTGGATTTGCCTGAAAGATAATCAAAAATATTCATCTGATTGCCATTTTGCAGGGTTATCCTCTATGATATTGCCAAATTTCTTGATACCTCTTTTCACTAAGAATAACATGCTCATAAAACGACTTCTGCCACACAGAATAACCCGCCTGTTTGCTAACAGCACCTTTTAATTGGTCGATTATGCGGGAAATGGTAGGGGCGGGCATTGTCCGCCCCAGTTCAGAACACACCTCTGATAATGTTAAAATCATATGTACATGATTGGGCATAATCACATATTTATCAACGATTGTGCTTGGATAAAATTTTGGTATATTTTCGATTGCGGCTTTTATGATTTCGCCTATGGTGGATAATGTATACTCAACACCATGATTGCATGGCGAACTGGGGCGGGCAATGCCCGCCCCTACCGCGTCAGTCCATAGTATTTTTGTTTTGTCCTTTGTGCAGATGGTTATGAAGTAACAACCTGCTTGACTGTAGTCATATTCTGCTAATCGTATATTTTTGCGCCTTTGCAGCATCAAACATACCCCGCACTATATGACCTTTCTAGTTTCCTGCACAATCAAATTAGTATCAATAAGAGCAGAAACCCGCTCAAAATCCACATACATTTCCCTGTCTTCTTCCAATGTGGGGGCGACACCGCGAACCAGGTCATAGGCAACCCCAGTGGCGTTGCCCAGTTTGCCGTCGCCAGACAGGTCGATGCCTTGGGCGGCGCACAAAAGCTCAATTGCCAGGGTTTTCTTTAGGTTAAACAGCACCTCGCTTGCCTTTCGTGCGCCAATTGTACCCATGGACACATGGTCCTCTTGATTTGCAGAAGAAGGTATGCTGTCCACGCTGGCAGGGTGGGAAAGCACCTTATTTTCAGACACAAGGGCGGCGGCGGCATATTGGGCAATCATAAAGCCAGAGCTGATGCCCCCTGTTTTGGTTAAAAACCCTGGCAAGCCTGAAAGGGCAGGGTTTACCAGGCGTTCAATGCGGCGTTCGGACACATTGCAAAGCTCTGCCATGGCGATGGCTAAAAAGTCCATAGGCAGGGCGATGGGTTGCCCGTGAAAGTTTCCGCCAGAAATGGCAATATCTTCTTCATGGGCTATTATGGGGTTGTCAGTTACGGCGTTTATCTCCAATAAAATCTTTTCTTCCACATATGCCAAAGCATCCTTGCTTGCTCCGTGGATTTGAGGGATGCAACGCAAACTATAGGCATCCTGCACACGGACTTGCCCTTGCTTTGTCACCCTTTCACTGCCTTTTAAAAGCTCCAGCATATGGGCGGCGGTGGCGATTTGCCCTTTTTGCTGACGAACAGCGTGAAGGGTGGGATGGAAGGCGCAGGTAATGCCCTGTAGAGCCTCCATGGTCATTGCACCTGCCACATCTGCCGTAATTGCAAGGTTTTTAGCGTCATAAAGGGTCAGCGCACCAATTGCTGTCATGGCTTGGGTGCCATTGATTAAGGCAAGTCCCTCTTTTGCCGCTAATTTAATTGGAATGATGCCTGCGGCTTCCATTGCTTCTGCCCCAGTCATCAATTTGCCGTCAAAAAAGGCTTCCCCGAGCCCGATTAGAGTTAGGGCGATGTGAGAAAGGGGCGCAAGGTCGCCAGAAGCCCCTAGAGAGCCTTTTTCTGGCACACAAGGGATAACCCCTGCGTTAAGCATGAGAGTAAATGTCTGTAAAAGCTCCAAACGAACCCCAGAAAAGCCTGCCGCAAGGCTGTTAACCCGCAAAAGCATCATAGCGCGGACAATTTCGGGGGATAGCCACGAACCAACACCGCAAGCGTGGCTCACAATTAAATTATGTTGCAGTTGGGCAACATCCTCAGCGGGGATTGTCACCTTTGAAAACTCCCCAAAGCCTGTGTTTATGCCGTATACAGTGCGCCCTTCAGCCACGATATTTTCAACATAAGCCCGAGAAGCCTGGATTTTCGCCACAGCAGCAGGGTCAATTTCCACCTCTTGCCCAAAGCGGGCGACATTTACAACATCTTCCAAAGTCAAGCTTGTTCCGTTAATCAAAACTTTTTTCATGTAATTTTATCTCCTGTCAAAATTTATTTAATTTTTTGCTAACTAATTATAACATTACCTCAATCATTTTTGCAATGGCATCTTGACAAAATGTTCCTGTTCATTTAACATAAGAGTAACAGATTTTTTCTTTATAAAGGAGTTTTTATAATGCAAATTAAACTTTCAGACAAGTTACCAAATTATCCAAAGTTTCAAGAGGGGATTAGGCGCGCACCAAACCGCGGTTTTCGCCTAACAGAAGCCCAAGCTGGGAAGGCTCTTGCTAATGCCCTGCGCTATGTGCCAGAAAGCCTTCACGAGACCCTTGCTCCCGAGTTTATGGAGGAGCTTGTAACCTATGGGCGCATTTATGCCTATCGCTATCGCCCTGAAGGGCGTTTGTGGGGCAAGCCTGTTGATGAGTATGAAGGCAAATGCCTAGAAGGCAAGGCTTTCCAAGTGATGATTGATAATAACCTTGACTTCGACATTGCCCTATACCCCTACGAGCTTGTTACCTATGGTGAAACAGGGGCTGTGTGCGGCAACTGGCTTCAATATCAACTTATTATGGAATATTTAAAGCATTTAACCCATGATTTGACCCTGGTTGTGCAAAGCGGGCATCCTCTTGGGCTGTTTCCGTCAAAGCCAGATGCTCCGCGGGTTATCGTCACAAATGGCTTGATGATGGGCATGTTTGACAATTTACAGGATTTTGAAATTGCGGCTCAACTCGGTGTTACCAACTACGGGCAGATGACAGCAGGGGGTTGGATGTACATTGGGCCTCAAGGGATTGTCCACGGCACATACAACACAATTTTACACGCTGGACGTATGAAATTGGGGCTTAAACAAGGGGAAGATTTGGCAGGTAAACTGTTCGTTTCCTCTGGGCTTGGAGGCATGAGCGGCGCACAGCCTAAAGCAATCGAAATTGCAGGGGGCGTGGGCATTATTGCAGAGGTTGACCCAAGCCGCATCGAAACCCGCCACAGCCAAGGCTGGGTGAAGGCAGTGTGCCAAACCCCTAAAGAAGCTTTTGATTTGGCAAAGGTCTACCAAGATAAAGGGGAATCCTATTCCATCGCCTATTCTGGCAATATTGTGGACTTGCTGCAATATGCCGTTGACAACAATGTCCATATTGATTTGCTAACAGACCAGACCAGCTGCCATGATGTGTACAATGGCGGATATTGCCCGCAAATAACCTTTGAAGAGCGCACCCGCCTTCTGGGAGAGGACAGACCAAAGTTTGAAAAGCTTATTAACGAAACCCTGTTAAAGCACCACGAAGCCATTGACACCCTCACCAGCCGCGGAACATATTTCTTTGACTATGGCAACTCCTTCCTAAAGGCTTTGTACGACTGCGGCGTGACCAAAATAAGTAAAAACGGCGTGGACGAGAAGGACGGCTTCATCTATCCATCATATGTTGAGGACATTTTAGGGCCAGAGCTTTTTGACTATGGTTATGGGCCTTTCCGCTGGATTTGCCTATCCCGCAACATGGAGGATTTGCGCAAAACCGACAAAGCGGCGGCAGACTGCATAGACCCAACCCGCCGCGAAGCAGACCGCGACAACTATCAATGGATAAAAGACGCTGAGAAAAACGCCTTGGTTGTGGGAACTTTCGCCCGCATTTTGTACCAAGATGCTGTTGGGCGCACCCAAATCGCCTTGAAATTTAATGAAATGGTGCGCAATGGTGAGGTTGGGCCAATTATGCTTGGCCGCGACCACCACGACACTGGCGG
>WQSI01000069.1 GCA_009787945.1 Defluviitaleaceae bacterium
CAACCAGAAGCTCCAATACTACTTCCTGCACCACAAGCTCCAGCAACACCAGAGCCTGATGCTGCAGAATACTACAACCCAACCGAAGAATACTTCTACGCCGACCCAGTTCTTTAATCTGATTGTGATTGATTTGTAGGATGTAATGTAAAAACAACCCCTAACGGGGTTGTTTTTGTATACGCAATTTACTCTCATCTCGCATACTATAAAGCAAACATTTTTATGAGGCGAGATGATAAAATGACACATCCATACCCAGGTACACCTCAACGCAACGGCTCTACAGGTGATGCCGTGCGTATTATTCAAGAAGCCCTAAATGCCCTTGGTGCGACCAGCCCGCCCTTAGTGGTAGACGGCAACTTTGGCGCAAGAACCGAAGCGGCTGTGCGCAATTTCCAGTGGCAGTCTGGGCTTAACAGCGATGGCGTGGTGGGTCCGTTAACATGGGCGGAGCTTATGCGCCAGTGGGAAATCGTGACAAATCCCCCTCCCCTTTGCCATTTTGATTATACCGTTGTGTCGGGTGACACCTTATGGCGGCTTTCCCAGCGATACGGTGTTACGGTTGATGCCATACGCGATGCAAACGGCATGACAAGCGACATGCTGACAGTAGGTATGATGCTTAAAATACCCTGCTGCGGCAGTGTGACGCCGACGCCACCAACACCTCCCGCCCCTCCTACGCCGCCGCCAATACCTTCCAGAACCATCGTCCTTGACCCAGGGCATGGCGGAAGCGACTCAGGAGCAGTCCAAGGCAGCCGCATGGAAAAAAATGATACCTTGCGGATGGCGCTTGCCGTTCAGCAGATTTTGCAAAGCATGGGGCAAAAAGTTGTTATGACCCGCACCACAGACACTTTTGTGACCCTAGCCGACCGCAGTGTAATATCCAACGAAAATAATGCGGATATTTTTGTGTCCATCCACAGAAACTCTAGTGTAAATCCAAATGCTAACGGAGTGGAAAATTATGTATTTACCACTGCCCCGTCAACAAATGTGCTATATGCCCAGACGGTGCTGTCCCATGTTGTAAACGCTGGGGTGCAAAATAACAATGGTGTTATCCGCGCTAATTTCGCGGTTTTGCGCAACACCACAGCCCCTGCCATGCTGTTGGAGCTTGGGTATATCACCAACGCCCGCGATAATGAGCTATTTGACCAGAATTTCAACGCCTACGCAAACGCTATAGCAAATGGAATTTTAGAGGCGTTGGGAGGCCCAACTATGCCGCCACCCAGCTACTTCTTTTACACGGTGCTGGCAAGCGACAGCCTTTGGTCCATTTCTCAGCGGTTCGGCACAACGGTCGCCGCAATACGTAATTTAAATCACCTAACCAGTGACAACCTTATCACCAACCAAGTGTTGAAAATACCATCATAAATGCTTTACGCTCTCGCGAAGGCAATTAGGTCAACATGGGTTGCTCCTGCGGATTTTAAAACTTTGGCACACTCGACTGCAGTTGAGCCAGTGGTAAAAACATCATCGACCAAGATAATGCGCTTGCCAACAACATCAAAACCCTGTTTCACGCCAATTGCATCAGCCAAATTGCTTGCACGCTGTTCACGGCTTAGGTGAAACTGTTTTTCGGTATCCCGCAACCGCGAAAGACCATCCATAGCGGGAATTTTCAGCAAAAGCGACAGCTCCAGAGCCAATTCCGAAGCTTGATTAAACCCCCTATCCCGCTGTCGGTTTGGATGAAGGGGAACGGGCAGCAAAAAATCCCCATAAACATCAGGGAAACGGCTATATATCGCCCTCGCCATTGGTTTCGCGAGGGCTTTTGCGCCGCCATATTTAAAACGATGCACCACATGCTGTACTTCATCTCCATAAACATATGGTATATATAGCCAGTTAAGATTTTCCACATAATGTTCATCGCTGGTTATCTCAAATTCGCAGTTTAAACAGACAAAAGCCTGTTTGTCGTCCATCACTCGGCGGCAAAACAGGCATTTGTTGGGATAAATGACAGAATAGACCGCCCTTAGCGCATCAGTGGCTCTGCTCCTCTTCAACATAAAGTTGTTCATAAAACCTCTCTAAACGATAGCTTAGTGCGGTGTGGCGCACGCTTTCCCGCACATTATCCACCATGCGGTTTATAGTTCCCTCTACCCCCACGATAACCACCAGCTTTTTTGCTCTTGTTACGGCTGTGTAAAGCAAATTTCGGTTAAATAGCAGGGGAGTTCCGCTGTGCAAAGGCAAAATCACCACATCATACTCCGAACCTTGGGATTTGTGAATGGTGATTGCATAAGCCAACACAAGCTCTTCCAACTGCTTAAAGGGGTAGTCAACAATTTTGTCGTCATAAAATGCCACCCTCATAATGCGGTTGGTGTTGTCAATAAATTCCACCAAGCCCTCATCCCCGTTAAAAACGCCAAGTCCTTCTTCCAGGACAATGCTATCATCACCTAATATTTTCCATTCAGTTTGATAGTTGTTTTTAATCTGCATAACCTTATCGCCTTCGCGAAACAGGGTAAAGCCCACCTGTTTCTCGCTTTTATGGGGGTCGGCAGGGTTTAGCTTTTCTTGCAGAACTTTGTTAAGATTTTCAACACCACATAAAGTCTTGCGCTGTGGACAGAGAACTTGAATATCCTTAATTGGCGATGCCCCAGTGAAGCTTGGCAAGCGGCGCAAATTCAGGTCTGCCACAATATCTGGCACATGCCCCATTCTCGGCTCTTTAATAAAGAAAAAGTCGTTAGTTCTCTCGTTGATAATGGGATATTCCCCGCGGTTAATGCGGTGGGCATTCATTACAATTGCACTTTCCTGACCTTGGCGAAAAATTTCGTCCAGATACACAACAGGAATTTTGCCGCTGGAGATAATGTCCTTTAGCACATTGCCAGGTCCAACCGAAGGCAGCTGGTTCACATCCCCCACTAAAATCAGGCGGGTTTTGTCGTTCATTGCCTTTAACAAGCGGAACAGCAACATAGAATATACCATGCTTGCCTCGTCCATTATGATGCAGTCCGCCTTAATTTTCATATCCTCGTCCACCTCGCCTTGCACATTGTCGGCTTCCACCTGATAAAGCCCCAGAAGGCGGTGGATTGTAGCGGCTGGCTTGCCTGTTGCTTCGTTCATGCGCTTTGCCGCCCTGCCTGTAGGCGCACACAAAGAAACCCGCTGACCCAATTTGTCAAGCATGGCGATAATCGTCTTAATCGTTGTTGTTTTACCAGTACCAGGGCCGCCAGTTATAACCACAACACCGTGATTCATGGCTTCTTTTACAGCGGCTTTCTGCATATGGGCAAGCTTGATGCCTTCTGCCCGCTCTACCCTCTCAATTTCCCGTTCCACGTGCAACGTAGATGCGGTATTTATACGGCTAATTTCCAACAAACGGCGGGCTATGTAAACCTCGCTGTGGTAGTAGGCAGAAAGATAAATCATATGTTCGTCAGCAATTTTGTCCTGTTTAATGTCGCCGCTCACCTGCATTTCCAACAATTGGTTTTCGATGTCGCCCATATCTGCGTCAAGCAAATTAACAACCCGCCCAAGGAGGCTTTCCCTTGGCAGGCAAACATGCCCTTCTCCAAGTCCTTCAAGCAAAATATGCCCAATCCCCGCTGTAATGCGATAAGGGCTATTAAAAGCAATGCCGATTTTGCTTGCGATTCCGTCGGCAATTTTAAAGCCTATTCCAAAAACCTCCCGCGCTAACACATAAGGGTTGTTTTTCACGACGTCAATCGCCTGACCGCCATAACGCTTCATCACTTTTTCACACTGGCTTACAGTAAGCCCAAGGGATTGCAGGTACATAATGGAATTACGAGCCGCCCCCTTCTCTGCAAAGGCTTCGCCAATCTCCATTGCTTTTTCGTAAGTGATGCCCTTAATTTCCGCCAACAGCGCGGGGTTTTGCTCCAACACTTGAAAGGTTTGCAAGCCAAATTTTTCAACAATGGTGGCGGCGCGCTTTTTGCCGATTCCCTTGATGCTTCCTGATGCCAAATAAGCTTCCATGCCGCTAACGGTTTGGGGCAAAATCCGCTCCACCACAGTGGCTTTAAATTGCTCACCATAACTTGGATGATTGGTAAAAGTTCCGTAAACCTTCACATCTTCACCCAGAGAAACGCCACTGCCTGCGGTGCAGACCACTTCCTCCGAATTGCCAAGCTCGTCCTCCACAAACATAGAAAAAACCGTGTAATCGCCGTCATCACTGGCATAAATCACACGTTCAACTGTTCCTTCTAATTGCTCTAAATCTTGCAAGTTATCAAAATTGTCCATAATCACAAAAGAGGGCGAAGGAAAACCGCCCCCGCCCATTATTTTTATTGTTCGTCAACTGGTGCGCCATACTCGCCCACTAAAGCCGTTTGCAAAGGGGTTTGTTGGGCTGTCATCTGGGCAAAAATCTGCTGGGCAAGACCAATGCCTCCACCGCCAATTACTGCATTTCTAGCGGTAATTTCGTCTATCATATCCTGAAAAATCTCCTCAGTTTGACCACGAGGCAAAATCCCATTATCTGTATTTACAGTGGCGCGCATGGCACGGAATAGCTGTTGTATAAAATGGGTTTCAAACTCTTGAGCTGCCGCCAACAATGCCGCGTCATCACCACTTAAACGAGCGGCAGAAAGGTTGTCAATAGGGCTTCTTGTTTGGGTTTGAAAAATTGCGTTTTGCATCATCAAATCACTAGAGCTTGGAATTTGCACCTACATCACCTCATTATCTTCTTAGTTGATTAGCCTGTTGCAGCATCTCATCAGACGCTTGAATCACGCGGGAATTAACCTCATAGGCACGTTGAGCCACAATAAGGCGCACCATCTCCTCAGCCAAGTTCACATTGGAAGATTCAAGCATACCCTGCATCAGGCGGGAAGTTACAGTGGTTTCACCGTCTGATTCCAGCATGGCTTCACCAGAGGCGGCTGTTGCTAAAAACAGGTTTCTGCCAATAGCTTCCAAACCTTGGACATTAGGAAATTGCACCATGGCAATTTGAAGTCCTTCGTCAACCATTTCCCCTTCTGGGCTTGTGAAAAGAATCGTGCCGTCATCACTAACAGCCATGGTAAGGATATTAAGCTCCTCACCAAACTCAATAAACTCTCCGTCAATGCCTAAAATAGGCAGACCTTCGCTTGTTACAAGCATTAAGCCGCCGCCTTCCATAGGGCTAAGACGGAAATTGCCGTCACGGCTGTAAGCCACCGTATCCAAATCTGTTTGCACCATGAAAAATCCAGGGCCATTTATAGCAAAATCAAATTGATTGTCAGTTCTTTCCAAATTGCCCATTTCAAAAACGCGAGAGGTAGCAATAGGGCGCACACCAAGACCAACCTGCAAATTTGTTGGACCTTGAACCATTGTAGCCTGGTCCATAGTGGCACGGCGCATGGTCTGGTATAAAAGGGATTGAAACTCCAACCTTTCTTTTTTAAATGCCGTGGTATTTACATTCGCAAGGTTGTGCGAAATCACATCAACATTTGTCTGCTGGGCAGTCATGCCGCTGGCGGCAGTCCATAATGAACGCATCATAATTGTTATCCCCCTCGTTATCCTCTTGCAATCTCGTTAACGGCTTGCCTCAAAGTTTCGTCCTGCATTTGTATCATGCGGGAATTTGCTTCGTAAGCCCTTGAAATGGCAATCATCGTCACCATCTCCTGGACGGTATTAACATTTGATGTTTCTAAATATCCCTGCAAAATCCGCCCTACAAAAGACGTTTCCACAGCCTCTGGTATGGCAGTATAAAGATTGTGCCCAAAGGGGCGCAAGTCTGCCAAACTTTCAAAGGATGTCATGGATAGAGTGGCAATTTGCTCGCCAGCCACCATAACTTCACCGTTTTGACCTATCAAAAATTCCCCTTCAGGAATAGTAATGCGCGAGCCGCTTGCATCAAGAACAGCAAAGCCCCCCATGGTCACCAAAGTGCCATCTGCCGCAATTGTAAAAGACCCATCACGGGTAAACATTTGGGTGGCTTGTCCTTCTGAATTTATATGTTCAACACGGAAAAAGCCGTCACCAACCACGGCAAGGTCAAAATCCGCACCTGTTCTGTTAAGTTGTCCCGCAGAAAAATCTCTATGGACTGTATTTATTGTAGCGCCTAAAGACATGGGGCCTAACATTCCGTTAGCGATGACATTTAAGCCGCGCATTTCATAATCACGCACACGCTGCGCCAAAACGTCAGAAAAAGCTTGGGTTACGACAATATCCCGCCGAAAGCCTGTTGTGGAAGCGTTGGCAAGGTTATTACTCGCCGCATCCAGTCGCTTTTGTTGAATCCCCATACCAATTGCAGATGTATATAAACCTCTTATCATTAGGCACTATCCTCCTAAAATTCACACAAAATATAGATAAAAATACATAATGCACCAAATAAGTATACCACAGAATTTAGTATGGCGCAACCCCTTAAATAAAATTCTCCAAAGTTTTTGTTTATTTTTTTGAAAATTCATGTATAATTATATGTAAGAGAATTTTGGAGGAAAATTATGGATAAGCTTAAAATATTAACAGGATGTGAGAATTACCATTTTGTAGGCATTGGCGGAATTAATATGTCTGCCTTAGCAGAGATACTGTGGTCTGAAGGGTTTGGCGTAAGCGGGTCTGATAAGGCAAACTCCCCCACTGTAGAGAAGTTGCAGGGGCTGGGTATTGCTGTAGCCATTGGGCATAACGAGGCAAATTTGCCTGAAAATGCCCAGGTTTTGGTTTATAATGCTGCCGTGCCTTCTGATAATCCAGAAGTGGCAGAGGCGCGGAGGCGCGGGCTTAAATTGCTGGGCAGGGCGCAGCTTCTGGGGCTTTTAATGGAAAATTATGAATACCCCATTTGTGTTGCTGGCACTCACGGCAAAACCACCACCACCTCTATGCTTGCGGAAATTTTTATGGCATCAGATGCTGACCCAACGGTAATGAGCGGCGGAGTTTTGCCATCTATGGGCGGGGCGATGAGGATTGGAAGCCGCAAATTTTTCATAGCAGAAGCCTGCGAATACCACGACAGCTTTTTAAGTTTCTTCCCGAAAGTCGGGGTTATTTTGAATTTAGAAATGGACCACGGGGATTATTTCGGTGGTGAAGCAGGGTTGCGCCAGTCCTTCCGCAAATTTGCGGAGCTTATACCTAGGGATGGGCTGCTTGTGATAAATAGCGGGATTAAAGGCTTGGATGAAATTACCAAAGGACTTGAATGTAAAATTTTAACATTCGGTGGTAATGGAGAGATTTGCGCCTGTGATGTAGAATTTTCCGCAGATGGATGCAGTTTTTGCCGTGTTGAAGGGCTTGGGCAACTTACCCTAGGTGTTCCTGGCGACCATAACATCTCAAACGCCTTGGCGGCGATTGCCGTCGCCCGCCATTTTGACCTTCCGTTTGACAAGGCGGCAAGGGCACTGTCAACATTTGGCGGGGCAGAGCGGCGTTTTCAGCGCAAAGGTCAGCTTAATGGCGCAGAAATTATCGACGATTATGCCCATCATCCAACCGAGGTTACAGCCACCATACAAGCGGCACGAAATATGGAACACAACCGCCTTTGGGTGATTTTTCAGCCCCACACCCACGAGCGCACAGCCAAGTTTCTGGATGAATTTGCAGAGGCGTTGCAAGGGGCAGATAAGGTGATAATTCTCGATATTTACCGCCCAGCAGGTCGTGAGCAAGAAAAAGCAGTGGTTCATGCTCAAGATTTGGTTGACAAAATAGGAGCAAACTGCCATTATGCCCCTAATTTTGAGGAAGCGGCGGCATTTGTCCGTAATAACCTAGCAAAAGGCGACATCGCCATAACAATGGGAGCTGGTGACATAAATAAATTAGGCGGCATGATATTGGGGGGTTGATTTTGTCTTTTGTATGTGCTACAATAGACCCAAAACTTTTAGGGGGCTTCACAAATGAAAACAATTTATGAAACAACAGGCACTTGTGCAAAAGAGATTCACATTGATATAGAGGATGGGATTATCCAATCCATTGAATTTGTCCGTGGCTGCCCTGGAGGCGGCAAGGGCGTTTCTGCCCTGGCTGTTGGACGCAAACCAGAGGAAGTTATTGGCGTGATTAAGGGCATTATCTGCGGTGACAAGGGGACTTCTTGCCCAGACCAATTAGCAAACGCACTTAGCGAACATCTAGCCAAGGCATAAAAGTGAAATAAAAAAATGGCGGTGATAAAGCCGCCTTTTTTGGCTTTGTCAATCTTTGATGGTAACATGGCAATACCCTCTATACATCTGCATAATCGGCATTGTTAGCCCACCCACACCAATGCCCGTCAGTAACTTTGGGTAATCGCTACATACCTCTTTCCACATGTCCATGTCAAAAGTTCTTCCAAGGCGCAAAATTTCGTGATATGTGTCTATTATCGTCACCTATAAAACCTCACACGGGTGATAATTTCAGCATCAGGGTCAACGGTGTAAACCGCCATAACATGCCCCTCGCCATCAATTCCGTTGCGCCCTGTCACCCGCTCTTCGTCAAAAACAAAATTGCCAACCACAGCACGGTGAACAATGCGGCAGTGAAGGTCTGGGGATGCGTCAAACATCGCTCCATAACGCTGCCGCATGGTTTCCCGCCCCTGCATCAGCACATTTCCTTCAGCGTCCTCACAAACACAATCTTCCGAAAAACAAATAACAAAATTTTCAATGTCGCGGTTGTTATAAGCCGCAAGCTGGGCTTCTACTGGTTTTAAAATATTCATTTTTGTCCTCCCTATGGTTTAAGTTTACACCCCCAAGCCGTATCATACGAGCTTCGTAGTCGTGTTTATGATGGTTGTGCACAAAATACCCCCCATTTAAGTCATTTTTTTACGGAAAAGCTCATAAAAACTTAAATTGCAAGTGCGAATTATGTTGGCGGTGTGTTCGCTTGCCTGCACGGTGATTTCAATAAACTTTTGTTTGGATTTTAAAATGTACTCGCCGTCGTATGCAATCATTAGGTCGGGGGAATTTTCAAGTTTTATGGTGATGATGTCCTGATGAGATACAACGGCAGGGCGACCACTTAGGGAATGGGGGCAAATGGGCGTTATGGCTATCATCTGGGCATCTGGCTTCAACAATGGCCCACCTGCCGACAGGCTGTAGGCAGTTGACCCCGTTGGTGTGGCGATGACCACCCCATCCGCCCGAAAATCGTCCATATATTCGCCATTTAGGTCAATGTGACAGTGGACAAGGCGGGGGTTTTGCCCGCGGTGGACGGTGATGTC
>WQSI01000070.1 GCA_009787945.1 Defluviitaleaceae bacterium
GTTGATATATTAGACCTGTTCTGAAACCTGCTTTCGTCATATTTTTGAGGATTTTTGTTGAAATGCAAGGGGGCAGGTTCCTCACATACCCCCAGGTATGTGAGGGTTCTGACGCTGTAGCATTTCGGCAAAAAGACCAAAAAGATGGCGGAATGAGGTTTCAGAACAGGTCTATTAACCAAAGACACGCAAAAGGAGGTTTAAAATTGCAAAAAACATTTTATATTACAACAGCATTATATTATTCCAACTCTAGCCTGCATATTGGTCACGCCTATGAGGTTGTGGCGGCTGATGCCATGGCGCGCTACAAGCGTTTGCGTGGGTTTGACGTTAAGTTTTTGACGGGCATGGATGAGCATGGGCAGAAAATTGAGCAAGCCGCAGAAAAGGCAGGGGTGACACCTCAAGAGCAGGTGGATGGCGTGGCGCAGGTCACCCGCGAGCTTTTTGAAACCCTTGACATTGATTTTGACATTTTTTGGCGCACCACCGACCCTCGTCACAAATCCGCTGTTAAGAAAATTTTTAACCAATTGTATGAGCAAGGTGACATTTACAAAGGGGCGTATAAAGGGCTTTATTGCACCCCTTGCGAAACTTTTCAGACTAAAGCGCAACTTGAAGAGGGCAACCTTTGCCCCGTTTGCAAGCGGGAAGTGGGGGAGATTGACGAGGAAGCCTATTTCTTTAGGATGAGTAAATATCAAGATAGACTAACTCGGTTAATTGAGGATAATCCTGACTTTTTATTGCCGAAAAGCCGCGCTACCGAAATGTTAAACAACTTTCTGCGTAAGGGTCTGGAGGATTTGTGTGTGTCCAGAACCAGCTTTAAATGGGGCATACCGCTGGATTTTGACCCAAACCATGTGTCCTATGTTTGGGTGGATGCCCTGTCAAATTATGCCGTTGCTTTGGGCTTTATGAGTGACGATGAAACCGACTACAAAAAATACTGGCCTGCTGATGTTCACATTGTTGGCAAGGACATTGTGCGTTTTCATACCCTTATTTGGCCAGCCCTTCTCATGGCTCTTGACCAACCTTTGCCAAAGCAGGTTTTTGGTCATGGCTGGCTACATGTAGATGGCACTAAAATCGGAAAATCTCTAGGGAATGCTATTGACCCTACAGAGCTTGTGGACACTTACGGCATAGATGCAATCCGCTACTTTTTGTTAAAAGAAGTGCCTTTTGGGCAAGATGGCAATTATACCGAAGAAATATTGGTAAACCGCATAAATGCTGACCTTGCTAATGATATTGGAAATCTGCTTTCCCGCACAGTGGGCATGATTGATAAATATTTTGGCGGCAAATTGCCTGCCGACCACGCTTCCACAGAATTTGATGAGGAATTGCTGGTGGTTGCCCGAAATGCAGCAAATGAAGCAAATGCTCATTATGACCACATGGAATTTGACCAGGCTCTTGGCAAAATTTGGGAGGTTATAGACCGCGCAAATAAATATATTGACAAAGTTGAGCCGTGGAAGCTGGTCAAGGAAGAGGGCAAAGGTGCAGAGCTTGCGGGGAGTTTGTATATTTTGGCAGAATGTTTGCGCATTATCGCCATTCTTGTTGAGCCTGTGATGCCGAATATTCCCGATAAAATCTTTAGCCAACTTAATATTGATGACCACACAAAATGGGATGATGCCGCCACTTTTGGGCTGTTGCCTAAAGAGGTACAGCCAACCAAAGGCGACCCATTGTTCCCGCGAATTGACACCAAAACGAGGTGAAGCCAATGATTAGACCTATGACTACTAATGATGTACCGAGAGTGGCTGAAATTCATGTTTTTGGCTGGCGAAGCACTGCCCGAGGGGCTGTTTCTGACGATTTTTTGTTTAACCAACTGTTAGTTGCAAACAATACAGATTTTTTGGTAAAAGCCCTTGAATCTCAAGATACTGACTGTTTTGTTTATGATGACGGCATTATCAAGGGTTATCTGATGCTTGGTGAATGTCCTAACAGCACCGAAACCCTAATGCTGAAAGCGGTTTATGTTGACCCATTGTTGCAAGGCGGCGGTGTTGGCACTGCCCTGCTAAACTTCTTTGATGAAACCGCTAAAAAACGCGGATATAAAAATGCGCGCCTATTAGTGATTGAAGGCAACGCGACAGCGAGGGCGTTTTACGAAAAGAAGGGCTACATTTTAGACGGCATAAGGAATTATTTGAAAAAGATGGACACCTACGACGTGGGATATACCAGGCAGGTAAACCATGAAAATTGACCGTTTAATGGGCATTTTAACCGTGCTATTACAAAGCAAGCAGGTCACAGCTTTAGAGCTTGCGCGGCGTTTCGAGGTTTCCCGCAGAACCATCAGCCGTGATATTGATGCTTTGTGTCAGGCGGGAATCCCCATAATCACCCAGCAAGGGTTTGGCGGGGGAATTTCCATTGTTGAAGGCTTTAAACTGGATAAATCTGTGTTGACGGCGGCAGAGCTTGGGGATTTGATAGCCGCCCTGCGCGGCATTGGAAGCGTAGGGAATGAAACCCGTATTCAGCGGACTTTGGACAAGCTTGGAGCAGGAGAGAGCGCTGTAATTTCTCTACCAGAACCTGTGGTTATAGACCTTGCAAGCTACTATAAAACCGACTTGACAGCCAAAATCGAAGCTATAAAACAAGCCGTTTTGGAAAGGCGGCTGATTTCCTTTGACTATTACTACAGCAAAGGCAATGACCATAGGCAGATTGAGCCGTATTTTGCGGTTTTTAAATGGGCAGACTGGTATGTTTTTGGCTTTTGTACAGAGCGTCAAGATTGGCGTATCTTTAAACTTAACCGCCTTTGGAATTTGTTGGTGACGCAAACCACCTTTGATTTGCGGGATATTCCACCAGACCGCAGGGATTTCGGAAACCATTGGCAGGGCAACCACACTTTGGTGGCAATTTTTGACAAATCTGTCAGGTATCAGCTTATCGAAACTTATGGGTTAGATTGCTACACGGAAACGCCAGAAGGTTTGCATTTTGAGGTTAGCTTCGATAATATAGACTTTTATTTGTCGTGGTTGCTGTCTTTTGGCGGCAAAGTGAAGGTTTTGCAACCGCCAGAGCTGGCTGAACAAATTAAAACCGCCGCAAAAAATATTTTAAAACAATATTCCTAACAGGACACACAGTTGTCCTGTTTTGTTTGTTAGAATTGTTGTATTAAGAAACAAAGGAGGAAAAAAGTACATGAAAATAAGAGAGGTTTTATTGCTGTTGACAGATAATTGGGCAGACTGGGAAGCCAGTTACGCCATTTCTGGCGTGAATATGGTGGAGCAATACACCGTTAAAACCATTGCCGTGGACAACAAGCCAAAGGCTTCCATAGGTGGCTTGCGAACCGAAATTGACTATATACTCATTCCCTACCAAAACAGCAACAATAAACTTGTCTTTTTGTCCGATTGACTGCGTCACAAGAACACGAGAGCTTCCATACCTATGGGTATGCACGGAACCTTGTTCCTTGCAATCGAACAAAAATCCTGCGTTTCTTGTCACTGTTTTGGCAGGGAATGAGTATACAATTGACCAGTACAAAGACTTGGACAATTGTGCAATGGTTATTCTGACAGGTGGTTATTCTTGGAAGGAGGGCGAGCATCCTGAAATCAAGACCTTTGTTGCCGATGTCCACAGCAAAGGGATACCCGTTGCTGCCATTTGTGGAGCAACTGTCTATTTAGAAAAGCACGGTTTCATTGACCATTCTGACCCAGAGCAAGTCGTCAACAAAAATGGTTTTATTGCGGCTGATGAAAGGTCAGCATTAGAATTTGCGCGGGAGATTTTCTTGGTTCTTAAAGCTCATCCTGATGAGGTAGTTGAAGAGTGGTATAGTTGTTTTAAGAAATCTGATTCGCAATAAAAAGGAGGATTTGCATGGATTTATTTTTGGAGCTTTCGCAAGAGCAGTTTGGTTGGTTAAGGCGGGTGGTGACTGCCACTTACGGAGAAAAGGTAAAATTCGCAAAGGATTGGGAAGATGGCATTGCCACTGTCATTATCTTTGAAAATGGCAGTTATATTTGGTGTTTGCGTTCAGAAATGCCGTATATTCAGGGGAAGGGAACGTTCCATTTTCCTAGGTTTAATGATAGAAATGAATATTATGCTGTTCACGAGCGGCTTAAGAGGGCAGGGCTTGCACCCACCGATATTGGAGATTTTTCTGACAAATCTGGCGTGTTGGTAAACGGGGAAAGGGTAGGGCAGTACACATTCCTGTCCTTCAATGTAGAAGGTCAGGGGTTAAATTTTGAATTGTGCATGGAACCTGACCATGATTGGGCTGTTTTGCAGAATGATGAATGGGAGTTTTAAATTATGGTAAATAATTACGATGATTTTATTAAAGCTTTGATGGATGCTGGGTTTTCCATGGCTGGCGGCGGCAATGACGGCATTTTTGCCGTAATCAACCATGGGTGGAATGAAGAAGTTGACAGCCCAATTCATTGGCATACAGGAGACCCAGAAACCGACCCCTGGGAATGGCGGATGCGGGTTCTTGATGAGCGTGATGACATCAGCTATTCTAAAGTTTTCTTTAAAAAGGCAGGGTTCATTACCAGGGAATGGTATCCATATTTCCTGTCGGCACGCCGCGGCGGCTTATCTTTTGAGGACACTTACGAAAAGGGTGAAATGAGCCATTTTGCCAAACGTATTTTTGAAGTAGTAGAAGGGGCTGGCACTCTGCCTGTTCCTGAAATTAAGCGGGCGGCTGGTTTTGGTAAAGATGACAAATCTGCTTTTGATAAGGCATTAACAGAGCTGCAAATGGGCATGTTTATCACAATTTGCGGCAGAAAGCACAATCCCAATAATAGCAATTGGTCAGCCACCGTATTTTGCACCACGGAGCATTTTTGGGGTGCAGGCGTTTTTGAGGAAGCCGACAACATTCCTAAAGAGATAGCTGCTGAAAAAATCAAAGAACAGATTTTGCGCCTAAACCCAGACGCTACCGACAAGAAAATTCAAAAGTTTATTTTTGGGTAATAATGTTTTTAGAAGGCTAAGAAATTCGAGGAGGGAACAGAGATGATTAAGTCTAAACATGATATGTTTGACCCAGAAAAGTTTGTCCAGGACGTGGTGACGCAAAACGCAGATGCCCTTACCACTCATTTTGCCCATGATGCTGTAATTTGTTGGCATGACAGCAATGAGCAGTTTTCTGTGGGGGAATATGTTCAGGCTAACTGCGAATATCCAGGTGATTGGCAGGGCAAAATCCAGCGGGTGGAGAAAATCGAGGGCGGCATATCCATGATTACCAAAATTTGGTCTGAACAATCTGCTCATTTTGTGTCTGCTTATATTATGCTGAAAGACGGTAAAATCACACGTCTGGATGAATATTACAGTGACCTGGGCGAAGCTCCCCAGTGGCGCAAAGATATGAAAATAGGTAAACCAATAGAATAAAACACAAGAGGAGAATGACTTAAATGAGCAAAATAGCAATGGAAAAAGCAGGCGAAATCATTGCTTCAAAGACGGATTATGTAGGCGGCGGCATGGAGGGCTTTGTAGTATTAAATTTGATTGACGAAGAGGGCTATCCAAGCGGCTCTGCCATTACAATTTCCAAAGCCCAGGGCATTGAATGGGTTAGCATGTTAACGTCGATGAATAGCAACAAAGTCCGCCGTATAGGCAAAAATAGCAAAGCGGGCTTGGTTTTTGCCTCGCCAGAATACAACATTTCCCTTGTTGGCACAATTGAGATTATCACCGACCCGACCATTAGAAAAGACCATTGGCAGGACGTTATGACAGAAAATCACGGAAGTTACGACAGCCCTGATTATTGCATGTTGCTGTTCAAAACAAACCGCTACAATATTTATTTGGCGAATGAGGGGCTTGAAGTCCAGGGGAGATTATCTCAAATTTCATAAAGGTTCTACCTCGTCCTCTCTGGAATATACTGGTAACAGTATTAAAAGGGGGGGATTTTTATGAGTGAAGAAAGACGGGCGGGAAGGCATAAATTGACGGTAGACCAACGGGAAAACGCCGTTATTACAGGGGTTTTGGATGTTATTTCTTTTGATGAAGGTCAGGTTGTTTGTGAAACAGACATGGGCGTGTTGGTTTTGCAGGGCGACAACCTTCATGTAGCAGCTTTAGATTTGGATAAAGGTACATTAAATATTTTTGGGCGGGTTACCGCAATGAATTACGAAGAAGATGCCCAGACAGGGCGCAAAAAAGGCTCAATGTTCGGCAAAATTTTTAAATAGAGGTGGGCTATGACTGCTGATTTGACAGGTCAAGCCTTGACCTTTTTGATAACTGTTTTGGCAGGTTTTGCCTTTGGTTTGGTTTATGACGGCTTTCGGATTTTTCGCAAAATGCTGCGCCATTCCCCGTTGCTGACCGCCGTTGAGGATGTGCTTTTTTGGGTGCTGTCTGCCTTGTTGCTGTTTGCTTTGCTGATGCATGTAAATTTCGGTCAGGTGCGTTTTTTCACCTTCCTTGGCGTTGCCCTTGGGATAATTTTATATTTATGCACTCTAAGCCGCGTAATCATGCCCTTTGGCACAAGATGCGCCCTTGGCTTGCGAAAAAGTGCTGGAAAGGCAAAAAGGGGCTTGCACACCAGTGCCAAACGTGTTAAAATGAAAGGTACAAGTTTGGCGAGGGGTGTGAAGGTTTCTATGGAGCAAAAGATTAAGCGAGTTGACAAGGTTGTTAAAGGCAGAAAAGTTGCCTTTGGTTTGAAAACCGTTTTGCAACTGCTTATTTTGATTGTTATCATAGGGGTTGCCTTGTATTTGGCAACTGGTCTTTTAGGGCGCATTAACGAAACCAACGCACAAACTGCGCAAATTGAAGCGCAAATTGTCCAGCAGGAAGAACGCCAAAGAGAGCTTATGGACGAGGCAGAATATACCCAAAGTATAGAGTTCATCGAAAATGTAGCCCGCCAACATCTGCATCTATTACATAGGGATGAGATTATTTTTATTATGATAGACGAGGATTAGAAATGTTTGAATTTAAACCCAACAGTGACCTAAAAAAGAATTATGACCTGCTGCAAAAGGCAATTGACAGCCATTTGGAGGATGAGGACAACCTGATTGCGAATTTAGCTAATATTGCAAGTTTTATATACACTGCCCTGCCAGATGTGAATTGGGCAGGGTTCTATTTGGCGGAAAATGGGCTTCTTATACTTGGACCTTTTTGCGGCAAGCCCGCCTGTGTTCGCATTTGCTTCGGTGCGGGGGTTTGTGGCACGGCGGCGCAGAATGGCGAAGTTGTTGTTGTGCCAAATGTACATGAATTTGATGGGCATATAGCCTGCGATGGCGAAACCAACTCAGAAATTGTGCTGCCTATCTTCAAGGGCGGCAAGGTTTTTGGGGTTTTGGATGTGGACAGCCCTATTCTTAACAGGTTTTCTCAAACTGACATAGAAGGGCTAACAAAAATCGCGGATAGCATAAGCCGATATTTAGAAAGGTTGGCGTAAAATGAACGGTTTAGACATACTAAAGCAAAGAGGCTTCATTGCCCAAATGACCCACGAGAACGAAATGGACAAGCTTTTTAGTGAAAAAAAGGTTATTTTTTACAATGGTTATGACCCTACGGCGGATTCCCTTCATATTGGGCATTATGTGACGTTGATGGCGGCGGCATGGCTTCAAAAGGCGGGGCATGTTCCTGTTATTTTAATGGGCGGCGGTACTGGCATGGTAGGCGACCCTGACAAGGCAGACAAAATGCGCCCCCTGATGACTTTGGAAGAAATTGACCACAATGTCAGCCGCTTCAATGCGCAAGTGAGCCGCTTTATTGACTTTTCTGAAGGCAAGGCGATTATGGTTGACAATGGCGATTGGCTTCGCCATCTGAATTACACCCAGTTTATACGGGAATATGGAATACATTTTTCTGTTAACCGTATGCTTTCTGCTGACAAATATAAAACCAAATTTGAAGGTAGCGGGCTAAACTTTTTTGAGCTTAATTATGTTGTTATGCAAGCATATGACTTTTTGGAGCTTAACCGCCGCTTTGACTGTGACGTTCAGGCGGGGGGGAATGACCAATGGTCCAATATCGTGGCGGGGGTTGACCTTATCCGCCGCGTTGAGGGCAAAGATGCCTATGGTTTCACCTACAACCTGCTCTTGAAGGGTGATGGGGAGAAAATGGGGAAAACCGTCGGCGGTGCTACTTGGCTTGATGCGAACAAAACAGCCCCCCATGATTTTTACCAATATTTCCGCAATGTGCAGGATACAATTTTGCGCCAATACCTTTCAATGCTCACCTTTTTGCCTATGGAAGAAATTGACGAGCTAACTGCCCATGAAGGGGCAGGGCTTAACAAGGCGAAAGAAGTCCTTGCATATGAAGTTACAAAAATTGTCCATGGGCAAGCTGTGGCTGACGAGGTTAGCAGCGTGCGCATACCCACCAAAACCCTGCAAAAATCAGATTTTGCTGAGGGTATTAATATTTTAGATTTGCTTGTTTTGACGGAGCTTGTGCCTTCCAAATCAGAGGCTCGTAGAAATGTTCAGCAAGGGGGCATAATGCTAAATGACCAAAAAGTAACCGACCCAGCCCATATGATTTCCGAAGGTGAAGGGTTGGTAATACAAAAGGGCAAGAAAATTTTTATAAAAATCACATTGGAATAAAATTATCGCCATTACCCCCTGTGAGGTAATGGCGATTTTGTTTATAAGTTACGTGTGGCATCTTCCTTTACGGCATTGTTAAATTGGTGTAAAAGCACTAAATACAAAATCAAAGCCAAGATATTGGCTATGGATGCGAATGTACCAATGTGCAGTCCTCCCATGGGTAAATTGGGCATCAAGAGCAATATCATATCGTTTTGCGCCACCATATCAGCTAGTATTGCTGGTGACAAAAACAGCATCACTAAACTATAGATGATAATTACACCTGTCACGATAGTGAATACTAAAGAGCCACGTAATGGGGCGAAGCTTCCGCTATATAACCCATCCCGCAAGCCCTTAACCATCATCAAAGCCATTATTGACTGCAAAAGCGTGGCGGAGTAGACAAATATAATATCAAGCAACATGTTTGGGGGCTGCTGGGCAGTGATTACGCCGCCTAAAATTGCATCAATCATTAAACCAAGCAACGCCATCCCAATCGCAAAGCCGAAAACACAGATGTTGATAATAAGATGAACCTGTATGAGTTTTAAGGCTGTAAAAATCTT
>WQSI01000071.1 GCA_009787945.1 Defluviitaleaceae bacterium
ACGCAGGATTTTTGTTCGATTGCAAGGAACAAGGTTCCGTGCATACCCATAGGTATGTGCGGGTTCTTGTGACGCAGTCAATCGAGCAAAAAGACAAGTTTGTTGTTGCTGTTTTGGTAGGAAATGAGTATTATGGAAGAAACTCTTGTGCTACAGGCAAACTTTGCCAATACTCACCGCTGGTACGATAGTAATGCCTTGTGGTTGTGCCATCAGTAAAACGAATATCCAGAAAGAAAACCTGCCCATCCTCTACAGGCATTGGGAAATTGTGGAAGGGCAAAACATCACCAGTAAGGGGGCTGTCAGCAAAATAGCTATATGCATCTTCCAAACGCCAAAATCCAATTACAGACGCGCTTCTGCGTGCCGTGCCGAAGTATGAAGCCGTAAAGTCCATGCCCGCCACGGTTACAATAGCAATTCGCAGAGGTTCGGTTAATAAAGCGTAATGGGTCATGTCAAAAATTTCAATATTGTCACCATAACGCTGTTGCAAGGCGTAGGCAAGGGCTGGTCTGCCCACTTCGCCAAAGAAATAGCCGAAATGCACATGGCCTGCCCCGTGAATTGCCATAATATCCTGGTCGCCTAGCCTGTCAAATTCACGTATAAAATTTTGGGGCTTGTAAACAGAGGAACGCAGGGTGTGGTCTCGTGTCCTCTGAAAATGGCGGAATTGAGCGATATTTTCGTTGGTTATGCGGTAAGTTTCGCTGTCAGCCAAACCATTGTCGCGAAGATGGTGCAAAAACCGCAAACCAGTTCTGTCAGACGCATGCCCCACATCTGTGCCGTGGAAGATTGTTTCTGGAAAATCCGCCTTTATGGCGCGGTAAAAATCCAGAGTATAAGGCACATGCATCGCCGTGCCGCGCCATTCCTCAAAAAGCTCAAGAAGAATTGTGTCATCTTCTGCCTGCATCCATATGTTTAAAAATTCGGTAGCAAAATAGGGCAACTCAAGAAAAAGGTGGCGCATACCTTGATAGCGGTAAAAATCACCCCAAATTTCCAGTTGACGTTGCATAGTAGCCTGATTTCCGTGTATTTCGCCAAACATGAAAATGCGCCCCGTAGATGGGGGTATCTCCCCATACGCTTCATAATCAACATATTCATATTCATCATCATATATTTCATATTCATCATAACCGCTGTAGCCTATGTATTCATAGCCATCATCACCGCAAGCAATAAAAGCAAACGCCCCAATCAACAGCCACAACAACAGAGAAAACCGTTTCATTTTCAACCCCCTAATTTCGACATAAATTTATCAATGTTCACAACAGCGCGGGCGTGAGTGCCTTTGCCGATTTGTTTGCCGCTTATCCCCTCAAATGCCCTTATATTAAAATTCACCAAACGCCCCTCAACCCCAGTTATTTCAGCAGTTGCGGTAATTTCCACGCCAAGGGGACTTGGGGCTAAATGCTCAATATTAATTGCTGTACCTACAGATGTTTGACCCTCTGTCAAATGGTTTGTCAAGGCATTACAAGCCGCCTGCTCCATAAGGGCTATCATTGATGGAGTGGAAAAAACAGGCAAAGAGCCGCTGCCAACGGTGACAGCGGTGTTTGTGTGGCTTACGAGGGTTGTTGCCTTTGCGGTTTTACCAATTGTCATTTTGAACCTCCGTTATATAATGGCGATTTCGTCATCTTCGACGGTTATTGTCAGGCTAGTTTTGGCTTTCGCAGGTGATGCCAACAGAGCCTTGGCGATTTGCTCTTTCACGGTGCTTTCCACAAGGCGGATAATTTCCCGCACGCCATATTCAGCCGAAAAGCCCCGTTTGGCAATAAAGTCAAGGGCAGACTGGTTAGGGGTGATGGACACGCCCCGACTTGCCAAGCGGTTTTCCAACATTCTAACAGCCTTAACAGCAATTTTTGAAGCCATATCCTCTGTAATGCTATTAAATTGGATGATTTTGGTAAGGCGGTTGCGGAACTCTGGTGAAAAAGTCTTGTTTACCGTGGATTTTACAGCGGTTGCGTCTTGCTTGCTATCAAAACCTATGGTGGTGCGGCTTGCCTCCCGCGCCCCTGCGTTTGAGGTCATTATCAACACCACATTGCGGAAATCCGCCTGTTTGCCCTTGCTGTCCGTCATTTTGCCGTAATCCATAGCTTGCAACAGCACATTTAAAATGCTAGGATGAGCCTTCTCGATTTCATCAAGAAGCAACACGGTTGCAGGGGTTTTGCGGATTGCATCTGTCAGCGCGCCGCCATCTTCATGCCCCACATATCCCGCAGGAGAGCCAATAAGGCGGCTTACGGCATGTTGCTCTTGGTATTCGCTCATGTCAAAACGGGTTAGGGGCATGTTCATCTGCTCCGCTAAAGTGCGGGCAATTTCCGTTTTCCCTACCCCAGTAGGCCCTACAAAAAGCAGGCTTGCCACAGGCTTTTCAGGGTCGTTAAGCCCAAGGCGGCTTGCGGTAATTGCGCTAACCAAAGCGTCAATAGCGTCAGACTGCCCAAAAACCGTGGCTTCAAGCCGTTCTTTAAGGGTGGCAAGGGATAGGCGCTCATCTGCGGAAATGGCAGTTTCTGGGATTTTCGCCATTGTGGCAACAGCCTGCTCAATTTCATCAATGCCCACAAACCTGTCAAGGTCGGCATTTGCAGCAGATGCCCCCGCCTGGTCAATAGCATCAATTGCCTTGTCGGGCAGACGAGCGTCATGGATATATTTGGCAGTTAGCTTCGCCGCCGCCTCCAAAGCTTCATAGCTATATTCTACGTCATGGTAAGCCTCAAAAGTGTCCGCCAAACCGTGCAAAATGGCGATTGTTTCGCCTATTGTCGGCTCGGCAATATCTATTTTTTGAAAGCGGCGGGTTAAAGATGCCGACTTTTCAAAATGCTTTTTATAATCGTCATAAGTGGTTGTGCCGATAAAGCGCAAGTCACCGCGGTTTAGGAAAGGCTTTATAAGGCTGCCCGCATCCAAAGGGCCGCCAGAGCTTGCCCCAGCCCCCACCATTGTATGAATGTCATCAAGGTAAACAATGGCGTTTTTCTTCTCGGCGGCGGCTTCCAAAGTGCCAATTAACCTCTCTTCAAACTCCCCCCGAAACTTTGTGCCAGCCACCATTACCCCCATGTCAATATGGTAAATATTGGAATTAGCAAGGCGGGTCGGCACTTCCTTATCCACAATCCGCGTGGCTAAACCCTCTACAATAGCGGTTTTCCCCACGCCGCTGTCACCAACTAAAACAGGATTATGCTTATTACGGCGGCTTAACAACAACACAAGCTCATCAAGAACAGCCCTGCGCCCTACCAGCTCATCATATTCCCCATTTCGCGCCTTTTCCACCATGTCCGTGGCATACCGCGCCAAAAAGTCCACCGCGGGCTTCTCCTCCTGCCCAGTGTGAAACCCATGCCCCATATCAGGAAAAATAACCTCTTCCCCGATTGTCCTGCCAGACTTAAAATCCTCATAAGCGGCATAAACCAAGCCAGGCTCAGACCCATGCTTTAACATCAAACGGCTTGCAAAACTCTCTGTCAAATAAAACATAGCACTTAACAAGTCACTAAGCTCAATTTCGTCCTTGCCATAATGAATGGCAGACTCTATAGCGTATTCTATCATCTCCACAAATTCAGGGGACTCCAAAGGAAAGTGGCTGACCTTCTCAAGCTTGCCAAAACCATCCAAATAACGGTTTAAATCCGCCACCATAGACGGCACAGAAACCAGACCGCCATGAGAAACCACACTGCGCCCCACATCAAACATCAGCACCGCATACAAAAAATGCTCAGGTGTCAAAAACGCATGGTTCCCAAGCCTCGCCTCATTCATAGCCACCGTGTACATCTGCCCCGCCAAATCATCCAGCTCCAGCCCAATCTTCATCTGCCCACCTCCAACAATCTCTCACGTATTAACTTGATTTTACAGCAATTCCCAACAAAAGTCAAGGGTAAATCCACAGCTTGACTTTTGTTGGGAAATGGGATATAATGGGTTTGCGTGGTGAAATATGTATAAGGTGGGGATTTTATGGATGAAAACCAAAAATTTATAGAGGCTTTGGCTTATGGAGTTGTTAAAGGTGTATCAGAAAATCTTGAAAAATCACTCAAGCTGGGTAAAAAGGGGATTGACAAGGTAAAAGTTAAGTACCTTGGCACTGCGTTTAAAAATTATCTTGAAAAGTCCTATGAAAAATATTCCACAGTTAAGACTTTTCTGAATAAGCGTGAGCCTGAACCCCAAAAATTACGAAATTTTTACGTGACAACCAATCTGCAAAAAGGGGAGATTGTTATATCAGCCGTGAGTTCGGAAGTCGTTCGCGGCTTTTCTGGTGGAAATTTTACTATTGTTCAAGGGACTGGCGGAATTGGCAAATCCATGTTAATGAAACATTTATTTTTAAGCGAGTTAGAAGCTAAAAAGTACATGTATGTTCCTGTTATTTTTGAGTTAAAAGACATAAACGACCAAAAGGGCGACTACCATTTAAAAGACGCAATTTTTGAGGATATGAACATTTTAGATGACAAAACCTCAAAAGATGCAATCGAATACGCCTTGAAAGAGGGTTTGTTTATGATTTTGCTAGATGGTCTTGATGAGATAGACGGCGATAAACAAAAGGATTTTATGAAAAAATTAAACGACTTTTGCGACCGTTATCCCGATAACCATGTGATAATGTCCACCAGACCCATCAGGGATGAGGAAAAGATTTCCTATAAAAAATTTACAGTGCTAGATACTTTGAAATTGGACAAGCCACAGGCGATTTCTTTAATCGAAAAACTTGTTTATAACAAGAAATCCAAAGAAAGGTTTATAAAAGCATTGGATGAGGGCCTGTTTGAAAAACATGAAGGTTTTGCGTCCAACCCATTGCTGCTTACTATGATGTTTTTAAATTATGACGAGTTTGGAGGAGTTGCAGAAGCACCTCATATTTTCTATGAAGATACCTTTGATGTGTTGCTAAGGAGGCATGACAGCACCAAGGAAGGGTACGAACGCAAAATGGAAAGCGGGCTGAAGCATGATGCTTTCAAAAAAGTGTTTGCCACATTTTGCTGTATAACATACCTTGACAAAAAATATAAGTTTTCCGAAAGCGGTTTAATTGAAGCTCTCGAAAGAACCGAAAGAAACATAGATATTAACTTTGACCCAGAAAAGTATATTATGGATTTGACGAGTGCTGTGTGTATGCTATACAAAGAAGGGCGAGAATACCACTTTACCCATAGGTCATTTCAAGAATATTTCACCGCTGTGTACCTGCTGAAACAAACAGATGACGTGATGGAAAAACTTGGCTTGGAAATTATCAGAAAAAGTCAATGGTCAACGGACAGGGTTTTCAGCCTTCTTCGTGCCATGTCGGAAAACAGATTTGAAAAGAATATTGTATTGCCCCTTTTAAATGAAATCGAAAAGGACTTTGATGGTGGTGATAAATATGATTTTTATTTCAAGAGGATTGTTCGCAGTATCGACTTTCAAGGAGATGGGGTTATGTCGCGTACATTGTATGGGTTCACCTCGGAGGAGTTTATACTGCGATGTTATATCTACGGTATGAATAGCATATTCGATAGAAACATCTCCAAAAAAGCAGCGGAAGACGTGCGCAAGCACTTGGGTGACGACCTTTCGAGGTATTATGATTACATCTTTGATGATGAAAAGGTTTTACATGAGCATCAAGTATTCGTTGGCGATGATGGGGTTTTATATGACTTATTACGCAAAACATGGATAGGGCAGAGAATTACAGCCCTTTCTAAGGCGCGAGAAACCCTATCAGAAAAATACGACACCGAAGCAACCCAAGACGACTTTTTCAAACTATAAAGCAAGCTTGACATCTGGAAAAATTTGTCGTATAATGTATTTGCGCAATTGGGCGGATGGCTTTGCACCCTAAAGGACAAAACTTTGTCTAAAAGGAGGTGAGGCTATGACACATGTTTTCACATATCTGGATTCTGTTTCCTTTGGTATCGTCGCTGCTGTAACATTAGCGAAGTTCATCATTGAGATGAAAGACAGAAGAAAACGCCGCCCCCAGTCCAAAGGTAAGCGGCGTTCAAAGTAACATCTTTGTAATTTAAGCTGCAAAGCCAGACGACCATTGCGTAGAAGAGGAGTTAGCCGCTCCTCTTCTTTTATTATTTCCATTATACCAAATCTACACCCCCATGTCAAATAAAAATTTATCTTTTAAGGCAGCTTTTTAAAACCACAAGACAGGCTTGACATCTGGAAAAATTTGTCGTATAATGTATTTGCGCAATTGGGCGGATGGCTTTGCACCCTAAAGGACAAAACTTTGTCCGAAAGGAGGTGAGGCTATGACATATGTTTGCATAAATCTGGATACAATTTTCCATGGTATTATCGCCTTTGTTGTTTTGGTGAAATTTATTATGGAGTTGGCAGATAAAGACAAACGCCGCCCCACGTCTAAAGGTAAGCGGCGTTAATTTAATTCAACACAAAACCGCAAAGCCAGACGACCATTGCGCAAGAGGGGATGTTGAAGCATCCTCTCTTTTATTATTTCCATTATACCAAATCTACACCCCCATGTCAAATAAAAATTTATTTTTCTAAGCACTTGATTTTATTGTCGAATGACTGTATAATCATTAGAAACACTTTTTAGGGGGCGGTTTACATTTCACAACAAAATATCCACCCCAGCGAACCAGAGCGCAAACAACTGGAGAACAAGGTGACGATACTGTATTTGGTGGATAAAATTGATGTTCCCATTTCAGGGGTGCAGATTACCAAGTTTGCCGTGGAAGAAAATTTTATGAATTATTATTTGGTGCAGCAGTATTTGAATGAAATGGCAGAAGCGGGGTATTTAGACGGGGTAAAAAGTGGCAACGCAACCAGATACACCATTACTGACGAGGGGCTTGCCACCTTGGAAACCTTCGGGGGGTACATTCCCCTGCACACAAAGGCTCGCATTGCTAAATATATAACCGAGCATCTGGGGGCTGTTAAACAGGATTTAGAAATTTCCGCAACACATTTTTATCAGCATGACACAGGGGAATATTTTGTGAAATGCGCCGTTTATGACGGGGATAATATGCTGATGGAGGTTAATTTGTCTGTTGTTAACAAAGAGCAGGCTTTGCAAATTTGCAACAACTGGAAAAACGATATTGGGCGAAGATATAAAAGCATGATAGACATTTTGCTTGCCAATGAAAAAGAAAAGGGAGGTTGATTGATATGGCAAAAATTATTAGAGAGGGACTGTCTTTTGACGACGTTCTGTTGGTTCCTGGGGCTTCTGCGGTGTTGCCTGTGGAGGTATCCTTAGTGACCAACATCACCCGCACAATCCAAATTAACGCGCCGCTTATTTCAGCACCAATGGACACGGTGACGGAGTCTGCAATGGCAATTGCAATGGCACGGCATGGCGGTCTTGGCATTATACACAAAAATTTGAGCATTGAAGAGCAAGCAAATGAGGTTGACAAAGTTAAACGAAGCGAACATGGGGTAATTGTTGACCCTTTCTCCTTGTCGCCAAACCATTTTGTTTATGAAGCTGACCAGCTTATGGCAAAATATCGCATTTCTGGCGTGCCCATAACAGAAAACGGGATGCTCGTGGGCATTATAACCAACCGCGACATTCGTTTTGAAACAAACCACCAAAAGAAAATTTATGAAGTGATGACAAAAGAGAATCTAATAACCGCTTCAGAGGGCATCACCCCAGAAGAAGCCAAGGAAATTTTGACAAAGGCTAAAATTGAGAAATTACCAATTGTTAACGATAAATTCGAGCTTAAAGGGCTTATCACCATTAAAGACATTGAAAAGGCAATAAAATACCCAGACAGCTCAAAAGACGGTCACGGAAGGCTACTTGTAGGGGCTGCCGTTGGTGCAAATGACGAGGCCATGGAGCGTGTTGCCGCCCTTGTGGCAAAGCGGGTGGACATTATCACCATTGACACAGCCCACGGTCATCATATTAACGTCATCAACAAAGTTCGCGAGATTAAAGAGGCATACCCCGACCTACCCGTAATTGCTGGAAATGTGGCAACGGCAGACGCGGTTCGCTCCCTAATCAAAGCAGGGGCAGACTGTGTTAAGGTGGGTATCGGCCCTGGCTCTATCTGCACAACCCGCGTGGTTGCTGGCGTTGGCGTTCCCCAAATGACTGCCATAATCGACTGCGCAGAAGAGGCGGCAAGGCACGATATACCCATCATAGCAGATGGCGGCATTAAGTTTTCTGGCGACATCACCAAAGCACTTGCAGGGGGCGCGTCTGCCGTTATGCTTGGCTCTCTCTTCGCCGCCTGTGAAGAGTCCACAGGGGAAGTGCAGATTTACCAAGGGCGCAAATATAAAACATACCGTGGCATGGGCAGCATTTCCGCCATGGAAAAAGGCAGCAAAGACAGATATTTCCAAGGTGAAGCCGAAAATGCCTCCAAATTTGTGCCAGAAGGTGTAGAAGGCCGTGTTGCCATCAAAGGCACTGTGGGAGAAACCATCTTCCAACTCCTTGGCGGCTTGCGAAGCGGCATGGGCTACTGCGGCGCAGGCACAGTAAAAGACCTGCAACAACACAGCCAAATCGTAAAGATAACCGCAGCAGGATTGCGCGAAAGCCATCCTCACAATATCTACATCACCAAAGAAGCACCGAATTACAGTAGAGAAGTATAATCAACAACCCCCGTTGCCAAGTGAAGCAATGGGGGTTTTCCTTATTATCACAAATTAAAGGTTGACTTTTTGGTTGCGAGGTGCTAAAATAATACTGAAGGAGTGGGTTTAATATGAATGAATACAGAGAAAAATTTGTCGAAGTTTTGAAGTTTTTTACCAACCGCATGTTTTTGCTGTCGGTAATTGTTGCTGTGGGCTTTGGGGTGCTTGTTGCCCAGCTTTTTCAGCGTCAAATTGTGGAAGGCACTTACCACGTGCCTGTGGTTAACACCTTTCCCCGCGCCATTTCCACCAACGCCCCAAGAGGGGAAATTTTTGATGTAAACGGCCGCCCTTTAGCGATTTCAATCCCAGTTTTTACTGTGATGATGGACCCTTCTGCGGTTTTCAGCGAAATTTGGGGGCAGGAATTTGACTTAAATGAGGCTTTTTT
>WQSI01000072.1 GCA_009787945.1 Defluviitaleaceae bacterium
CATCATACAAATAGGCTATATCTGTCCTGTAAGGCATTTGACCAATTCCTCTCTGTTGCTGTCCATGTGAAACAGCGACAACTGCTCTGATGACCGCGCCATTTCCGCGCTACGTTGGGATAATAGCCCCCACAAAATACTTTCTGGGTTATTAGGCAAGCCCACCATGCCCCGACCTTTGCAGGTCAGAAAATATTGCGCCCTTTTCAAAACAACCCCCATCTTCTTTAAATCCCCAAAATCCAGAGTTGTAAGCCGCCTTGCCCGCAGGATTTTTTGCGCGCTTTTAACCCCAAGCCCAGGCACGCGCAACAGGGTTTCGTAGGGGGCAGTGTTCACTTCCACGGGAAATTCGCCATAATTATTCAAAGCCCAGTTACACTTAGGGTCAATTAACGGGTTAAAGTTTGGGTTTTTCTCGTCTAGTAACTCTGATGCGTCAAAATGATAAAAGCGTAGAAGCCAGTCCGCTTGATAAAGCCTATGTTCCCGCAGAAGCTGCGGCTTTGTGTCCAATGCGGGCAGGTTTCTATTTTCCACAACAGGCATATAAGCAGAGTAAAACACTCGTTTAAGCTCATATTTTTTGTACAACGCAGCCGACAAGTTAATGATTTGATAATCGGTTTCAGGGGTTGCCCCAATAATCATCTGGGTGCTTTGCCCCGCTGGCACAAATTGGGGCGCGTGCCTATATTTTACAATTTCATTTTTATTCTGATTGATGCCAGATTTGATTTTGCCCATGGGCAACAATATGCTTTCACGGCTTTTGTCGGGGGCGAGAAGCTTTAGGCTGTGGTGGGAAGGCAACTCCAAATTAATGCTCATGCGGTCAGCAAGAAGCCCCAGGGCGGTTAACAATCTGTCGTCTGCCCCAGGGATTGCCTTCACGTGGATATAGCCGTTAAATTTGTATTCGTTTCGGATTATGGACAGGGTTTCAATCATTTGTTCACAGGTGTGGTCAGGATTTTGCACAACGGCAGAGCTTAAAAACAGCCCTTCAATATAATTGCGGCGATAAAACTGAATCATAAGTTCTGCAAGCTCCCGCGGGGTGAAGGTGGCGCGCCTTATGTCGTTTGACCGCCTATTAATGCAGTAACTACAATCATACACGCAGGAATTGCTTAGCAGCACCTTTAGCAAGGCGATACACCTGCCGTCTGCGGAAAAACTGTGGCAAATGCCGCCCATTACGGCGTTGCCGAGAGTTCCGTTAACGCCTCCTCGCTCCGTTCCGCTAGAGGTACACGCAACATCATACTTTGCCGCGTCTGATAAAATTGTCAGTTTGTCCATAATGTCCATTTTATCACCTAAAATCCTGCATCTTCATCAACAATTAACAAAGTTAGCCGCCCTTTAACAGACTGACCCTCGATAACAGAAATAATGTTGCAAACGCGCTCTGGCGAATGGCAGTCTACACAATATCCTAATTCGACACAAGGGGGATTATGCCCCGCTCTTCTTGCGTTGGCAGGGGCAGAGGTGTTCTTCGCCCTCGTCATGGCTTGTTCAAAAGTATGGGTTATTTTATTTTTGCCAACAACCAAGAAAACCCTGTCTGGTCCATATGCCAGGGCGGCTACACGGTTTCCGCTGTGGTCGATATTAACAATCCGCCCGTCCGCAGATACTGCATTGGCGCTGGAAACATAATAATCCGACAAAAGTGACTGCTTGTTTAACTGCATCTTTTCCTCTGGACTTTTAGCCAACTCTTTGTCATAAACAATATTACCTCGGGCAGCAAAAGCATCGGTGATGCCCATTCCCTTCAAAGTTTGCGAATTTCCGATACCAATTGTCGCAGAGTTAGGTATTTCTTCCAGTAAATATTCCTTCGCTTCCGAAAAACAGCCAAAGAACACCACTCCAATATTACGCTTTGTAAAGTTTTCTTCTATCAATTTGTTCATGTGCATCACCTATTTTTGATTTTCTCCNATTGGGGGCGCAAAATAGCGATTAATGGAATTCCTATGGCGACGGATAATACAATTTGCATGAAATTGCCTGGTATGCCAACCACAGGGGCTTCCCATGGCACAGAAAGCACCAAAACCTCACCAACATACATGGCTGGCAACAGCCACAGACCCCCCAATAAAGCCGCTGTAATGTTGAGCCACCATTTTTTGCCGCCTGCCCCGCCAATGTTGGCAACAGTGCCAAAAATTATTGCCATAACAGGGCGCACAACTAGATTTATTGGTGCCCAAGGCACAAAAGGAAAAATAAGGTTAAACAGCACCATTCCAAGGGAGCTTATAGCACCCATTTTTGGGCCAAACACCACGGACACAATAAAAACCACCGCTGTGCCAGTGTGAATTTGCCCAGCCCCTGTAGGGAAGGGCGAAGGCACACGAACAAAAGCCGTGGCTAAAAACACCAAAGCTATAAAAAGTCCTGCTAAAATCATATCTCTAAGTTTCATTTTATCCCTCTTATTACAGATGTACGCTTCCTGTGTAACTTTCTGGGTCATCAGGGTCGCGGATTACGCGGGTGTTGTTATTTAGGGCGTTTATGGTTTCAATGTCGGTTTTGTCAAGGTTGAAATCAAAAATGTTAAAATTTTCTGCCATGCGGCTTGGGGTCACGGTTTTTGTAATTGCTGAAACCCCCAAATCCATATTCCAACGTAAAATAACCTGGGCAGGGGTTTTGCCATGCTTTCTGGCGATTTCGGCAATTGTAGGATTATCCATTAGCCCTAAGCGTCCGCGCCCCAAGGGGCAATAGGCTGTAATTAAAATTCCCTTTTGCTGGTAGTATTCGCGGATTTCGGGCTGTGTTAGATATGGATGATGTTCGTATTGATTGACCATAGGTAAAATTTCGCAATATTTTTCCAGTTCTTGCAAATGGTGGATTTTAAGGTTGCAAACCCCGATTGCACGGGTTTTGCCTGACCTGTAAATCTCTTCCAATTTCTTGTAAGCTTCAATCCAATAACCAGGCAAAGGCCAGTGAACCAAATACAAATCTATATAGTCAAGCCCCAACTTGTCAAGGCTTGCTTCAAAAGCTTCCTGCACACCATTCGGGCGGGTTTGCGCTTGATTATGTACTTTTGTTGTGACAAAAATATCTTGCCGAGGCAGACTGCTTTTGCGTATACCCTCACCTAACATATCCTCGTTACCATAATATTCTGCTGTATCAAAATGCCGAAAGCCTGCATTTATAGCGTTAACAACAACGCCAACGCCGTCAGTGTCAGATGGTATTTGAGATATACCCATACCCAGCATGGGCATCTCTACACCATTGTGTAATTTAAAATACTCCATAAAATCCCCCTAATCCCTAATTATCTTAGAAAATCCTTCCCCCATAACCTCGCGGGCATCGGTAACAATCACAAAAGCAGAGCTGTCAACCTCATTAACAACCTCTTTAAGCCGCTGAATTTGGCGATTGTACATAACGCACAAAATGACAGACTTTTCTTGTTTGGTATAAAATCCACGCCCGTCGAGCATGGTTACGCCTCTATCCATTTTATCCTGCAACGCCTGGGCAATTTCTTCCGACTTTTCAGAGATAATGAACACGCCTTTTGTGAACTTTGGCCACTTCATAAAATATTCCATTGCCATGATAGAGGCAAACAAAGCGATTAAAGCGTACATAGTCCGTTGAGGCCCAAAAACCGCAAGCCCCGTGAGGATAACGCCCCAGTCCATAACAAGAAGCACACGGGGGGTTGTCAAGCGCTTGAAAATGCGGGAAACCAGGTCAGCGGCAAGGGTTGAGCCGCCTGTGGTTGCCTCTGCCCTTAGGACGATTGCCACGCCAATACCGCAGACCACACCACCAAACAGCGATGCTAAAAACAGGTCGGTTTCCACGCCGCCAGGAACGAATTCCAGCAAAAACAGCGACAAAGACATTAAGGCGGCAGCAAAAATGGTTTTCCCGATATATTGTATCCCCACGACTTTCAGCGCGATTACCAAAAGAGGGGCGTTAATTAATGCTGTGGTTGCCCACACAGGGAAATCCCACATATACAGGAAAATTGTAGCAAGACCCGACACGCCCCCCACCACCAAATAATGGGGTATGAAGAAAAAGTGGATAGCCACAGACATAATCACGGTTCCCACCGCTGTCATGGCATATTCTAACAAAAGTTTTTTTGTATTTATTCTACTCACATTGCACCTCTCATTTTTCTAAAAATAACAACAATTGCAAATTTTAACAGCACCCGTTGCCGCCAGATTCGTTTTGGTTGTCGTAGAAGCCTATAGAGCCACTCTAGCCCAATTTTTTGGAAGAATTTAGGGGCGCGCTTCAGCTCGCCGCTCATCACGTCAAAACTGCCGCCAACACCCATTAAAATTTTCGCTCCAAGTTTGTGCTTGTTCGTAGCCGCCCAAATTTCTTGGCGGGGAAACCCCAAACCAACAAGGACAATATCCGCACCAGATGCGGCAATGCGGGCAATTACTGCATCGTCGTCTTTAAAGTAGCCGTTTTCGCATCCCGCCACCTGCAACCCAAAGCGTTGTTCCATCTGCTTTTTGGCTTTTTCGGCAACCCCAGGCTTACCACCTAAAAAATACCATTTGACCTCCTTAGCTTCCTTTGCGGCAAAAACTTCCAACAGCAAATCAAAGCCTGCAACACGTTGTTTCAGCGGCTTTTTGGTTAGCTTGGAAGCGTGAACAATGCCAATTCCATCTGGCACAACCAAGTCAGCAGAGTTAAGCAAATCCTTGAATTTAGTATCTTTGCGGGCAAGCATCACCATTTCAGGGTTGGGCGTGACAACCAAGCTAGGCTCATCGGTCTTTAAAAGCCCCAAAAAAGCCGATTTCGCTTCACTTATAGTCAGGCCGTCGAAGCCAACCCCTAATATCTGGGTTCTCATACACAGCTACCCCGCCAAACATCTTGCACCATGTCAATTTTGTGTTGGTCAAACAGGCTCATCAATGCGTCCATGCCGCGCTCCAGCTTAAAATTCGTTTCCGCTTCACTAACTAACGCCACCATATAAATGTTAATTTCGTTGCCGTCTTTCCCTTTGACAACGCCGTTCTCTTCGCCTATACCCACCAAAACCACACCACCCATTTTTGAGTTTGGCAGTATGGGTGTGTAATGGGGGCCATTAGGCACGGTATGCCCGTCGCCAAGCCATGTATTAAACTCGTGAGGCATACGCGCCAGGAATTTTAACATGCCAATCGCCCAATAGTCATCGCTTGGCATGTTGGAGGTTAGCTCCATGTCACTGGGCAGCTTCCATGTAGGCGGTAACAACATGAAAACCTCGGCATGTCGCCACAATTCTGGATTTTCTACGTCTGGATGTATGTTCATGGGCAAATCGGACATGCCTGTGGTGTAAAGCACATAAAAATCGCCATCCTGGGCGGGCTTCATAACATGCACGTCAATATGAACCAAATCCGAGATAATTTCGTGTAATACAATGGTTTCGCGGTTTGGAAACATTGCGTCAAAATGACCACAAACTTCGTCAATATAAACACAATACTGTTCTGGAGGCTTAAAATCCCTCTCTACATCGTCGTGGCGATAAACCCGCGAGCCGCCAGGGGTCAGCTCGTCACCATTTTCCCTAAATCTTTCGTTTTCGTTGTTATTCATAGCCAAGACCTCCTAAAATAAATCTCTGCTTATAATATTGTAAGCAATTTTCGCATTTTTTTCTGACTTATCAGCCAAAACAGCGGTTTTTTGGGTCAATTGCTCCACAATTTCATCACGGTTTTTCATTACCTTTTCTGATAAGACAATAAGACGCATTGCAGAAATGTCCTCCAAATTTGTGTAGGTTGTCTGCCCTAAATCCTCCATCATAGCGGAAACTTTGGGGTCGTAAACCAATCCAACCACAGGTGTTCCTGCATTTGCGGCATATATGATGGAGTGCAAACGCATACCAAGCATAAATTCTGCCCCGCCAATGATTGCCAGAACCTCTTCTATGGTAAATTCGTCCTCCAAATAGTAACCCTTATATCTAATTTTTTCCATTATTTTGGTAGATATTTCAGCGTCATTGCTGGGTTGCATGGGGATGAACAGGGGCGCAAGACCATGCTTTTCCATCATATGGTCACAAAACACTGCCATTTCTGTTATGAAGTCATCCTTCAAACTGCGCCAACCACGCAGGGACACACAAAAATATTTGTTGCCTACAAGGTGGATTTTGTTCAGTAACGCCTTTGCGCCTTCCTGGTCAGCTTGGCGAAAGCGGAATGCCGCGTCTGCCGTAACCTGAACATTGCTGTTTTTTAGCCGCAAATTTTCTAAAGTTTGCAGCGAGCCTCCATCGCGAAGGGTAATTTCTTCGGCTTTCTCCAGCGCATCTACAGCGCGGCGTTTGTTCTTGTCCTCTGTTAACGGTCCTATACCATTGGCGTAAAGCATGATTTTTGCGCGGTTTTTCGCCGCCCGTTTCATCACAAAAGTGTAGTAAACTAAACTCCGTGTTGATGTCAAATCCTGGATAAGGCTTCCGCCGCCCATAATTAGCAGGTTCGTCTGCTTCAAAGCTCTGATGATGGCAGGCAGATTGAAGCGGTACAAAGTTTTCACATTGTAAATTCCTTCGGTTTCTTTGGGTCTTTTGGAGATAACAGATATTCTAATATTTGGGTCAATTTCTCTTAAATCCTCCACTACAGAACGAAGCAGAGCATCATCACCATGGTTATTAGAACCATAATACCCCGAAATTAGCGCATCTGTAGCCTTTCGTGGCTTGCGAACAGCATGATATAATTCTATAGCATCCTTTGCCATTTTGTCAACAGAATATTCCGTTTTAACCATTTCCTGGGCAAAATTGCCTAGCTCTGCCATTTTATCCGCAGGCATATCCATCAACGCCAAAACATCCCGCCGCAAGGCTTCCTGGGTAACTTCGGAATGTCCTCGGCAGGTGAAATTTGTTTTAACAGCAACTTCTTTCATAGATGGTTCAAAAAGCCCAAGATAACCCTGCCCGCCCGCTAAAATAACGGGTTTGGCACATGCCATGGCTTCCAATGCGGAGCGGCTAACCCCCACAAAAATGTCTGCCATACCTAAAAATTTTGACACATCTGTTCGTGTTCCCGTAACAATGACTTTTTGTAGGTTTAATGCGGAATTTACCACCTCAGCCTTAGCGGAAACCGCATCCAAGTCATTACCGCCGCCAACGATGATAATGCGGCAATTCGGGTCTTTTTCGTGGATAGAGGGCGCGATTTCAATAAGCCGATGGGCGGCGTGGGACATGTCCTTGTCCATGCGGCTGACGTTTACAATGGTTTTGTTGTCGGCACTTAAATCAAATTCGCTTGAAATCCCAGAATAATCAGCATTTACGCCAAAAGTGTCCATATTAATGCCATTTATTGTCAGAAAAGCATCCTGGGGGTTCATGCGGTAGTTTTTAATAAGGTTTTCTTTTATGTCCTCAGCAACGGCAAGGGATGCATCACCAAAGTTGGTTAAAAGTCGGTATGCAAGGGCGTTATTAAAATGAGCGTGGGCGGTTGTCACAAAAACAAAACCCACTTTCTTTTGTAGCAGGCCGCACAAAAACGCGGGAATACGCGCGTGGGCATGAACCAAATTAATGTCATGCTCGCGGATGACCTTCTCCAAAATTTTGTAAGATGATATTAGGTTTGCTGGTTTTTTGTTGTGCATGGGCGCGTGGTGGTGTTTTATGCCGTGTTCAACCAGATCATTTTCATAAATGCCGCCATTTGAAACCACATGCACATCCAAACCACGGTCTTTCAAAGCTTTGCACAACTCCAAAACATGGGTTTCTGCCCCGCCGATGTCCATGCCCATAAGTGCCATTAAAACTTTTGTTCCTTCAAAACTATTCATTTTCAGAACCCCCTCTGCCTAAACGGCTTAAAATGGCGGTTTTAGCCATATTAGCCTCTTTAATGCGCAAAATAGTTGCCGCACCCATGTATATTAATATTCCTATTACGAATGTGAGGGCAATCACAAGAATGTCGTGAAGCCCGCTTATTGCGGGGTTTATCAGCATTAATCCGCCTAGCATAACAACTGTTGCTAACAACATTTTTATAAAGTTTATTGCCGCCGACCTGTTAAGAATACCGAATTTGCGGGCGGCAACGGCATACAGGGCGAACCCCGCCAAATTAATAGAGATTGTTGACGCAAGAGCTGGGCCGCCGATGCCCATAATATTAACAAAAATCAGCGCGGAGATAACATTGGCAATAAGAGCGATGACCGTAACAATCATTGGCGTTTTGCCGTCTTTTTGGGCGTAAAAAGCGCGGTTTAAAATGCTTATTAGCCCATATCCAATAATTCCCAAGGCAAGCACGCCAAGGGCGTAAGAAACCCGCCCTGTGGCGTAAGGGCTGAATTGTTCCCTCTCAAAGGCTAGGCGTATTATTGGCACTCGCAAAATCCACAAGCCCACCGTCATGGGCATTAGGAAAAATAATAATGCAGAAACGGAACTTGATAAAGTTTCCTTAAATTCTGCTTCATCTCCCTCACGTGCCGCTTCCC
The DNA here is from genome assembly GCA_009787945.1 of Defluviitaleaceae bacterium. Lineage (GTDB taxonomy): Bacteria > Bacillota > Clostridia > Lachnospirales > WRAX01 > WRAX01. The sequence continues at coordinate 8,563 of WQSI01000072.1, forward strand.
TGGATAATTTTGGAAACATAACATTTGTAACAGACAAGATGAACATTCCTGTAGATACCATAAAAATCCCGTTTGCGGCGTTTAATTCTGCTGAATAAGCCTGGTTGATGTTGGCTGCAATCCCTGTATTTACAAGAATATTGACTGGGAGCAACCAAGAGCTAACCATCACCATGGGGGACAGCCTTAATATCTGCCGCAGCCCCTCATCTCTAAGGTTCAGGCACGGACTTAGGCGGAAGCCGTGTTTCC
>WQSI01000073.1 GCA_009787945.1 Defluviitaleaceae bacterium
GCTTGTTTTGGCGGCAGTTGTTGCAATTGTTGCGGTGTTGGCGGCTGGCGGCTCTCACAAGAGTGATGACTATGCCGCCAAAAGCCAGGCAGTTGCCGCCATAGAGTTTGAACCTGAGCCAGAGCCAGAACCTCCACCAGAACCCGAACCAGAGCCTGAGCCAGAACCGCCAATTCTGCCTGATTTGCCTATTCTACCGCCCCACTTCATGGTGGTTGAAGGCATTATTCTGGACTTTGAAGGCCCTGTTAACGCCGACGGCACTGTGCCTTGGTATGTGGACTGGTTCACAATCGAAATCGAGCAAGCAGACGGCACACCCGCAACCATAGTAGGCGTTCACCAAACCGCGTTCTTGTTCGGCACAAAGCCAACTGTGGGCATGGCCGTGCGAGCTTACATCACCGCAGACGCGCCAACCTTCACAATGGAGAACAACCCAATTTACATAGCTTCCGCCATTGTGGGGGATATGGATAATGTGGTGGTTTGTTGGTTTAGAGAGGGCGAGGGCGTTAATAGGGGCATTTATACCAATGCTGATAATACCTTTCATTTTACTTATAATGAGCACACCTCAATCGCCTATACCTTTTGGAACATGAGTTCCAGCATGAACCAACGACCTCTTGCAGTGGTTTATGAAGCGAAGAGCAGCAATATTGCAGAGGCTACAAGCATCATCTTTCTAGGTCAAGATTTTCCTGACGGTTTTTTGTGGCATCCTCTCCATGGTGTAGAAATCCCACATAATATAAACTTAACGTTTTTTGACTATATTTTTTCGCTAACGGATTTTACATTATCACATTTGCAATTTGTTTCTAGCGGAGAGCAAATAAGCGCACCTGTGATTTTAGCAGATGACGGGGTTACGTTGATGTTGCCCCTTCGACCATTCGGCGCTAATATGTCGGGCTTAACAACTGATGGTGAGCTTAATGTCAATATTGATGACGCTGGCTCTGGTAGTAGCTTTTGGCAGGTCGGTAGACCAGAAGTTAGACGAATGGGCTACAGAGGTTCACTAGGAATACCGCCAATTATTGTTGGTGGCGTGGTTTATGTGGAAGCGGAAATAGCTATATGGCATGGACTTCACACAGGACGCTGGTTTTTTGACGATAGGATTGAGGTTTTTAGCTCGATTTATGGTTCTTGGTTGGATTATATTTTGCAAGAGGGGGACGAGCCGACAGAAGAGGAAGTGGCAAGTTGGGACATTATCATAAACGGTGTGAAAATGGATGCTCACCCCATCAAATCTACATCCACGGGTCAGTTTGACATATTTGTTCCACTTGACACAATGAAGCAACATTTTGACTTACCCCCTGTTCTTATTGAAGGTATAAGAGAAAACCAATGGAATATACATAAAGTTGTTGACGACGAGTTATACACAACTCTAAGTAATTTCTGGGGAATGGTTAATTTTATTATATATAACGGACAAATTTTAATTGAGGATAGGTGGTAAAATGACTTTAATTAAAAGAATTTTCATGGGAGCTTGTGTGTTGTTGGCTCTGGTTTTAGCGGGTTGCAACGACGACAACAGCGCGGCTTCTCTTGATGATGATGATTATGCCGCATATGTTGATACATATGACAATATTAGGCGCGCACAAGCCAGTGAATTGCTACGCGAGGAATACACTGCACTATTGCGCCAATATGCAGAAGTATCCTTTTATGATTTCGGATATATTCACGACTATATGGAATGGGAATGGTTTTTTATTTTGCATGATATTGACCTGGATGATTTTCCCGAATTATTAATAAAAAAGCAACGTCACAGCGGACCTTCTGGTTTCTTTGCGGTTTATACCTTTAGGGATAATGTCGCTGTAGCTTTAGAGTTTTACCAAACTTGGGTGACGGATGTATCTGCTTCTGCACCACCAAACAATAATCCTGGGGTCATACTCAATTTCTTTGTTGGGTCGAGTATTATGAGTTATCTTATGGTTATTGAAGGAGAAAGCTTAGTAGTTGATACAGCAGGTCACCTCCGAATGGTCAACGAAGAAAATACATTCACTATAAATGATGGCTTTGTAACAGAAATTGAATATAACTATATTTTCGGTATCGCACCAGAATCAGACTGGCTAATTCCGATTAAAATCTCTGAAACAAACATTCAAACTGTTTTCAATCCGTGATGTGTTCATAACCAACACTTAGGGGTTGGTTATGCTCCAATGCATAAAACCCTTGGGGTGCTCTATTGAATTGTGGGGGGTGGAGATGATTAGCGGGCAAGCTTACGCACCCCTTCAGGTTTTCGGCAGTGGGATGGGTTAAGCTTCATGGTCTACGACTGGCAAATTTTTATTAATTACAATAGATGAATGTTGAGCTTCACAGCACCAACATAGGGCTAGGGCGGTGGCGGTCTGCCACATAAAGCTTGACAGCCCCTCCCACATCAATTTTACGGCTTAACAAAATATTTTTAACCGTTTCATGGGCAACCATGGGGCGGTTGTTTTCTTGGCTTAAATGCCCCAGAAAAATATGTTTTGTTCGCTCACATACAATATCTGCCAAAAACCCCCCACACTCTACATTAGACAAATGCCCCATAGCCCCAGAAATACGCTGTTTCAAGTGAGCAGGATAAGGTCCTGCCTCCAACATATGTTTATCATAATTTGCCTCAATAAGTAAAATATCCGCCCCTGCCGCATGGTTAGCCACATGGGGGTTAACATGCCCTAAATCTGTAGCAATCACCACTTTATGCTCACCTGCCGTTATGGCATACCCCACAGGCTCACTAGCATCATGGGGCAAGGTAAAAGGCATAACCTCCACACCCTCCAAATGCACAGCAACCCCATTTCTCACCAACATTTTGTTGGCAGGGTTAAGCCTGCCCAAAACCTTGTATCTCTCAGCATAAGCCCACGTGCCCGACGTGGCATAAATGGGCAAATTATAACGGCGGGACAGCACCCCAACCCCCTTAATATGGTCCCCGTGGTCATGGGTCACAAAAATCGCCGTAAGAGAGCGAGGGTCAATGCCCTGAACAGCAAGCCCCTCCTCAACCACCCTCCCCGTAAGCCCAACATCCACCAAAATCCCAACATCACCCGATGATACATATGTACAATTGCCAGACGACCCGCTGGCTATGGTGCAAAATTTGATTGACATGCCCTAAAGTAGCCCTCCCCAATTATACTCATTTCCTGTTCCATAACCAAAACTCCCCCACATACAATCAAAATCACAAAATAAAAATCACAAAATAAAAATCCCTAAAGAAAACTTCCTTTAGGGATTTAGTAATAGCGGGAAAGGGACTTGAACCCCCGACCCTCTGGGTATGAACCAGATGCTCTAGCCAACTGAGCTATCCCGCCGAAAGATGCAACTAGATTATTATAAACCGCGGGATTGGTTTTGTCAAGGTTTTTTTGTAATTTTGTTGAAGTTATTTTTGGTGAGGGGTTATGTTTTGATGGTCAGCAAAATTTCCCGCAGGATTTTGCAGGCGGTGGCGGTGGAAACTCCGCTGGGGTCGTAGTTTGGGGCAAGCTCTACAATGTCGCAGCCCACGATGTTTAGGTTGCTTAAAAATGCCAGGTTGTGGCGCAGCTCTTCAAAGGTGATTCCGCCAGCTTCTGGTGTGCCAGTGCCAGAGAAGATGGAAGGGTCGAGGACATCCAAATCCAGGGTGAAGTAGAAGGGGGCGTTAAGCTCTGCCAATTCTGCTACCATTTTAGGCTGTGAGCCATTGGCGATATGGTCTTTCGCCCAATAAAACTCCTCTTTTGTGCCAGAACGTATGCCATATTGGAAGATGCGCCCATCCCCTAAAATGTCGTGGCAACGGCGTATTACCGTGGCATGGGACAGCTTTTCTCCTAGGTATTCATCCCGCAGGTCTGTGTGGGCATCAAAGTGTAAAATGTGCAGGTTTGGGTGCTTTTTAGCCATTGCACGAACTGCCCCAAGGGTCACAAGATGTTCCCCTCCTAACATTAGAGGGATTTTGCCGTCTGCCAGGATTTCTGCTGTGGTTTCCTCAATGGCTTTTAAAGCGGTTTCTGCCCCGCCGTAAAGCTCCAAATCCCCCGCGTCATAAACTTTTGCATCTTCTTCCAAATCCCTGTCCAGATAGGGGCTGTAGGTTTCTAGCCCGTAACTTTCCCCCCTCATGGCGGCTGGGGCAAAACGCGCCCCTGGGCGGTTTGATGTAGTTGCGTCATAAGGCGCGCCAAAAATCACAATTTGCGCCTCTTCATAACTTGCGTTGCAACCTAAAAAATTTTGGATATTTCCGTTTTTATTCAGCATTTTTCTCTTTCTCTCCCTTTTCTTTATGTTCTATTACCAGACTTACTATAAATACAATTACATAAATTATAGTGTTTGTCATAATGCTTCTTAAAAAATCAGCGGAGGTCGTTCCCTCCCCCATAAGCCCGACAATCCAAGTGAAAAGTGAGCTTAAAGCCAACATGGCACTATAAGAAGCCACTATTTTAAGCCACATTTTGCTCTTTAGCTTCTCGAATAGAAACACAACAGCAATACACACCAAAACAATGGCAAATTGATTAAAAACGCGCATATAATTTGCATCAATTTCCCCTGCAAACCACGCATTTACAGCATTTACCATCACCATAACAGTAAAAATTTTACTGCCCATGCCAAAGGCATATTTTAACAATTCCCAATTTTCACCTTTAAACATTCACATTACTCCTTTGTGCTATTGTACCCTTTTACGCCACATTTGTCAACAAATTTTGCTCTAATTTAGTGACAAATGTGGCGCATAATATGCGCCCCTACGATGGATGATTAGATGTATAAGACACAAGATTCTGCACAATTGCGGTCACAGAACCCATCACATCTTCCCCCTCCTTTGCTTTATAGACAAGGGTTGGGTTTGTGCCTATGTTAAATTTTAGGCGGTTTTTGCTCTCTTTCACCATGCGGGCAATGGTAAGGGGGTCAACCTTGGCATCTGGCTTGAAGGCTATGGTTATAGTGTTTGTGCCGCCGTTTTGTTTTATGGCAATAATGTCGAAGGCTCTCGCTCTTGCCTTTAGCAAGGCAATATCCAGCAAATTTTGGGCAGAGGGGGGCAATGTGCCAAATCTGTCCTCCATCTCCTCTTGCACATCATAAAAGTCAGTTTGGTTTTCAATGTGGGATATTTTTTTATAAATATCCAGCCGCTGACCTTCGTGGGGGATGTAATGGTTAGGAATATAGGCATCTAGGGTAATATCCATTAGGGTTTCAAAGTCAGCAGGAGGCTCCATGCCCCGCATTTCCCTCATGGCAATGTCTAATAATTTGCAGTACATTTCATAGCCCACTGCGTCCATATGTCCATGTTGACTTGTGCCTAGCAAGTTGCCTGCCCCGCGAATTTCAAGGTCACGCATGGCAATTTTAAAGCCCGCCCCAAACTCTGTAAATTCGCGGATTGTTTGCAGGCGTTTTTCGGCAACTTCCGTCAGCACCTTGTCTTTACGGTACATTAGATAGGCAAAGGAGCTGCGCCCTGCCCTGCCGACTCTCCCACGAAGCTGGTACAATTGGGAAAGCCCTAAATGGTCAGAATCTTGGATGATGATGGTGTTAACATTAGGAATATCAAGCCCGCTTTCCACAATGGTGGTGCAGACCAGCACGTCAATTTCCCCATCTATAAAGTCCATCATCACATTTTCAAGCTCTCTCTCGCTCATTCTGCCATGGGCATAGGCAACACTGGCATCAGGCACAAGAGCCTGGACTTTAGCGGCGGTTGACGCAATATTTTGCACCCGATTATGCAAATAATACACTTGACCACCGCGGGCAAGCTCCCGTGTTATGCTAGATTTTACCATTTCTGGGCTGTATTCCAGCACAAAGGTTTGGATGGGCTGACGCTCCAAGGGGGGCTGGGTTAGGACAGACATATCCCGAATCCCTGCCAAAGACATGTGAAGAGTTCGCGGAATAGGGGTCGCTGAAAGAGTGACCACATCAACATGCGCCCACTTTTGCTTCAGTTTTTCTTTATGCAACACCCCAAAACGCTGTTCTTCATCAACGATTATCAAGCCAAGGTTGGCAAATTCCACATCATCGCTAAGAAGGCGGTGTGTGCCCACCAAAATATCCACCCTGCCAGACTTTACATCTTGCAGAATAAGCTTTGTGTCCTTCGCCCCTTTAAACCGCGAAACAACCTGAATGTGTACAGGGAAATCCTTCATGCGCTGCACAATTGTATTGTAATGCTGCTGTGCCAGTATGGTTGTGGGGCATAAAAAGGCGACTTGTTTCCCGTCACCCACGGCTTTAAAGGCGGCGCGAATTGCCACCTCGGTTTTGCCATAGCCCACATCACCACAAATTAGCCTATCCATAACTTTCGGGGCTTCCATGTCCTTTTTAATGTCCTCTACAGCGGTTAGTTGGTCGTCGGTTTCCTCATGCATAAAGGCATCTTCAAACTCCGTCTGCCATACGGTGTCAGCTTCATAGGCGTGACCTTTCACCGCTTCCCGCTTGGCATAAAGCTCCACCAATTCGCGGGCAACCTCTTCCACCGCCTGCTTCGCCTTTGCCTTGGCTTTTGACCAAGCATCCCCGCCAAGTTTAGATAACTGGGGTTTTGCCTCTGCCCCGCCAATATATTTTTGAAGGGCATCCATTTGGTTTATGGCAATATAAAGGTTCGCCTGCCCTCGATAGCCAATTTTAAGATAATCCCGCGTGATGCCGTCCACCACAATCTTTTCCAAACCGTGATAAATGCCAATGCCTGACGTGTCATGGACAACATAATCCCCCACTGTAAGGTCGGTAAAATGGTCTATTGGGTTGCGCTTTTTTTGGGCGCGTCGGGTTTTGCGCCGTTTCTTCTCCCCTTCTCTTGGCTCGGCAAAGCTGATTAGGGCAAGTTTCAGCTGGGGATATTCAAACCCCGCGGAAATTTCCCCAGGATGTATATGCAGTTTTGCAGGGTCAATGTCTAAATCTCTAAGGTCGTCAGCTAGGCGGGCGGCGCGGTGTTCCCCCCCTGCGGTTATGATTATTTGGTAGTTTTGGGATAGTAAATATTGAACATCCTCTGCTAACAGGTCAATACGACCTGAGAAAGTCGATGCCGCCTTGCCCTCAAAATGAACCAACACAGAAGGGGTAAAATCCCTTACATTTTGTGACATTAGGTTAAATAAGACCTTGTGGAAAGGTTCTGCTCCCCGCAAAACATCAACATAATCAAGCCAAGGGGCAGGCTCGCGCCCTTGTTCTGCCACATTTTCGATATATGACAAATGTTGGTTGTGAATTTCCTCTGCACGGGCAGAAATTCGGGCAGGCTCGTCAAAACAAACCAGAGTATTTCCTGGGAAATAGTCAAAAAGGGTTGCAATTGCATCCCCTAACCTTTCCTTCATTGGGAAAATATGGGCTTGGCTAGGCTTTTCCCCATCAAGAGAACGCTGGGTTTCCACATCAATATGGCGTATACTGTCGATTTCATCCCCCCAAAATTCGATACGCATGGGGTTTGCACAGGCAGGGCTAAACAGGTCTAAAATGCCCCCGCGGATGGCAAACTGCCCATGACCCTCCACCTGAGCAGACCGCTCATAGCCCATGTTTACAAGCTTTAAAGCCAGGTCGTTAAGGGCAATTTCCTGCCCTTCTGCCAAAGTTATGAAATGCTTATGAAACTCATCAGGAGGCGAAAGAGGTGACAAAAGTGCGTCAACCGTTGTAACCAAAGGTAAATTCATTTGAGATAAAATCGTCAGCCTTTGGATTATCACGTCTTTACTAGCAACCTCCACATAATTCGCCATAAAGTCAAGAGCAGGGAAAAATTGAGCAGGCGTGCCAAAAAAAGCCAAATCACGGGCAATCTCCCTAGCCCGCCCTTCGCTGTAGGTGATGAAAACCAATGGCTTGCCCAATGCCCAAGCAATGTGAGCCTTCTGCCCATCAACAGCCCCTGCGCAAAGGGCAGTTTGGGGGGGTTTCTTCTTAAAAGCATCCGCAATTTTATTAAAACTTTCCAAATTGGTTAGGGGCGCAACAAAATCAATTTTCTGCATCTTTATTTTCGCCCTCCGCCCCGCTCACCTTGGCTTCTTCGGCGTTTTTAGCGTTATATTTGTTCATGGCAAACTGAACCCCCTCCCGCACAATATCCTCAAAAGCATCAGCAGCGGCAATTACGCCCCTTACAGCCTTATCCTCCTCGCTTTTGGAAAAACGGGATAAAACATGACCAGACTGGGTCCACCCCTCGCCCTTTTTGCCCACCCCAATGCGAATACGCAAAAAATCCTCAACCTCCAGTTGATAAAGGATGTTTTTAACCCCATTATGCCCCCCTGCCGTGCCGCGCTCACGGATGCGCACCTGCCCCACAGGCAAATTTGTTTC
>WQSI01000074.1 GCA_009787945.1 Defluviitaleaceae bacterium
GGGTCGCCTTCATCGGCATTGCAGATTATATACTTGATGTCCCCTGGATTGTTGCGGCAGGCATTCCACTTAAACCAAGTGGGGAAGCCCGCCCCGCCCCGCCCTGCAAGCCCTGATGTCTTAATTTCATCAATCACAGCTTCTGGGGTCATTGCAATAGCTTTTTTAATGCCTTCATATCCAGAATTTGCAAGATAATCTTCAATGTCCTCTGGATTTATTTTTCCACAATTTGCCAGAGCAACCCGCTGTTGGCTCTCCAAAATTTGCCTGTCGGCTTTGCTTATTAAGTGGCTTCCTGCTCGGTTTTTCTCACCACGCAGGGATTTTGCGATTTCTTCTGCGACGGTGCTGTCCACTTTAACATAGATATTGCCGTCAGCTTCCACTATAGGTTCAAGGTAACACATGCCGTTGCAACCTACAGGCTGAACGTCAAAACCCTGCTCCACGAAATAGTCAAAAAGCTCGCCAGCCCCTGCGGCATTGCCGCAACTGCCTCTTCCTACATAAATCCCCATTACTGGCTCGCCTCCTTTATGCCTTCCAAATCTTTAGCAACTTTTTTGTTGCAAAGCCCGCCATATACACGGTCACCCACCATCATAGCGGGAGCAAGGGAGCAACACCCCAAACACGCTACATTATTATAGGTAAAAAGTCCGTCTGCGGAAATTTCCCCTTCATCCACTTTCAAGTGAGCCTTAACGGCTTCTTCAATTTCGCCAGAACCATTAACATGGCAAGCCGTACCTTGGCACAGCATAACAAGGTTTTTGCCAATGGGTTTCGTGCGGAAAAGGGAGTAGAAAGTTGCCACGCCCAACACCTTAGCAGGAGAAAGCCCCATGCCTTCGCCTATGTATTCAATTACCTCATTAGGCAAATAGCCAAAAATTTCTTGTGCCTTTTGCAACACACTTATTAATTGTCCTTCGTCCCTGCCTGCCGACAGCAGTGCTGGGTCTAATTGCTGTAAATTCATTTGTTCACCTCTATTTTTATTTAGCTGTATCATTTATCATGCAAACCTAATGTTTCCCGTAAGTCTTTCAATATTTTTAAAGCATGCCTAAATTCCAGGGTTTTAACAGCCTCGATAAGCTCCTTAGTGTCAGGTATCTCGGTCAGCTCCACCACCATGTCACTAGCGTCAAAGCTTCTTCGCTTTAGCAATTCCTCTAACCTGCCGAAAACGTCAATTGCCACGGCTTTGTCAAGGGTTTTTGTCCATTGCTCTGCCGCTTCTGCCGCGTTATCCGTTTCAGAATATTGCGCTTTCAGTCTATCTAACACCGGGTCAAGCTGGCTTGCTAGCCTGTCTAGTACATCGCCTGGCTCTCCTCCCTCCTTAAAGCGGGTTTCGGCTTCTGCGGCTACATTTGCTAATGCCTCCTCTTCAATAAGACTTGCAAGACCCTTTAGGGTATGCGCCAACCTCTCTGCCGTAAAATTGTCGCCTTGGCTTTGAGCGTAACTAATTTGGTTAATAACATCCCCCTGTGTTGACAAAAAGTCTTGGTTTATCTTGTCGATAATCTCAAGGGGCATATGATTATCAAAAATCTCTTCCACGTCGCTGGCATCGGTTTTCACGAAGCCAACACCGTCAACACTTGGAAAATGTTTCTCCTTAATAAATTTGTGCAAAACCGCGTTAAGTTGTGCCGTTTGTATGGGCTTTGACAAAAACCCGTCAAAACCACTGCGCATAAACTCATCCGCCTGACCCACAAGGGCGTTTGCTGTCAAAGCTACAATAGGGTTAGTATATCCCATTCCGCGTATAGCGGCGGCGGCTTCTGTTCCTGTCATTTCTGGCATCATTTGGTCCATGAAAATAATGTCATAAACCTGTCCGTCCTCTATCTTTTGGACGGCACACACGCCGCTGGAGCAGGTTTCAATTTCCAACTCATATAATTCTAAAAGACCATTAGCAACGTAAATATTCGCATCTACATCATCCACCACAAGCACTCTGCCATAGGGCATTGGTTCTGGCTTAAATGACATACGCTTAGCAGTGGATGCGGCAGAGGTCGAAAAGCTTTTTAGAGATTTTGTAGCCGCCTTGCCCAAAGTTTGCGATGTAACAATGGTTTGAGGCAGAATTATGGTAACTTCTGTGCCTTTGCCGACGCTACTGGTCACGGCAATTGTGCCGTCCATGCGGGTTAGCAGCCCTCGGGTTATAGACATGCCAAGTCCTGTTCCTACATCAAAAGCGTCATTGCGAGTGTGGAAGCGACTGTAATCGTCAAACAAAGCCTTTAATTGCTGTTCTGACATGCCTTTGCCTGTATCCGTCACAGTAATAACAAGATTTACTATATTGTCTAAATCGCTGTTTTCCACACGCACCCGCAGGTTAACAGAGCCTTTGTCTGTATATTTAAATGCATTGGACAGCACATTGTTAACCACCTGTTTAATGCGCAATTCGTCACCTTTAAGCAAAGATGGCACATCCTCGCCAACGTCTACCACAAAATCTAATCGCTTACTGCCAAGATAAACCAAATTAAGCTGGGCAACGTCGCTAAACATACTTGCAGAGTCGTATTCTATGTTGGTAATGTCCATTTTGCCTGCTTCTATTTTTGACAAGTCCAAAATGTCATTTACAATGCCAAGGAGAACATCAGCAGAGTTGTTGATTTTGGTGAAAGCCTCATAGGCATCTGGCGACAGGGCTTTGTTATGCATCTGAATTTCAGAAATTCCCATAACTGCCGTCAGGGGCGTGCGCAGTTCGTGTGACATGCGAGCAAGGAAACGGCTTTTCGCCTGGCTGTTCTCCTGGGCAATTTCCATCAACTCTTGTTGTTCCAACATATTGCGAATTGCCGTTAAATCCTGTATATAAGCGGCAATAACCTTTTTATCGCGGGATGCAAAGCGGGCAAATGTTATGTGGGCAGGGATAAAGCCGCCGCGGGCATTGGAAAGCTCCCATTCAAAACTTTCGTGACCAGATGCAAGGGCAGAAAGGAAAATGCGCTCTAGCGTCGCAAAACCTCTTGCTGCAAAAATTTCGTGGCTTCTTAACAGGGTTTCTTGTTTGTTTTCAAATTTTAACAAGGCTGTTGCGGCTTCGTTACAATCAATCACCCTAAAATCTTCGTCAATCAGAAAACATGCGGCAGGGTTGCCGTTAAGCATAATGTTGCTGCGCTCCTCTGCCGACCTAATGGCAATAAGGTTTTCGGTTACCGTGTCTAACAGCTTATTAATCGCCATTGCCATCTCAAGGGAGCTGCCTTTAAGTGAAGTTACATCAATTCGGATTTGGTCATCCCCAACAGAATGTTGCTCCACAACATAATTAACCTGATTAACCACATTAGCAAGAGCCCCAACAATCTCTTTAAAAAGTTTTGAGATTTCGTCACTTTCATCCATTTGTACAATGCGCCCAAAATCCCCATATATAACCGCTTCTGCGTTGTTTTGCACCATGGACATTTTATTAACAAAGCGGCGTATTACAAACCAAGCGGCACTGGACGCTAACAATACAGCCACCACCAAAGACCCATTGGTGATGCTTTGTGAAATGAAGGTATAATGACGCATGTTATCCGTTATAATCTCTTGGTTAAGATTTCTTATCCTCCTAAGCGCGTCCATCATAATAACAGCAGATTCGGTATAACCCATGTCATGTTCAAAATAAAGCGACCTATCCCCATCTAGGAAAAAGTTTTCGCTGAAAGCGTAATAAGTTCCTTTGACATAATTCATTATGGTTATCATAATGTAAACTCGCGTATCATTCTCAACCTTAGGAAACACAGGGTCATCTTGGATAGATTGCAAATATGCTTCAGATAACCTGTTAAGGTTTTCATAGGAGTGAGTTAAGCGTCGCTCGTAGCTGCTCCATAAAGCCTCGTCGGCGGTTTCTAAGAAAGCTGAGTCCATAAAAGACTCTGCTAAAATTAACCGCATTTCGGTGAATTCTTGATGAAATTCCAGTAAAAGCTCCGACCTTGCCATAATGAATTCCATATTATGGTTATTAAGTGAGCGGATGTTATTGTTAAAAAATGTTGTGGCAACAATTTGACCGCTAAACAGCAAAATAATAGCGCCAAAGGAAAACAGCAAGCTAGTTTTAATATTAGCATATCTAAATTTCAAAATTATGTCAGAGGGTGCAACCTCTGTCCTAAGTGTTTTGCGGTGGGTTTTAACAATTGTGCCGATTGCGCCAACCAAAAACAGGAAAGCACTTGAACCCAATACCAAATTGTGATAGATTCGGTAACTTGCGGAATACATGTGCAGGGTTTCTTCCACGCGGGCGTCAATCATTCCCCGCAACTCCACACAAAGACCATTTACAGGAAAACCCATCTGCACAAAGCTTGGGCCAAAAACCCTCTCAATCGCCACTTCCCTATCCAGCCCTTTTGTTCGCTCTTGCATTACACGGTCCTCGATAACGCGCAGGTTTGTAACGCGATTTACAAGATAAACCATGGTATTCGTTTCCTGGTCAGTAGCCTGGGATAACACGAAAGTGTCCAAAGACCGCCCAAACACATCCCGCCCTCTTTCTGCTTGGTATAAGGCAAATTGCGCCTCCCCTTGGGTTATAACGAAGATGCGGGACAGGCGGGTTAACGCCTCTGTGCTACGCTCTAGGTCATAAACAGCAGCAATTAGGGAATAATGGTCTTTTCTAACCTGATGCATTTCGTTAGCGTAATTGGTGGCTTGCGCCACAAAAACTAAGTTTATAACAGGCGTAAGAAGAACAACGTACATAACAACCCGAACCCGCATAGGCAAAACAACGCTTAACAGCCCAAACAAGCCAATAGCACCGATAAGCACCAAACCAATGGAAAAAACCAAGCTTAGTGACATAAAAAACCGAGATTGAATTTCGGTATCCTCCAACTCCTGCGCGGTGCGGTGGTACACCATTTGCAAAAGCTCGTCAATTTTGGGTCCAAGGGGCGTACCTAAATATGCAATCTCTCGGCTATGGGCTAGGTCGATTGCATCCTCTAAGCGGCCTTCATCACGTAAATAAAAAACTACTTGGAAAATTTCGTTCATCAAATTTCTGCGCCTTGCAAATTCTTCCAACAGCTCAATTTCTCTTTGGGGCGCATCCCACTCCATAAAAATCTCAATAACTTGACTGGCTCTATCCTCATCAATCAAAATATCAAAAGCATTGCGCTGCATTTCTGTGTTCTCGTTTACCGCAATAACGCGCATAAGGCGGGTTTCAGACTCAGCAGAAACAGACAAATCATATAAAGCCACAGACAAGCTGTGACGTTCATCACTAATATGGTTAGCCGTATTTGATGCCCGCGAACCAAGCACAAAAAACACGGCAGTAAACGACGCCAAAACAATAAAGGCTAAAGCTATGTACCTAGAGCGTTTAAATATACCCACAAATTCCCCTCACTTTTAACAAATGCATACAAGTTAACTATACCTAATTTACCTCCAAAAGTCAATATCCAACTTTCGTAAATTATCTCAAAATTTCCCTTGACATTGTATAAAAATAATGGTATAATGCCAAGGTATGTTTTGATTATATATGTAGGGAGGTGAATGAATTGCCAACGTTTAACCAATTAGTAAGAAAAGGCAGAGGGCAGAAAATACGTAAGTCTACTGCACCAGCTTTGCAGAAAAGCCTTAACAGCTTGAAAAAGCAACGTTTTGATGCTTCAAGCCCTTTTAAGCGCGGTGTTTGCACGGCTGTGCGTACCGAAAAGCCTAAAAAGCCAAATTCTGCACTTCGCAAAATTGCTAGGGTTCGTCTTTCCAATGGTATGGAGGTTACGGCCTACATCCCAGGTGAGGGTCACAACTTACAAGAGCATAGCGTGGTGCTAATCCGTGGTGGTCGTGTACGCGACTTACCTGGTGTTCGTTATCACATTTTGCGCGGAACTCTTGATACAGCTGGTGTTTCTGGCCGTATGCAAGCCCGTTCTAAATACGGCGCGAAAAGACCTAAGAAGTAAGCACTTTTAACGTACCAAGTTGCTTGTTCTTGAGGTCAGAGCTTATCCCCATGTTTAGTGCTGGGTGAGTTTTGAACTCAAGAACAGGCACCACAGGTTGCGATTATCATCGCTTCTTGAGTACCGCAAGCGTGTTATTCACGCTTAGAAATGGAGGGAAGAGACGTGCCAAGAAAAGGACATGTCCCAAAAAGGGATGTTTTGGCAGACCCGCTGTATAAAAGCAAGGTCGTGACAAAACTGATTAACACCATCATGCTAGATGGCAAGAAAGGTGTGGCGCAAGGTATTGTATACAAGGCGTTTAGCACTGTTGAGTCAAAGCGTGAGGGCAAAAACGCCCTTGAAAGTTTTGAAGAAGCAATGGCAAACATCATGCCTCAAGTTGAAGTTAAAGCCCGCCGTGTTGGCGGTTCGACCTATCAAGTGCCAATGGAAGTTCGCCCAGAAAGGCGACAAGCCCTTGGGCTTCGTTGGTTGGTTAACTTCAGCCGCCGCAGAAGCGAAAAAACCATGGAAGAGCGTCTTGCTAATGAAATTATGGACGCTATCAACAACACTGGCGGTGCTGTGCGCCGTAAAGAAGAAATGCACAAAATGGCTGATGCTAACCGTGCTTTCTCTCACTTCAAATGGTAGTTTTTGGAGGTTGATTTTATGGCAACTAACAATGAACTGCAAGCGTGGTACAGACGCAGTTTGCACGCTTTATTAACAATTCGTACTCTCAATAAAGGCATTGAAGTTAAAGGGCTTGACGCTCAAATTTCTACACTTGAAACCGAAATGGGAAGCGAAGAAGCCGCTTGGGTTCGGGAGCAAGTCGCCAAAGAGTATGGCCCATTATAAGAGTATTTAAAGATTAGGAGATGGTATTTTGAGTAAGAGAGCATACCCGCTAGAGAAAACCCGAAATATTGGCATCATGGCCCATATCGATGCGGGTAAGACAACTCTCACAGAACGCATTTTGTATTACACGGGCAAGGTGCATAAAATGGGAGATACCCATGACGGTAACGCCGTTATGGACAGTATGGACCAGGAGCAGGAGCGCGGCATTACAATCGCTTCGGCGGCTACTACTACCTTCTGGAACGACTACCGTGTAAATATTATTGACACACCTGGTCACGTGGATTTCACCGTTGAGGTTGAGCGTTCTCTGCGTGTTTTGGATGGTGCTGTTGCGGTTTTCTGCGGTCAAGGCGGCGTTGAGCCTCAATCCGAAACCGTTTGGCGTCAGGCTGATAAATATAAAGTTCCCCGCCTCGCCTTTGTCAACAAAATGGACAAATTAGGCGCGGACTTTATGAATGTTGTCGGCATGATTAAGGAGCGTTTAGGCGCGAACCCTGCCCCTGTGCAAATTCCGATTGGTGCTGAATCTCAATTTGAAGGCATGATTGACCTTTTCACAATGAAGGCATATACTTTCGGCGGCGAACTTGGTGAAGATGTTATTGAAGGTGACATTCCTGCCAATTTGGTGGCTGATGCTGAAGCTGCCCGCGCAGCTTTAATTGATGCTATAGCGGACACCGACGAAGCCATTATGGAAAAGGTTTTGATGGAAGAGGAAGTTGGCATTGATGAGCTTAAAAAAGCTCTTCGTAAAGCCACCATCACCACCCAACTAACCCCTATTTTCTGCGGTTCTGCCTATAAGAAAAAGGGCGTGCAATTGCTTCTTGATGGCGTTGTGGACTACTTGCCTGCGCCTATTGACATTGAGGCAATTAAAGGTGTTGTGCCCCACACCGAGGAAGAGGTGGAGCGCAAATCTGATGATAGCGAGCCTTTCTCTGCCCTTGCTTTTAAAATTGTAACTGACCAGCACGTGGGCAAACTTGCCTTCTTCCGTGTATATTCTGGTACATTTGAAAGCGGAAACTATATCTACAACGCTACAAAGGATAAAAAAGAGCGCGTCAGCCGCATCTTCCTTATGCACTCTAACAAAAAGGAAGAGGTTGACAAGGTTTTTGCAGGTGACATTGCCGCTGCTGTTGGTCTAAAGTCTACCACAACTGGCGACACTCTTTGTATCGAAGATAGTCCTGTTGTTTTGGAGTCTATGAACTTCCCAGAGCCTGTTATCCACATTGCCATTGAGCCTAAAACCAAGGCAGGACGGGATAAAATGTCCCTTTCTCTTGCTAAATTGGCAGAAGAGGACCCAACATTCAAAACCTATACAGACCAGGAAACTGGGCAAACAATTATTGCTGGTATGGGCGAACTTCACCTTGAGGTTATTGTTGAGCGTCTGCTTCGCGAATTTAAGGTAGAAGCTAATGTTGGTCAGCCTCAGGTTGCCTATCGTGAGTCTTTCCGCAAAGCTGTTGACGTTGAAGGTAAATATGTTAAGCAGTCTGGTG
>WQSI01000075.1 GCA_009787945.1 Defluviitaleaceae bacterium
AAGAAGAACAATAGCTCCAATAACAGCCGCCATAACCGCAACAGCCTTACCAATAGGAGTTGCAGTTAATACCTCTGCATCAACTTTAGGTTGGTTAATAATGTCCTCTTTGTCAACAGCATCATCCCGTTCAGGCTTTGGCGGTTCAAATTCCGAATCGCAGTATAGGCAGACATAAATTTTTCTTTCCCCGTCAAACCTCACCGCTCCAAGGCATTGTGTACAGCTTTTTAGCTCCATCTCAACCCCTCCTTATCAAGCCCTAGGTGTGCCGCAGTCCATGCAAAAACGCCCCCTACTATCCATGCCGCAGGAGCATTTCCACGCATCTGCTTCAGGTCTTGCCGTGCCGCATTCGGGGCAAAAACGCCCATTATTAGCCGAGCCGCAAGGGCAAACCCAACCCACAGGGGAAGGTGCAGCCTCTTGTTGCCGCTGTTGTTCATCCATCTGGAAAAAGGCACTCGGGTTTGGGTTGCCCCCTGCGTTCATAGCGGCATTCATGCCCATAAAGCCCATCATGCCGCCCATGCCGCTCTGGTTTTCTGCCGCGCTTCGCATGGCATCCGCCTGGGCGCTTACAAGGGCCGCCCCTGCCATGCCAGGGTTTCGCATCACGGCTTTGCGTTGCAAATCTTTAATAAGCTGCTCATCTTCTGGGGAAGCACTTATGTTTTTAATGCTAAAAGAGGAAATGGACAACCCTCGCAATTCAGACCATTTTTCAGATAACAATTCATTTAAAGCCCTTGAAATTTCCATGGTGTGACCAGGTAACGAACTGTAGCGTATGCCCATTTCGCTAACCCTTGCAAGGGCGGGCTTTAATTTTGTTAAAAGTTCGGATTTTAATTGCCCATCTATTTCAGAGCGGTTATAGGCATCAGCCACATTCCCGCATACATTCGCATAAAACAACAAAGGGTTGGTGAGCCTGTAAGAATACTGCCCGCTGCAACGGATGGAAATGTCTATGTCAAGCCCGATGTTCTCATCCACCACACGAAAGGGGATTGGGGTGGGCGTACCGTATTTGTTGCCTGTAATCTCTCTGGTGTTAAAGTAATATACCCTTTGGTCGTTTCCTGGTTGACCACCAAATGTAAACCGTTTACCAATACTTTTGAAAGTGTTTTTAATTCCAAGACCTAAAGAGCCGCTAAAGACGCTTGGCTCTGTGGACTCGTCAAAAACAAACTCTCCAGGCTCGGCGCAAAATTCCACCACCTGACCTTGCTCCACTATAATCATAGCCTGACCGTCTGCAACGGCGATAATAGAGCCGCTGGAAATAATATTGTCATTTCCTCCCTTGTTGGCAGAACGGGGGTTAATTCTCGCTTTGCCTTTTGCAACAAGCACATCAACAGGCAAAGCCTCACAATAGAAAAACTCCTTCCATTGGTCTGCCAAAACCCCTTCCACTGCACCTCGCGCCGCTCTTACTAAGCCCATATATAGCCCTCCTTGCTCTTATCGCAAACTTATTTCTGTAGCCTTTTTCGTATACAACCAACCGCAAATGACGGCAGTCAAGGGTATTGTTAAAAACATGCCAAAACTGCCTACCAATGCCCTCAAAAACTCCAAAATTATTAATTCCATGTTAAACAGCTCCAACAAGCTGGTGGTTGATGCCATCAGCAGGATTATCAAAGGCAATGTGGAGCCTATATAAGCTAAAATAAGCGTGTTTAACATTGTTCCTAATATATCCTTGCCAATTTCTAAACCAGATTTAAAAATATCCCTAAATTTAGCTTCTTGACGGGCTTGCATAACTTCCCATAAAGATGAGGATATTGACATGGCAACATCCATAATCGCTCCTGTTGAGCCAATTATCACCCCTGCAAAAATCACAGCGCGGATGTTTATAGGCTCTGCCGTGGGGATTAGCAACAGATTGCGGGTTTCGTGGTCCACAAGCCCTGTAAGCCCCATGATAATATCCATAGCAAACATCAAAACGCCTGCTAACAGCACCCCTCCAAGGCAGCCAATCATAGCAGAAAAGGCTTTTTTATTTGCTCCAATCACAATTAGCAAGGTGGACACTATGGAATACAGGCTGATGACTGCGGCGGCGACATAAATATTCATCCCCGATAAAATTGCAGGGATAAGCACCAGAAAAATCCCCATGCAGACATTGGTAAGGGCGATAATGGAATTTAGCCCCTTTAACTTGCCAAAGACCACCACAAGCACAAAAAACACAATGCCAAGAATTACTATGTAATTGGTGCGCATGTGATTGTCATACCAAAAAACGTCATGGAAGGTGTCGTGGACAAGCAAAACCCCATCCCCTTCCTTAACCTCCACAACCCTGCCGTAGGTGACGGACTGCTCCCCCTGCACCATCTCCCCTGCCCTGCCCCCGCTGGTAATTTCAGCGTTAAACAAAACAATCGTATCAACAACCACAAAATCAAAACCAAAAAGCTCTGCCATGTCCTGCCTTTCGGTAATCTCCCGCACGATAGCAGAATATACAGGCATTGGCTCAAATTCAGAAACAAACATGCCCTGAGATGCTATGCGGTTGCCAAAAAACAAAAACGCCGCCGACAGCACCAAAACGGCTATATAAAACCATCTATCAAATTTTTTCATCTAACGCACCCCCTTACCAATTATAACCCCCCGCCTGCGATTTCGTCAATAACTTTTTTCTTGACAAGTACCAATTGTTGGGTTACAATGTATGTGTATTCTGCAAAATTCGCGGTGGCAAATAAAGAACACGCTAGGCGGCTACAACTTCCACGGTTCACGCCCCCTAGCGTGCCTTAAAGCCAAAGGCTCAGTGTTAATCTTACAACACGCGAGCCTCTTTTGTCAAGCCCTTTATGAAATGGGCGGAAGGGGGATTTTTTTGTGAGGAAGAAACTTTTGGATGAAATTACGGAAGCGGGAAAGAAGATTGTTGGGTGTTGGACGGATGGTCAAGGTAGCTTTATCCAGTTTAATCCCCTAAATGCCGACCTTCAAGGAAGCTTTGTTGCAACAAATATGCCTGGAAATCCAGGTACTTACAGGGGGTTCTACGAGCTTGATAGGGGTGTGATAGGTGGTTTGGATATACTGTTCTATTTATTAAAAGGCGGGTATCCCATAGTAACTTTACATCAAGCATTTATCTATACCAACGAGCTTCGATTTACAACATTTGAAATACTAAGATTTCAACCCAGTTCCGAATTTAAATTCACAAAAACCGACCTATACTTTGATTAATAATCCAGCCAACTCATATTACTATGACGCCATTACAAGCCCTCCACGTTCGTCATTGCGGTTAGGGTTTAGGTTAGAGGAAAGGGGCGGAAAATTTCCGCCCCTACAAACCTATTCTTTATCTTCTTCCTTTTCCTCGTAATTCCCTTCAAAACTGCCATCCTCGTTAACAGTGCCTGCTTCTGACCCTGCGTCAGCCGCCGCTTGGTAAACCTTGCTTGCCACCTCATGCATAACTTTGGTAACAGCTTCAATTTCGGTTCTCAGCTTGTCAGCGTCGTCCTTGGTCATCTCTTCGGCGTTCATGCTTTCGTTTGTGGATTTCAAACTCGCCAAAGCTTCTTCTAAAGCGGTTTTATCCTCATCAGTGATGATTTCTGCATGGTCAGCCATCAGCTTTTCTGTCTGGAAAATCAATCCATCAGCTTCGTTTTTCGTGTCAATAATTTCTTTGCGAGCGCGGTCGGCCTCTTCAAATTGCGCCGCTTCGTCCACTGCCTTTTTAATGTCCTCATCACTCATTTTAGACTGGGCTGTAATGGTGATTTTCTGCTCTTTGCCAGTTCCCATATCCTTAGCAGACACGTTAACAATGCCGTTTGCGTCAATATTAAAGCTAACTTCAATTTGCGGCACACCGCGAGGGGCAGGCAAAATGCCGTCAAGCCTAAATTCGCCCAGCTTCTTGTTATCACGGGCAAACTGACGCTCGCCCTGCACCACCACAATATCAACAGCGGTTTGGTTGTCCGCAGCGGTGGAGAAGGTTTGGCTGTGGGTTTTTGGTATAGATGTGTTGCGCTCTATTAGGCGGGTTGCAACGCCGCCCATGGTTTCGATGCTTAGGGAAAGAGGTGTAACGTCAACCAAAATCAAGTCCTTTAGCGCATCATCCCCGCCAATTTTGCCCCCTTGGATAGCCGCACCAATGGCAACACACTCATCAGGGTTAATGCCCTTAAATGGGTCATGCCCAGTGATTTTCTTAACAGCGTCCTGGATTGCAGGTATACGGGTAGAGCCGCCAACAAGCAGCACCTTTGTAAGCCCTGCCGCCCCTATGCCAGCATCTTTTAGCGCAGCGTGAACAGGCTGGATGGTCTGCTCCACCAAATCCGCAGTAAGCTCATCAAACTTAGCGCGGGTAAGCTTTACATCCAAGTGTTTCGGGCCATCTTGGTTTGCTGTGATAAATGGGATGTTAATATCAGTCTGGGTTACAGTGGAAAGCTCTTTTTTCGCCTTCTCTGCCTCAACTTTAATGCGCTGCATTGCCGCCTTGTCTTGGGCGAGGTCAATGCCCTCGGTATTTTTAAATTCTGTCACAAGATGCTTGATAATGCGCTCATCAAAATCGTCACCACCAAGATGGTTAACGCCATTAGTGGACAAAACCTCCACCATGCCGTCACCAATATCAATAACGGACACGTCAAATGTGCCGCCGCCAAGGTCATAAACGAGGATTTTTTCGTCTTTTTCCGTGTCAAGACCATAGGCAAGGGAGGCAGAAGTTGGCTCGTTAATAATCCGCTCTACTTCAAAGCCTGCAATGCGCCCTGCGTCTACAGTTGCCTGACGCTCATCGTCGCCAAAATAGGCAGGAACGGTAATAACCGCCTTTGTAACCTCGCCGCCCAAATATGCCTCTGCATCTGCCTTTAGCTTCTGCAAAATCATAGCAGAAACCTCTTGAGGATTGTATTGTTTACCCTCAATTGTCACCTTGTCTTTTGTGCCCATCAAACGCTTGATTGACATTACAGTGTTGTCAGGGTTGGTAATGGCTTGGCGTTTCGCCGCCTCCCCCACCAAACGCTCCCCAGACTTGGTAAAGCCCACAATAGAAGGTGTCGTGCGCCCTCCCTCACTATTAGGGATAACAACAGGCTTGCCCCCCTCCATAACCGCAACACATGAATTTGTCGTTCCCAAATCAATTCCAATAATTTTTGACATATTTTTTAGTCCTCCTAAAATTTAATTTAAGTTCCATTTATCATCGCATTTTAAAACTACAATAAACAAATTTGTTTAATCCCAATCAATATCATTATGGCAAGTTGTTTCACCTCTCGCCAATTCTTCCATAGCCATGTCAATATTGCGCAAATCCTCGTCCGTTGCAACATCATCAGGCATAAATTTACGCATAATTCCTAACATAAGAAATTTATCCCTATCATCAAGATGTTCTGCAAGATGGTTCGCCATTTCCTTAATTTCTAAAGTTAGTTCCATATTTTCACACTCCTATTTATACACATCTCCTCTTGGCAAAATCGTTTGAATAAATATTTGCTCATTACTTATCCAGTAAAATATCACTCTAAAATTGCCTTCTCGCAACCTGTACGAATCTTTTGTGCGTTTGTATGTGGTGATGTCGCCCCTAGGTATACCTTCGATTGCATCTCTTATGCGATGCTTAGTAATTCGGTCTTGTTTGGCAATATATTTCTTTGCTTGTGAGGAATATTGTGGAGGAAATTTCTGTTCTCTCAGAATTACACCCCCTAATTCGCAACAACAACCACAGAATGGCGTATCACCGCGCCTTTGTAAATATAGCCCGCTTGCAGCTCCTCTGCAATCTCCTGCGCACCGCGGCTTTCGTCCTCAATGGTGCTGACGGCGTTATGAAATTTGGTGTCAAAAGTTTCGCCAACAGCGGGGATTTTGGTAATGCCCATGTTTTCAAACATGCTATTAAGCTGGCTTTGTATCATCAGCACCCCTTTAACAAAATTGTCGCTGTGGTCAGCGTTTTTGGTGGCAAGGGCAAAATTGTCCATAACAGGCAAAAGCTCTGTAGCAAAGGTGATAATCCCGCGGTCATACATGCCCGCCTTTTCCTTTTCGCTTCGCTTGCGGTAATTTTCGTAATCCGCAACGGTGTGCTTTAATTTGTCAACCAACTGCGCCACGAAATCCTCTGCTTGCACTGTTTCGTCTTGTTCATCAGGGCGCATAGTATGCTCCCCTACGCCGTCCTCGGTTTCTTCAAGATGCTGTTCGCTTTCAATGTTTTCGTTATCCATGTCTATCCTCCACTATTTAAGCCCTAAAGCCGTCAATGCCGTTTGCAAAGCCGACATAACCTGTGCATAGTCCATGCGGGTAGGGCCGATAATTGCGATATTACCATAAAACTGCTGGTCAATGCTGATTT
This sequence comes from Defluviitaleaceae bacterium, assembly GCA_009787945.1. GTDB lineage: Bacteria > Bacillota > Clostridia > Lachnospirales > WRAX01 > WRAX01. Next base: position 6,416 of record WQSI01000075.1, read on the forward strand.
TTGCGCGGATTATGGAGCAATCTTGCAAAACAAGCTCATTGTTTTCCGCGCCAATGGTGATTTGGATTTTATCCCCGCCAGAGGGAGCAACCAACGCCAAAAGCTCGTCTTTTTCCTCCAAAACCCCCATAAGAGCGCGGGCTTTATCCAAATCTGCAAATTCTGGATATTCCAGAATGTTTTTAATGCCAATTGTATGGACTTGCTGTGGTTCATCAATGCCCATTGCGCTGTAAATGGCGTTTATCAATGGCTCTACCATAGCCGTGTCCAATCCCGCCTGCCCAAATTGGTGGCGCATCATGGAAATGTACATCACATTCCCTAAATCTTCTACAGTTGCCCCTGCCAAAGCTCCAGAAAGCACCTTGGAAACTTTTGACACAAGAGTCGGGCTTGCGGTTACAGGCAAAACCACGGTGCAATTGCGTACCTGATTTTCTGCCGTCACAATTACCATGGCAACCACCGCCCCTTCTACAGGAACAAGTTGGATATGCTTGATAATATGGCGTTTTGCCGTCTGTTGGGTGGCGATGGTGGTGTAATTTGTTACCAAGGCAATTGCCCTCGCCATTTCTTGCATCATGGTTTCCATGCGCCCCATTTCTTGCTGCAAAGCTTGCACAATCAAGGCCTGTTGCTCCTGGGACAGCTTGCGTTTCTTCATAACTTGGTCAACATAAAGCCTGTAGCCCTTGTCAGAAGGTATGCGCCCAGATGAGGCATGAGGGGCAACAACATAACCCATCTCTTCAAGGTCGCTCATTTCGTTGCGAATTGTGGCAGAGCTTAGACCAAAGTCATATTTTTTAGCGATGGTGCGGGAGGCAATTGGCTCGGCAGTGGCGATATAGTCTTTTATGATTGCCGCCAAAATCTTCATTTTCCTGTCATTTAAGCCCATAAAACCCTCCTTTGTTTAGCGTATAGCAAACGCACCTTGAAACCCATGGTGCAGAGGGAAGCCCGTCGCCAGAGGGCGTAAGGGCGTTCTGACCGATAGCAGCATGGGATTGAAAGGACGTTTGCTATAGCATTTAAAAATCCATTGTTAGCAGTCACAACACGCGAGTGCTAACAATGGATATAATATCATGCCTAAAATCATTTGTCAAGCATTTTTTTAATTTTTTTAATTTATCTTTTTGCGTTTGTCAATGACCCTAGCCTACCCCGCACTTGATGGAGGGGTACTTAAAACCTAGGCGTCATCATCCATCGTAGGGGCGCATATTATGCGCCCGCTGCTGGACAAACGTACTCTGCATCACCATTACCTTTGTCGGAAAAAGGGCGCATAATATGCGCCCCTACGGGGTGTTGTGTAAAGTTATAATTATACGGAATTTTCACCCATCAACACGGGTTATTTTCGCCCCAAGCCCCCGCAACTTTTGGTCAAAGTTGTGATAACCGCGGTCGATATGATAAATGTCATGGATTTCTGTTGTGCCTTCTGCAGACAGGGCGGCAAGCATCAAAGAAGCTCCAGCCCGCAAATCGCTTGCTTTGACTTGCGTACCTGTAAGCTGTTCAACCCCTTCGATAATAGCAGAGCGGCTGTCGATTTTAATATCCGCTCCCATTCTAATAAGCTCTGGCACATGCATAAAGCGGTTTTCAAAAACCGTTTCTGTCACCAAATTAGTGCCAGGGGTAACGGCAAGCAGGGAAAGGAATTGGGCTTGCATGTCCGTAGGAAAACCAGGGTATGGCAGGGTTTTAATGTCTATTGGGTTGCGGATGGCGGCACTTTTAACCCGCAAGCCCGCCTCCCCTTCTTCAATTTCCACACTTGCCTCTCTAAGCTTGGCGATTGCAGGCTTAAGGTGGTCGATAACCACATTTTCAAGGAAAACATCCCCGCCAGTAATGGCAGAAGCTATCATAAAAGTTCCCGCTTCTATGCGG
>WQSI01000076.1 GCA_009787945.1 Defluviitaleaceae bacterium
TAAATCTACCCTGTTTTCTGTGCCAGACTGTCAAGCCATTGTGAAAAAAGCCGTTGTTGAAAGACTGAAAACCAAATACAAAATGGACTGGTTTCCAGAAACTGGTGCTGTTTACAAAATTCAGGTGGCTATTTTAAGGGATACAGCCACCCTGACCATTGACACCACAGGGGCAGGGCTTCACAAGCGGGGCTATAGAGAGCTGACAAGCAAAGCCCCAATCAAAGAAACCCTAGCGGCGGGAATGTTGGAGCTTAGTTTTTGGAAGCCCCACCGCCAGCTTGTTGACCCTATGTGTGGCAGCGGCACAATTGCCATAGAAGGGGCTATGGCTGCGAAAAATATCGCTCCTGGGCTTGGGCGCAGCTTTGTGTCGGAAACTTGGGAGCAGATTGACAGAAAAATATGGCAAACTGCGCAGGAAGAGGCGAAATCTGCCGTTTTTACAGGGGAAATTGCCCCGATACACGCCAGTGACATTGACCCCCAGGTTATTTTGCAGGCAAAAGACGGGGCGGCAAAGGCTGGGGTTGCCGACCTAATTAATTTTAGTGTGATGGACATTAATAAAGTTAATGTGACGGGGGATTTTGGGGTGTTGATGACAAACCCGCCCTATGGGCAGCGCATTGGCAAGAAGGGCGACCTGTTGAAGATTTACAACCATCTAGCCCGCCTTGTTCCAAAAAATTCCAATTGGGGGGCGTACATAATCACAAGTGACGAGGAATTCCCCACTCATTTCGGAAGAAAGCCTGATGCCCGCCGCAAGCTTTTTAACGGGGCGACAAAGGTTGAGTTTTATCAATATCATGGGCCAAAGCCACCAAGGAGGTAATATGGACACGGACTTGATTTTATCAATGACTTCCATTTTTGCTTTGATAATAAGCACTGCATCAATCGTATTTACCATTATCCACGGTAAACGCCAAACGAAACACAATGAAGATAGTATAAAACAACAAAAAGAACACAATATGAATAGTGTGAAGCTCCTTTGTGACATAAGATTGCAATCAAAAAATGACAGATTGTCTATAGTTTTGCGTAGCGTAGGTACAGGGCCTATGACAATCAAAAAATTTTATTATTATGACAAAAAGGACAAGAAGTATGGGCGTTTGCCCGAAGTTTTGTCCAAAGAACACAGCAAAAGCAATGAAAGCTATAGATGTACCTGGCTTAGCCCTCTTAACATTACCCTTGAGGCATCAACGGGAAATCTGGATTTGTTTGTTTTTGAAAGAAGGGGAGATGAGAGCGACGAGTGCTTCAAAGAAAGCAAGTTGCGGCATTTAAAGGATTTAGGGGAGCTGACAGTTTTTGTGGGGTTTGAGGATGTTTATGGCAGAAGGTTCGAATATGAAAAAAGCCTTGAATTTTTTAAGAGAATGTACGAAAAAGCAACGGGCGGCGTTTAACCGCCCGTTTTTGCTATCTTGCGGCGATTACATTGGCGCGGGTTATCATTTGCCCCCACAACTTACCGATAATCCCTATCAACATTCGTTTTATCATAACCCTTGAGGAAAACTTCTACTTCATAAACGGCGGGGTCATCACGGTCAACATAGACAACAGCTGCCAAATCTGACCCGTTACTGCCCAATGGTACCATATAAGACTTGCTGCGCACAAGACAACGCTCGCCACGCTGGTTCATGTAAACACATTCAATTCTTGCCCCTCCACGAGAACCCCCACGACCAACCGTGTGGACGGTGCCGCCGAAAACCACTTTGATTTCTTCACCCTCATGGCGCAGACCATCATCTTTCAAGCGTTTCAGCCGCCTTATAGACTTTCTGGCAACGGCAAGGCTGGTTAAACCTACAGTGGTCCAAACCGCTCCTTGGGGTGTAAGAGGATTAAGAAAAAGTCCGAATTCATCCATTGTAAGCCCCATAATTGTGCCGATAACCAGCATCACACCCGTTATCCAAAGGCTCATGGTTGCCATCAAATGGGCAACTCGTTTGAGTGGTTTATTTTCCATATTAACCCCTCCTTTATCTTGCGGCGATTACATTGGCGCGGGTGATGACCCTTTCGCTGTTTCTGTACCCGCTGTTCATGGTTTTGATGATTTCGCCTTTTTTAAAGCCTTCTTGCACCTCTGCCATTAGTACCTCGTGTTCTTTGGCGTTGAAAGGCTCGTGGGCAGTTGGCACGATTTTTTCGATGCCATAGCGTGCCAGGATTTGCTCTAAATTTTTATACTGCTTGTCAATTTCTACCACAAATTCTAAAATTTGCACGTCTAGGCTTTCCCGCAGGCGGCTGACGGAATAGTGCATGATTTCTTCAAAAGTGGACAGCTCGAAAAACAGGTTATCACGCTGAAAGGCTAGGACTTTTTTCGCCAAAGGCTCTTCATGTTTTGCCCATGCTTTTTCGGCTTCTTCCTGCTGTGCCGTCACAAATTCATCTAAAATTTCCTTGATGACCTTCGCGCCATTTGACCCCTCTACCAGGCGGCTGACCACAAAATCTTCACCGCAAACCTCTGACCCTTCTGCGGGAAAGCCTTCAATTATGGCGTTTGCTTCCTCTTCAAACTGCTGTACGCCATCTTTGATACTGTCGATTTTAATGACGACGGTTTCAGCAACGCCTTTGATAATGTCCTTTTCCTCTTGGGTGAGGAAATGCTCCTTCCCGTCCTCGAAATGTGCCGCAATTTCAGCAAAAGCATCACAGCACTCCATGGACATTTGGCTGATTTGCCAACTGGCTTTTTTGGCAAAATATGTCTTTTTAACAGCCAACTTTTTGTGGAAGTTGCCAAGGCGGTCGCTTAGGGCGTTTTTCAGGCTTTCGGCAAAAGGGGCATATTTTTCGGCCCGCGCATCTTTGAAATTTTCAAAAATAACAGCCAAATCTGGCGGGAAAGCCCCGTCGACACTGTATATTTCGGCAAATTCTTCTGGGCTTTCTGCGTTGATTGTGACCCGCCCAAGGTTTTCCTTGTGGTGGTTGGCAGTTTCTAAAAAACCGCGGTTTATGCGTCCGCTGGTTTGCCCTTCTTTTTGGTAAGTTTCCCGCAAAACCCCCAGAACTTCAGCGATAAAGGCGGACTCTTCTGGGGTTGCCCCTCCATCCCAGGCAATTTTTTCCAGTGCCATGGCTTGCACCACAATAATTTGGCGCAAAATCTCAATTTCTTCTTTGAGTAGTGTGTTGTAGCTTTCTGCCTGTTTGCGAAGCTCCAAATTGTTAAGGTTCGTCAGCTTTGCTTCAAGCCCACGGCGGTAAATGCTGTAAAAATGCTCATTACAGTGTTTTTCAAACTGGTTTATTATGTCAGCCAAAACCTCTTCAACTGAACCAAAAGAAAGCTCTTGCTGTAACAATCTTTTGCGTACATCAGTCAAAAAATCGCTATAATCGTGGCTTTCGCGGTATTCTTTCACGGCTTCACCCATTTGAGCGAAAACATCCGCCACCACATCTGCCGCAATTATCTTTTTTTCCGCCTGTATGGGATTTATTTCCATTTCCCCTTCATACTGCATCAAACGTGACATTAAAAGCTCGTAAATACCACCCCAAACGCTTTTAATTTCGGGGGTTGTGATGATGTGGCTTTCTTTTAGGTGGTGGTCAGCAGCATCACGGTAAATATGCATAATATTGGTATAGCAGTCAAAAATTTCCACATCATAGGCTGACAAGCCCCCTTCGTCAGCCTCACCTTCTGCAATTTTTAAGCCAACAGCGGTTTTGACACGCCGAAAAAAGTCCTCTTCACGGGCAAGGACAAATCTATCCAAAAGGGCGGCAAGCCCCATCCATTTTCCAAATATTGTATTTTCTCGGGCTAAGCCCGCATTTTTCCCGTTTTTCTTGGTCAAATTAGTCACAACCTTTATAGGATATAAGGCTTAGACCTAGTGTCCAAGCCTTTCCAGTTCTGCTTCCATTCTTTCTATAACCCCTTTATCCTGGGGTTTGTTATGCCCGGATATTGCAATTTCAAAATCCAGTTTTTTCCATATTTCAAGGGTGGACCTTAAAGTTGCGTGGTTAGTAGCAATTTCAGGAATTATTTTTTCATCTGTGTCGCCGATTTCGTCACCAACGTACAAAACCTTATCTACCGCGTCATAAATGCTGATACTATCATGGCTGTGACCAGGGGAATGAAACAATGCCAACCCATCATCAGGAAAAAACATCTCCCCATCAAACGTAAGGTTTGGAAGGCATTTAACCACATTGCCATCTGCCTTTGCTTTGTTATGTTCGAACGCCTTTTCCCAATACAAATCCAAATGTTCGCGGCAAAGTCTGTGGGATATTATTGGGCAATGGGCGAACATGTGGTTAGCCCAAATGTGGTCCCAATGGAAATGAGTGTTTATAACTACAGTAGGTTTATCCTTTTGCAGATGCTCTATCGCGGGCAAGACGCTGTTTTCGCCCAAGCCTGTATCTATCACATAATTGCGGTGTTCGCCTAAAATTAATCCCAGATTTAGGTCACAGCCCCATTCCTTTATGAATTGGGTAAACATCAAATGTCTATTGGTTATTTTTATTAGTTTCATTTAGTTTTCCTCCAAATTGGGGGTGTTTACATAAATTTCCCACCCGCGTCATCGTCTGCTTGACGTTTGGCATCATCAACCCTCGTAGGGGCGCATATTATGCGCCCGCTGTTGGGCAAACGTACCCTTCATTAGCATCACGCTTGGCGGACAACGGGCGCATAATATGCGCCCCTACGGGGTCGTGCAATATTTACGAGTATAATGCGTCAACAGCAAGTTCGGTGGTTGCACCGTCTGTGCTGGTGGATTTTGCGGTGACTTTCAGCATATTGTCCTGACCTACGGTGAAGATGACCTTCACTTTCTCTGTGCCTTTGGGGGCTTGGGGTATGCCGCGCAGGCTTGTTCCTGCAAGGCGTTTCATACCAGGCTGGGACACAAGAGGGTTGTCCTTTAGGGCTTCGGTGCTTTCGTAGACGACGATAGCCATAGATGGCACATTGTCGTGGTTTGTTGTTAGCAGCTCTCCCGCTTCCACAACCAGACCTTCGCGGGGGATGTCCACCCCAGCCGCTACAATTTCCATGAAGCGTCTGCCAGCGATTTCAAGCCCTAGGGGGTGGATGGTTTTTTCTTGAACCGTTGGGCCTTTTACCGTTGGCATCATAATCATATTGCAGTAGTATGCCGCACCTTGGGAGATGGACAGGGCAGGGCTGATTTTAGAGCGATAAGGCTCTTTGCCGAATTTTTCGGTGATTTTGGCGTTAACAAGAGGGATGGAGGACGAGCCGCCAACAAGGAAAATTTCGTCAATGTCGCTGGCTTGCAGGTTGCCCGCTTCAAGGCATTTGTCGATACAGGCGAGGGTAGCGTCTACAATGTCGTTAAGGCTTTTATCTCTTAGCTTTTCAAACAGGTCAACATGGTCGCCCTGCTGGTTGGCGCGTTTGTAATTCTCAAAATCTTCTTGGGTGATTTCCATGTTAATGTTAACGATTTTTGGTTCTTGGATGAAGGGGGCAAGAACCACTTTTGTGGATTTTGCTTGACTTAGACGCTCTTTAGCTTGGTTTGCCACTTGCTGCAAGCGCACCTGAGCCACCTTCTTTTGGCGTTTAGACACACCGTCGTCGGCATCTTCGTTGTATAAGTCAATTTCCCCGTCCGTTAGCTTTTTAAATTCTTCCAAAACCATGTCAATGATGATTTTGTCCACGTCATTACCACCTAAATCGTTATCGCCAAAGGTGGACACAATGGAAATATTTGGCTCGTCATCCTGATTTTCGATTTTCAAAATGCACGCGTCAAAAGTGCCGCCGCCAAAGTCATAAACAAGGACGGTTTTGTCATTGGTTTCGTTAACGGCGTAGGAAATTGCCGCTGCCGCTGGCTCTAGGCGCAGATATACGCTGTCAGGGTCAAAGCCCGCTAGGATTGCCGCCTGCTTTGTCATGCTTTTTTGCTTGTCATTAGAGTTTGCAGGAACGGTGATTACACAGCCTGAAAACTCCCCGTCGATGTTCATTTCATCTCTGGCATATTGGTCTGCTTTTGTCTTTAAATGCCCTAAAATTTCAGCCGCAATCTGCTCTGGGGCAAATTGATGCTCTTTTTCGTCTACAGTTACGGTGATTTTGTCGTCAGACCCTAAATAACGCTTGATGCTAAGAATTGTTGACAATGGGTAAATAACAGCCGCTTCCTTAGCCTGAACACCAAAAATACGCGCCAGCTTGTTTTCGTCCTCTGGGTCAGTTTCAAATTGAATTGCTGTGGGGAAAATGTTGCTGCCATCTAGGGGAATGGTCTGCGCCACCCCGTCTTTGTAGTTATAAATGCTGACAACACTGTTTGTTGTCCCAAAGTCAATGCCTAGATACAAACCTCTTTCTAAATCAAGTCCTAAAGTTCCCATGATAATTTCCTCCTAAAATATGTGTAATTATTTTTGGTGATTATATACAACTTTACGTAAACCCCACAACCACGTCATCCCCATCCACTGTAGGGGCGCATATTATGCGCCCTCTGCTGGACAAATGTATTCGGCATCAGCACAAACTTTGTTGGACAACAGGCGCATATTATGCGCCCCTACGAGGGGTTGTGTAATTTTTTATCCCAATCCACAAACCCCGCAAATTCGGCATCGCTCTGCATCCATTAAATGGTAAAGTGCGCCCATGCACAGCACCATGTCTAATGTCGTGGAAAAGGCGGGCTTCTTCGTTGTAGTTCTTTTCGTAGAAATCTTTGATTTTGGTAATATTTTCGCCTCTTTACATAATTTTTGCCCGAATGGCAGGTTTTTCCTCCAGCCTTGTGGTCACAATTTCTTCGACCTTTTCATATTTGAACATTTGCTCGTAAATTAGCGCGCTGTTGATGGTGTAGAACAAATCTCCATTTTTTTCCAGAACGTGAGGGCTTTGGTTGCTGATGGTTTGGGGGGTGGTTTTCACGCTGCCGCTTCCCCTTGTTTCTGCCACATAATACTCAATTTCTTCCCCGTAAAAATGGGGGATGTGGGCGAGAAACAGCCCAAAGGCAACGTATGTCATAGGGGTTTGGCTAAATTCTGTTTCACCTAGCTCGCGATGGTACAAGGTTGCCGTAAATTCGCCTTTGCCGCGGTGGGCAAAAGCTGTATTCTTATCTATATACGCAGAAAGGATTGTTTTGTCTGTTATCTTTTTGAAAATTGGGAAAATAATGCCTGCTTCTTCGGCTTTTGCCAGGGCAGAAGCCAGGATTTCCTTTGATTTTGTGCGGTTTGCGCCAGTTTTTATATAAACATGAGCCAAGGCAAAATACAGCAGGTTTGAGCTTTCTTCGTTTACAAAATCTTCCATTATTTGGATGGTGGGATTTTCTGGCAATAGGTCATTTATAATAATTTCGTAGCAAAGATATGGGATAAAGTCCTGTAAAATGGGGTTTTTCACGTCTTGCTTAACAAGCTCTGTGAAAATAGACTGGACACCCTTGCTGCAATCGCGGGTTAGCAGGGCTGTGTCTAAAATTCTTATAAACAAAGCCCCCTCGAAAATCCCTAGATTTAGCAGGGTTTTTGCAAGCTCCACCCAAGCACCAATTGGAGCTGTGTAGTGGTCAAGTACCATTTTCATCAGCTTTTGGTCATGCCAACCTCTCGTCAGCATGTCGGCAGATGCCTGAGCCACTCCCTTTTTGCTGGTAATTTTATCCATATGCTCTGATAAGAGCTTTAAAGCCCCAAATAACGCCCTGTCGGGGATTTCGTAACCCCAGCGGGATAGAAGGCTTGCCGCCCTGTTGTGGTCGTTTGCCTTTAAATAGGCCGTTAGCATCTGCTCCAAATGTTTTTTGTTGACAGAAGCTTCGTCAAGCCCTTTAAAATATTCCACAGCCCGCACAAAGTCGCCATTTTGGGCATAGTGATTGCCAAGGCTTGCGTTTATCATGCGCACAAAACTGCGGTCAACTCCAGAAGCTTTTACAACTTTGTCAAAAATTGTCAGAGCTTCTGCCGTCATCTCTTCGGACTTTATATAGTAGTCAGCTAAAAATATCAGCATTTCTAATGGTTGATAGTGATTATTGTAAAACCAGTGGTGCAACCCAAAATCCACATTTTGAACAAGTTTTGTTAGGCTGTGTTTGCTGTCAATGATATTTCGCAAGCTGTCATCAAAGCAAGTAATTCTCACATTTGGCGACCACAAATTAACCCTCACACGCCCATCTTTTAGGGTGTGCAGCTCCTCCTGCCGCTTAAAATCTTCTTGAACCAAAATTTTCTTCGCCCGAGGGTCATCCACAACAATGTCA
>WQSI01000077.1 GCA_009787945.1 Defluviitaleaceae bacterium
GCCCAGCTGATGCTAAAACTCCCGCTTGGCGCATGCCGCCTCCCAGCATTTTGCGGTAGCGGCGGGCTCTCTCGATGAACTCCCCAGAGCCGACCAGAAGAGAGCCTACAGGGGCGCAAAGCCCTTTGGACACGCAAAACATCAACGCGTCACAATATTGGGCAATCTCCTTAGGCTCAACCCCAAGGCTTACTGCCGCGTTAAACAGGCGCGCCGCGTCCAGATACACTGGCAAGCCATGTTTTTTAGCCTCTTGGTGAGCGGACTTCATTTGGTCAACGCCCATCACCCGCCCGCTAGACAGGGCGTTTTCAAGGCACAACAGCCCTGTGTCAGGAAAATGGACATCTTTGCCCCGCACCCGCTCTGCAATGTCGGCAGGGGTGATGATTTCGTCTGCATTGTCAACAATGGAGTAGTTAACACCAGACAAAACCGCCGCCGCCCCTGCCTCGTAAGCGGCAATATGGGATTTACGCCCCAAAATAATCTCATCTCCCCGCTTGGTGAAGGTCATAATGGCTATTTGGTTCGCCATAGTGCCTGATGGCGTGAACAAAGCGGCTTCTTTTCCGCAAATTTCTGCCGCCAGCCTTTCAAGTTCCATTACCGTTTCATCATCACCATAAACATCATCACCAACCACGGCATTTGCCATGGCATGGCGCATTTCTTCCGTCGGCTTTGTCACCGTGTCCGAGCGTAAGTCAATAATTTTCATTACAATCCCCCTAAATATTTTTCTAAAGTATACCTTAAATTATCGGGCGCGCTGTCATTCCAAAATCTTAGCTTGCCGTTTTCTGAATGAAGAATAAGCCGCATAAAACCATGTGGAAAGTCAACAGAATTATCGTAAATCCTCACAATATCACACAGAGGAAGAACCAAGCTAAGATTGTTAAAAGAGTTGTTAAAACGTCTTTGCAAATCCTCGACTGGTACACCGTGACCATTATGCCGCTCAACCCTTTGCGTCACTCGCTTAATAGACAGTTCCACATTCTCCAAACCAACATAGTATAAATGTATTTTAAAACCCTTTTCTTTAGCTTTTTTAATATTAGCAATAATGGTTTTGCCTGTTAATGTGGTTTCTTGGTTAAAAGACTGGTCGCCATTAATCAAATTGCGAAGCAGCCTAACTGTGATTTTACCCGCTTCTTGTAAAACAGCAGGGTTGCGCCAGTCCTGGTTAAAGTTATCTCTTATAATTTCATCAAAATTCACACGATGCCCGAAATCCTCATTAAGCATGTAATAAAATGTGGACTTGCCAGCACCGTCCACCCCTGCAAATAGGGTATAAATCTCGTCATCCATGCCACACAACCTCCCACCCACAATTATACAGCAAAATTTGTTTGCCCGCAAGGAAAAATTTAACTTGAAAAATATGCCCAGACAGTGTATGATATAGGTTGGAGAAAGTTTGCACATTCGAGAGGAGAAAATTTAAAATGTTCAGCAAAGATTTAGGGATAGATTTAGGAACGGCAAACACCTTGGTTTTCGTTAAAGGTAAGGGCATTGTTATGAATGAGCCGTCTGTTGTGGCTGTTAACACGGAAAACCAAGAGGTTTTGGCGGTTGGCAATGAAGCTAAGATGATGATAGGGCGCACCCCAGGCAATATTGTGGCTATACGACCCATGAAAGACGGCGTAATTGCCGACTATGAAACCACTCAAGCCATGCTTAAATATTTCATTCGTAAGGCAACGGCAAAATCTGCCTTTAGCTCCAAGCCGCGGGTTGTTGTTTGCATACCGGCGGGAGTTACCGAGGTTGAAAAGCGCGCTGTTATGGAAGCTACGATAACAGCAGGTGCAAAACCCACTGGCGCATTTTTGATTGAAGAACCTATGGCGGCGGCAATTGGTGCGGGCTTGCCTGTGGAAGAGCCTACGGGCAGCATGGTTGTTGACATTGGCGGCGGCACGTCAGAAATTGCCGTTATTTCGTTAGGCGGCATTGTTGCCAGCAAATCTCTGCGGGTGGCAGGGGATGAGCTTGACGAGCATATCATTTCATATGTTAAGCGGGAATATTCCCTCGCCATTGGCGAACGCACCGCAGAGGACATTAAAATCAAAATTGGTTGCGTTTTTANCCCCGNCCCTGCCGTTAAAATGGACATTCGCGGGCGGGATTTGATAACAGGCTTACCCAAAACCGTCAGCATCTCCAGCGACGAGGTAGGTCATGCGGTTTATGAGCCTGTAAACTCCATTTTAGATGCTATCAAGGTTACATTGGAAAAAACCCCGCCAGAACTGGCTTCTGACATTATGGAAAGCGGGATAATGCTGACAGGGGGCGGCGCGCTTATTGGTGGTTTGGACAAGCTTGTTAGCGTGGAAACTGGTATGCCTGTTAATATCGCTGATGAGCCGCTGAATTGCGTTGCCCAAGGCACGGGCATGGTTCTTGACCACATTAGTGACCTTAAAAACAACGTGCTTATCAGCTCCAAAAAGTTGAGAATGTAGAGCCTGTACTGAAACTTAGGGAGGTTACATGAAACTGCTTAAACCAACAACTGAACACAAAGGAAAAGCCCTGGCATACCGTCAGGCTCATTTTGATGCGGGCGAGCGTGCCATAGATGGCGATAATGGGCTGGATGATGCTGCCACCTATGAAGAATGGTTGACCCATCTTGAAGAAATGGAAGCTGGTGGTCACGAATTTTTGATACCTTCATCAACATATTTTGCTGTTGTTGATGATGAGTTTGTTGGGGTTGTGGACATTCGTCACCGCCTTAATGATGGGCTTTTAAAGGCAGGTGGTCATGTGGGTTACAGCACCCACCCAAGCCACCGCCGCAAAGGCTACGCCACAGAAATTTTGCGGCTTGCTTTAGAAAAATGCCGTGAAATGGGCATTTATAAGGTTCTTGTCACCTGCAATAAAGACAATATCGGTTCACAAAAGACAATTTTAAGCAATGGGGGCATATTGGAGAATGAACACTTGTGCGAAAGCGGTGTCACCATATTAAGATATTGGATAGAGGTATAAAATGGAGTTTTTACACAAACACAAGAAATTCTTCATCCTGGGCTTGATGATATTGTCATTTGGTTTGATGGCGTTTACAGGGCGCGCAAATTACGAGCAGGGGGTCATCCGCTCCTCTGTTGGTTTTGTGCTGTCAAATGGACAAGTCCTTTTTGCCAATATTGGAAATTGGTTTGCAGACCGTTTTGAATTTCTGCGCAATATGAATGATTTACATGCAGAAAACACCCGACTGCAAGAAGAGGTCAACCGTTTGCAAACAGACCTTGACAGGCTTCTATATCTGGAAGAAGAAAACCGCATGTTGGCAGAAATTATGGATTTATACCGTCATTATGCCGATTACGACACGGTGGGGGCAAACATTGTGGCGCGGGCGGGCAACAATTGGCATGACACCTTTACAATCGACCGCGGCAGTAATGACAATATCTCCGTTAACATGGCGGTTCTTGCTCCTGGTGGGCTTGCTGGGCGGGTTTCCTCCGTTGGCTTCAATTATGCCGTGGTAATGCCTTTGTTAGAGGATAATTCGGCAGTTGCAGCTCAAGGTCTGCGCACTGGCGGCTGGGGTGTTGTACAAGGGGATATTAATCTTAGTAGCCAGGGGCTTTTGCGAATGAATTATATTGACGCTGATGCAGATTTAGCAATTGGCGACGAAATTATCACCAGCCAAACCTCTGCAATTTTCCCGCCAGGCATCCGCATTGGCGAAATTACAGAGCTGGGTCAAACCGCGGGAGGCATGAGATATGCCGTTGTAAGACCTAGCGTGGACTTTGGTCAGCTGTCCGCCGTTTTGATAATAACAGACGATTTTGAATTTGAGTTTGTGAGTGAATAAATGAGAATAGTTGTATACTCAATCATAATTTTATTTGACTTTTTCGTGTCCTCCACATGGTTGCACCATATCGCCGTGGGGGGCATAATGCCCAATACCACGCTGATAATCCTTGTTTCATATGCCCTGCTTCGTGATGATGTGGAGGGGGCAATTATGGGTTTTTGCGCTGGTCTTATTCACGACATCTTTTTCGGGCAAACCATAGGTATGACGGCAATGCTTATGATGTTTACAGGCTTTTTTGCAGGAAAACCTTTCCGCGACTTTTTTAAAGACAACTACATCGCCCCCATCATCATGGTTGCCGTTGCAACCCTTGCCTACGAATTTACCTACTTTATTTTAAATTTCTTGCTGCTTGGGCGCACAAATCTTATACGATACCTTGGCACGGTAATTCTGCCTGGTGTTGCCTACAATTTGGTGCTGTGCATCTTCGTTTATAGGGCGATTTACATTATAGACGGGCTAATATCCCGCAGAGAAGAGCGCAGACGGGGCTTTATGAAATAAAAGCCTGTGACTATTGATGTCACAGGCTTTTATTTATTACAGCCAAAACAAGCTAACCCCCATTATAGCCATACCAATAAACAAGCTCAAAATTACGGCAGAGTGCTTGACGTATCTGTATGCGGTAGGCAGTAGCTGATTAAATGAAATGTAAATCATCATGCCCGCAACCCCTGCAAACAAAATCCCTAAAACCATTCCGTTAATACTGAACCCCAGCCTTGTGAAAAGGAAAAAGGCAAGCAAAGCCCCTAAGGGTTCTGTAGCACCAGAGGCGAAGGCGGCACCAATCGCTTTTGATTTGCTGCCCGTGGCAGCGTAAATTGGCGATGCCACAGCAATGCCTTCTGGAAAGTTGTGGATTGCGATTGCAACAGCCATTGTAATTCCCAAGGCGGGGTCATAAAGGGCTGCCACGAAAACAATCAGCCCTTCAGGCAGGTTGTGAAGAGCGATTGACAAGGCAGTCATCAGCCCTGCTCGCTTTAAGCCCGTTTTTTCTTCGGCTGTATAATAACCATCCTGCTCTTTGGCTTTAATTTTAATGCGGTCTGGGGAAGGGATTATCTTGTCAATTATCGCGGTTAGTGCCACGCCTGCAAAAAATGCAACGGTAACACCGATAATTGCATAATCCCCCATTACATATTCTTCCAAAAGTTCATAGGATTTGCCAAACATCTCTACAAAGCTAACATAAATCATAACCCCTGCCGCAATGGCAAGGCAAATGCCTAAAAATTTAGGTGTCATGGCTTTTTTATGCAAAATTACCAAGCCGCCAA
This sequence comes from Defluviitaleaceae bacterium, assembly GCA_009787945.1. Taxonomy (GTDB): domain Bacteria; phylum Bacillota; class Clostridia; order Lachnospirales; family WRAX01; genus WRAX01. The sequence continues at coordinate 5,176 of WQSI01000077.1, forward strand.
AACCAGTAAACAAGCCAGCAGACAGGGTTATCAAAAATGCAAACAAAACATCATTCATATAAACATCCTCCCAAAAAATTCATTGTTAGTTACAACTAACAATATTATATTACGTGGCGGCAATTTTGTCAACTCTTTTATTTGATTTTTTTAAAATTTATGGTATAATGTAAAAGTGAGAGGGGGCAAGCCCATGAAAACCCAAGAATCAACAGAAAATTATTTAGAAGCAATTTTGATTTTGGAGCAAGGGGGCAGACCCGTCCGCTCTGTGGATATTGCTGTCCATTTAGGATACAGCCGCCCTAGCGTGTCTGCCGCCGTTAAAAAATTGACGGCGGAGGGCTTTGTTGAGGTGGCAGGCGGCACAATCACCCTAACTAAAGATGGGCGCGAGATTGCCGAAACCATGTATGAAAGGCATATAATTTTATCAGACTGGCTGATTTCTTTAGGGGTGGACAAACAGACTGCCGTAGACGATGCTTGCCGCATTGAGCATGTTATAAGCAAGGAAAGTTTTGACGCTATTAAAAATCACTTGGCGCAACTGGGGAGGTAAATTTGGACAAGACACAGGAAGTTTTATTAATAAAATATGGCGAAATAGCCTTGCGGGGAGGTAATCGCCGTATATATGAAAATATGCTGATGGATGCTATCCGAAAAAACCTTGAAAACGCAGGTTTTGAAGGGTTTCACTTTTATAAAGAGCAGGGGCGTTTTGTGGTTGCTGGGGGGGATATGGAAAAGCCCTTGTCTGGCGCAATTGCTCACATAGTCTGTGTTTTCGGCATCACGTCAGTTTGTCGTGGTGTTCGTCTGGCGGAGCGGTCTGTTGAAAGTTTGTTTGATGCAGCTTTGGGCTACGCCAAGGAAAATATTGGCAATTCAGCCACTTTCAAAGTGACAACAAACCGCGCAGACAAAAATTTCCCAGGAAAATCTAACGAAATTTCTGCCGAGCTGGGTGGTCATATATTAACAAGCTTTCCAGAGCTGAAAGTTAAGCTGGAAAAGCCTGACTTTGAGCTGATTGTGGAAATTCGCAATAGCATTTATATCTATTCCAAGGCCACAGAAGTGGAAGGCCCTGGCGGCTTGCCTCCTGGCTCTGCTGGCAAGGGTGTGTTGCTGCTATCTGGCGGCATCGACAGCCCTGTTGCGGGCTATTTGGCGGCAAAGCGGGGAATTGATTTAACAGCCATTTATTTCCATTCTCCGCCATACACTAGCGAGCGGGCGAAAGAAAAGGTGCTGGACATAGCCAAGCAACTTTCCCACCACACAGGAAAAATTAAGGTTATTGTTGTGAATTTTACGGAAATTCAGCTCTACTTAAACGACAAAACGCCCCCTGCCAAAATCACTCTAATGTTAAAGCGGGCAATGCTTAAAATGGCGGGGATAACGGCACAAAGCGAGAAGGGTCTTGCCATAATTACAGGGGATGCAGTGGGTCAGGTTGCCAGCCAAACCCTCCACAGCCTTCACGCCATGACAGGGGCAACGGATTTGCCTATTTTGCGACCCCTCGCAACTTATGATAAAAAAGACATTGTAGGTCTGGCTCAAAAAATAGGAACTTTTGACATTTCCATACGCCCATTTGACGATTGCTGCACCCTTTTCTTGCCCAAAAACCCCGAAACCAAGCCAAAACTGTCAATTATCCAAAATATCGAGCGCAAAATGGATGACTTAGAGCATCTGATGTCAACCGCTTTAGAGCAGGCTGAAATTTATCAATTTTAAACAAAACTAATAGAAAGGTCAATGGTCAGCAAAAGTTGTCCTGTGCCACGATATTATTAACCACAACATAAAGATGCATTTGTATTAGGCGGAGGTATAACGGTGAAAAAGAGATTTATGTTTTTGGTACTCGGACTGATTGTTTCGGCTTTTGCTTTGTTTTTTATGTGGCCCTTGTCTTTTTCGGTTATGTTTGATGATATTTCCGATAATGCACGAATATATGTAGTTGTTAATGAAACTGGGGTCAAATTTGAAGGCGGGGTCGAAGTTCCCCGCGGCGAAGTCACAGAGCATATAATCACATCTGACTCACAAAAATTTCAGCAAATCCAGCAAATTCTAGACAACTTTTCTTACCGCCGAACTTTTAGAACTTTTTTCAGTGACGCTTCCATGATGGGAGATGATGCTGGTTTTTGGTTGTCAATATATGTGATTAGAGAAAACGACACGAGAAGCATAATCACAGGAGGCACTCGAGAAATTCTTGTAAATTCCCGTGTTTATCGTGTTGGATATTGGGGAAACAGAGCCAACATAGAAATGATGAATGAAATACGTAGCCTGCTAGAAAGCTGATAAGTATTATCTTCCTTCGCTTCACAAAGCGGAAGCTCAATCAAAAACCGCCCACGGTTATGGGCGGCTCAGACCACAGACAAAGTATCCTACAACGTCATTGCGGGCTTGACCCGCAATCCCATATGTAATAACTAACCCCTATTTTGTGGGCTTGGAATTACTGATGGGCTCCCGCGTCAAGCGCGGGATGACGAGTTTGGAGGGTTTGTTATCAGTATGAAACCGCCCACAATTGAACTGTGGGCGGTTTTTGATTTTATTGGTCAATTGTACCTTGGGTGAAGCGGAAAGCCAGCTCCCCTTGGATGTATCCGCCAAGGATGCCGCCTTGGGTGACTATGTTGATGTCCAAAACCCGCAAATTAGAGGGGATTTGGCGCACGAAGTTGCTGTGTGGCGCGATTGTTTGGGAGATATATTCTAATTCGCCAACGCTGTCATTAATCACCAAAATTGTTAGCGCGATTTCGTCTGGGCTGTCGTTGCGGAAGAAGATGTTTAGCGCAGCTCCCGCCACATGACCATCGAAGAGATACCAGGCGGAACG
>WQSI01000078.1 GCA_009787945.1 Defluviitaleaceae bacterium
CGGATACCGTGGACAAAATGCAGAGTTTTATTGCGTCTGTCAACGCTGTCAGCCCGCTGAAAGTGACAGGGGTTGTTTGCAATGGTCATTTGCTTCGCCATACCACCGCAGAAGATGTGCTGTTTTCGGAAGAAGTGGTGTCAAAGGTGGGTCTGCCCATAAAATACACCATGTTGCGGCGGGATATTTACAACGAAATTGGCGGCAAACTGCTAAGTGAAAAGGTTATGATATTTGATAAGCTGCAAATGCGCCAAGACTGGCAATAAAGAGAGGAGCGTAATATGATTAGTGAATACACCGCAAAACATCGTTTGACATTTGCGGACAATTTGTGTAAGGGATGCGACCTATGTGCGGCTGCATGTCCTAAGAAGATAATTAAAATGGATAAAACGCGGGTTAATGCAAAGGGCTATAACCCTGCCATGTGTTTTGATATAGAGAACTGCATTGCCTGCGGCATATGCGCCAAAATCTGTCCAGATTCAGTTATTAAAGTGGAGCGTGATGTATAATGAGCAAAGTGTTGATGAAAGGTAATGAGGCAATTTGTGACGCCGCCATTCGCGCGGGTTGCAAGGCGTTTTTCGGCTATCCCATCACGCCGCAAAACGAAGTGCCAGAATATATGGCGAAAAAATTAGCAGATGCTGGTGGTGTTTTTGTTCAAGCAGAAAGCGAAACATCTGCAATTAATATGGTTTATGGAGCGGCAGCCGCAGGTGTGCGGGTTATGACAAGCTCCTCCTCCCCAGGTATCGCCCTTAAACAAGAGGGGATTTCCTATCTTGTTGGTGCAGATTTACCATGTGTTATCGTGTCAATTTCCCGTGCGGGCCCTGGACTTGGCGGCATTTTGCCTGGACAAGGGGACTATTTCCAATCTACCCGCGGAGGCGGTAATGGTGATTATTATCTGCCTGTTTACGCTCCGTTTTCCATTCAAGAGGCGATGGATTTAGTGTTTAAGGCCTTTGACGTTGCCGACGAATATCGCACGCCAGTTATGATTTTGGCTGATGGTATGCTAGGGCAAATGATGGAGCCTTGCGAGCCAATTGCCAAAAAGCCTAATATTACCGACCACAAATGGGCGGCTAATGGGCAGGCTGACAAGCGTGACCGCAATGTTGTAACATCTCTTAGCCTAAAAGGTGAAATTTTAGAGGAGATGGTGGAACGCCGCTTCAAAACTTACGAAGAAATCAAAACAAAGGAAACCATGGTTGACAATCGTGTGCAAGATGGCGACGAAGTTGCTTTAGTTGCTTACGGAACGCCTTCCCGCATAGTTCTTAACGCCATCGAAATGCTAAAAGAGCAAGGAATTAAGGCGGGGCTTATCCGCCCAATTACCCTTTGGCCTTTCCCTTATGCCGATTTCCAAAACCTGCCATCTAGCGTTAAAAATGTGGTGGTTTGCGAGCTTTCCATGGGTCAGATGGTGGAAGATGTGCGTCTTGGGGTCAACGGCAAGCTGCCTGTGCATTTCTACGGACGTACTGGCGGTATGATTTTTGAGCCTGAAGAAATTGCAGAGCAAGTGAAAAAGATTGTAGGGGGTGGCAAGTAATGGCAAAAGTTGTATATGAAAAAAGCCGAGGGCTGACAGACAATCCATTGTCCTACTGCCCTGGCTGTACCCACGGCATCATCCACAAGTTGGTTGCAGAAAGCCTTGTAGAGCTTGATATTTTGGAGCGCACAATTGCTATTGCTCCTGTTGGCTGCTCCGTTTTAGGATATGATTATTTTAATTGTGACGGCGTGCAAGCAAGCCACGGACGCGCCCCCGCCGTTGCTACAGGCATAAAGCGCACAAACCCCGATAAAATCGTCTTTACTTACCAAGGTGATGGAGATTTGGCAGCAATTGGCACGGCGGAGATTGTCCACGCCGCCCACCGCGGCGAAAACATGACTGTTTTCTTCGTAAATAATGCTATTTATGGCATGACGGGAGGTCAAATGGCTCCCACAACCTTAATAGACATGAAAACCTCCACAAGCCCCTTTGGACGCCAGCTTGAAGGCACTGGTCAACCAATTTTGGTAAGTGAGATGCTTTCCCAAATCCCTTCTGTTTACTATATTGAGAGGGTTGCCGCCCATGACATTCCACACTTAACTAAAGCAAAAGAAGCCATCAAAAAGGCTTTGCAAAACCAAGTGGACGGCAAGGGCTTCTCTATGGTAGAAATTCTTGGAACTTGCCCAATTGGTTGGGCAAAAACCCCTGCTGATGCTATGGAATTTGTTAAAGAAAAGATGCTTCCATACTACCCATTGGGGGTATATGCTGACAAGGCTTCTAACGCAGGTCAAGGGGAGGTGAAGTAATGGCGACTGCAACTAAAATTATTTTTTCTGGCTTTGGCGGTCAAGGTGTTTTGACCCTTGGGCAGGTTGTGGCAGACATTGCCCTAAATCAGGGTAAAGAGGTTACGTGGATGCCTTCCTATGGTGCAGAAATGCGCGGCGGAACAGCAAACTGCTCCGTTATCATTTCTGATAGCGTAATCGGAAGCCCGATAATCCTGCGCAATATCGACATTCTTGTTGCCATGAACAAGCCTTCTATCGACAAATTTTTGGAGAAAACCTCGGAAGATTCCAAGGTGTTTATTAACTCTTCCATCGTCACCGACCCTGTGGAAAAGGCAGGGGCAGAGGTTTTGGCTATTGACGCAACCAATATTGCTGTGTCTGCTGGCAATGCCCGCGCCGCTAATATGGTTATGATGGCAGGCTTTTTAACAAAGACTGGTCTGTTTACCATTGATGAGTTGGAACAGGCATTAACCCGCCGTTTTGCAGGCAAAAAGGAACTTGTTGATGTTAATATGAAAGCTGTCAAGCAGGGCTTGGAAGCTTTGGCATAATAACGTAATTTGACGGCAACAATATATAGGGGCGCATATATGCGCCCCTAAAAGGAGAGATGCCAGTGACGATAAGTACCAGTAATTTTGGTGAAATTGAAATTAACCCTGCCGATATAATAAATTTCGAGGAGGGTCTGCCAGGCTTTGCTAAAGCAACTCGCTTTGTTGTCTTATTCCAAGAGCCCGAAGGTGAAACCCCTAACCCCATATCATTTCTGCAATCTGTAGATGACGCAGAATTGGTGTTCGTTTTGGCGAATATGGATGATTTTTACCCCGATTATGCCCCCATGGTGCACCCTTTTGTGGAAAAAGATGGGTTTGATGTAAATTCCACTGCCATCTACAACATTGCCACGGTTTTTGAGGATATGACCCAAACCACGGTAAACCTTAAAGGACCTGTGCTGATAGATTATGACAAAAAGCGGGGTAAGCAAATTGTTTGCCAAGGGGATGAATTTCCAATACGTGCCATACTGTTTGGGGCAACCGAAGAAGGGGAGGAAGCATAATGTTGGCTTTAACCCGCAGAAAAGGTGAAACCATTGTAATTGGTGATGACATCATCATCACTGTGTTATCGGTGGCTGGGGATGCCGTAAAAATCGGCATTGATGCGCCGCGCCATATACCCGTAAACAGGCAAGAAGTTTACGAGCTTATACAAGAGCAGAACAAGAAAGCGGCAAAAACTGCCGTGGCGGATGTGTCTGCCTTGTCAAAGATGATGATGAATTCAAAAAAATAAACTGATGAGTGCGCGTTGTTGTGCACTCTTTTTTTACACGTATTTTCGACAAAAAAATATGATAAAAAAATCCAGAAAATCCTTGACAAGGCTTTCAAGCAAGGTTACAATAATATTACAAAAGCGTTACGAAGCAAGGAAGGAGGGTAGTGGAAGCTTCTGATAATTATCCAGGATTTAATGAGAGGAGATTTTTATGAATTCAAAAAAATTAAAAACAAAAAAGTTTCAAAGTAATTTAAGAAGAGGTGTGGCAGGTTTCTTAACCGTCTTAATGACCGTTGGTGCTGCACCTGCGATTATGGCACAACCTGCCGAATTGCCTTATCTGCCTAGATTTGGCGAAACTCAACAAGTGGAAGATTTAACACTTCCTACTAGCCAAAATGTTCTTGTGGCGGCTTTCCAAGAAGAGTTGGCACAATCCAGACTCGCTGCCCGCGAGGCTGTAAATTTGGAATCCCAATTTAGCGGGCTTATCGGCTTTGAAGGTGCTTATGCCCTCACAGGCGGCAGTGAGCCTGTAAGTGTTATCGTAGTATTTGAAAATGCCCCTGCTGGCATACAAGTGCTTGAAGCTGAAGAAGAAGGCGGATTTATGCCTTTTGCAGCAGCAGAGCAAATTGTGGAAGATGACCATGATTTGTTTAGAAGAGAGCTTAATGCCCTTTTCGGCGCAAACCAATTCAGACGCGATGTTACACCTTTTGAAATCACCAGCGAATGGCGTTTCGCCCTTAACGGCGTTGCCATCACCATTCCTTCTTTTATGGTAGAACAGCTGTTGAATTTTGAAAGTGTGCGCGCAATCTACCCTAACGAAACCGTAACCATTGACCCAATCACAGAAACGGCAATGGACGACATGGCAACAATCGCCTCTCTTATGACTGCTGACATCGTTGGCCCTCCTGGCGTTCGCGCTGGACGTGCCATGACAAATGCTGACGCTCTGCATGCCCAAGGCATCACTGGCGAAGGCGTTTTGATGGCAATTATCGACAGTGGTATTGACTACAATCATCCAGCCTTCTGGGGCAGCTTCCCAACTATGGAAGAAATGCATGCCAGAGGCGCGTTACATATCACAGAAGCCGACCTTATCCTTGCTCCTAATGCCGATGGCGAATTAGAGTATTTCTACGTAGGTAGGGACTTTATGCCAGGTGTTAGTGCTAACCCAAATCCAAACAGCCCAATGGAAACCCGCCCAGGTCACCCTGGCAACCCAACTGTAGCACAGCTAACCTCCCACGGTACTCACGTTTCTGGTATCGCTATGGGTCGTTATACTGGTGCTGAGGGTATGCTTGGTATAGCTCCTGGTGCTATGGCTGTTCACTATCGCTCTCTTGGTTTTGGCGGAAGTGGTGTTGGAAGCAGCGTTGTTGATGGTATCGAGCGCGTTGCTCTTGACAGACCAGACGTTGTTAACATCTCCATTTCTGGTGCTGCTGGTCCATTTGGCGCGTCAACCATTGCTGTTAACAATATCGTTGTGCAGTTTGGCACAATTTTTACCAATTCTGCTGGTAACGCTGGCCCTGGCTTCCACACGTTGACAGGCCCTGCCAACGCTCCAACTGGTATCACCGTTGCAATGAACGCTGTTGCTGTTCCTGGTCAATACAACTTTGGCTTGAACTTTACAGCAGGTGACATTGATGGAACTATCTCCTTTATGGGTGGTCAAACCATGAACCCAGTTATGTGGAGAACCCTTGATAACGACAGAATCGTTTCAAACCATCCAAATGCACATGAAAACTTTAACCCCGCAACAGGAGAAATGAGAATTTTCACAATGCCTATTACTCCAGGAAGCCCAGCTTCCGCTGGCAACGCTGTTGTTAATGCTGGTGGTGGTAATCAAGCTGACTTTGACCAATTATATTACCTATACGGCGAAGAGCTTGAGGGCGCTTGGGTTGTTATCCGCAGAGGATACGCCTTTACCGTTGCGGCTGACCGCGCCCGTGATATGGGTCTTGCAGGAGTTATCTCTGTTAACAATCCAGGAGCCGCTATTCCTTCTGGGCAAGCCCCAAGCCAATTCGACCCTTATTATGCGCTATTTGCTATAGGTCACGAATTAGGTGTTGAATTTGTAAACACTATCAATTACAACGAAGGTCAAATGAACTTTGTGTTTACTGACTTTGCAGGCGATTGGCCAATTACCGAGCGTGTAAACATCGGTTCTTCACGTGGTCCTGTTGATGGTTCTTACGACATTCGCCCAGACATTGGCTCTCATGGCGAAATCGTTTTGTCATCTGTGCCATGGTGGACAGTAGATAATGATGATTATGACTATACTGGCGCATATCGTTGGTTCAGCGGAACTTCTATGTCTGCTCCAACCGTTGCTGGTGTTGCCGCTCTTATCCTTGACTATCTTTCTGACCCTGTAATCAGCCATGATAACGACACTCTATACTCTCGTTGGGGCGTAGATTACTGGGAAGTGCGCGCTCGCATTATGAACAACGCTTACAGCTACCCACGTCTTGGCTCTTTCTACAATGCCCAAGGACCACTTGGTTTCCCAGGTGTGTTTGATACAGGTGCTGGTGGTGCTGATGCTTACGCTGGTGCTAAAGCTACCGCAATGCTAACCTCTCCGCTAAGCAGAGTTGGTACAGCTCCTGGTAGATTTGGTTACACAACTCAAGCAGGTTCTATGTCCTTTGGTTTGCTTGGTCTTGGTGAGGTTAGCACGTTAACCGCATACCTACATAACGGGCAAATTGAAAGCGTTACCCACGAATTCTTCACAAATGTAAGAAATGCAGGACATGATATTGGTCTTGAAATTGCACAACCAAGCCCAACCACCTTTACAGCAACAATTGAAATGCCAGAAGATGCTGCTTACATGGGGCTTCACTTCCAAGGTCAATTTACTGTTGTAACCACAGCAGGCGAAACTCTTCGTATGCCTTTTGCAGCTGTTTTGGGAACTCCAGCCCAAGCTGGCATTGCTATTACTGAAATTTTCACTTATCGTCCTGTAGTTTCTACAGGCGACAATGCACAAAATCAAGAAGCAAGCGAACTTGGTATCTTCTACGTACCTCAGTCTGGCTTTACGGCTGATATGTGGGTTGTAAGAGATGTAGAGGGCGTTACAGCGGCTAACTGGTATCACTCTGAAAACAGAGAGCATATTGTTGGTTTCGTTTCTTCTCGCGTTGTTGCTAACTGGCATCCGATTTTCGCGCCAAACCCAGCAAATATTAACTTTGCTCTAGGCGAGCTTAACAGAGCGGTTGTTCCTCTTGCCTCCTTGCAACCACTAAGCGGCCCTGCTCTTATCCCGCCAGGGGCAACCCCTCGCGTACCATTTAACGAGGAAGGCGACTTCTTCTTGGTAATGGGTATTTCTGAGCAGTTGCCAGGAACATTCGGCTTTGTACCACCAACACGTTTCTCTCAAGACATTTTTGTACCTTTCTCTGTTGACAATACTGCGCCTGTGTTTAATGCAGTTAACATCAATGGTCATGCGGTTGATTTAGACGAGCAAATCCTCGACTTGACAACCATTACAGATGCCACCGAAAACAACATAACCGTAACTGGTAATGTTTTTGACGCTTGGCTTGCTGATGCTATCGCAGACAATGTAACCTTTGATATTTGGAGAGAAAGCATCCAAATTCCAGGTTTCCCTGCTATGCCAAACCCATTTGGACCTGCTGTAAACTTGCCAACCAACCTTGCCCTTTGGGTGTTAGCTGGTGACAATGAAGAAGGCAACCGTCCAGTGCTTGCAGAAATTGCACCAAACGGTAACTTTACAGCTACCCTTCCAACCACTTTAGTTGAAGGCGACAATAACCTAACCTTCTGGCTAATTGACGGATACTCTGTTATCCCAACATTGGATTCCATTTTGGGTACACCAGGTTGGTCTGCTGTCAGCTCCGTTTGGACTAATCCTGGACTTGGTTGGTTTGACCTTGAAGCCAATGGCGGCCTTGTAAGTGTACACGAAAACGTGCAAAACCTCTCTATAAACCAAGCGTTTATCCATGGTTTTAACAGAAATAACCAGCCTGGCACGTTCTCTCAACATATTTGGAGCGGCTTGAACGTTAATGAGCTTAATGTAACAGTTTCTACCCCAATTTTCGTAACGGGTATAGAAATTCAAGGCGATGATGAAATCACATTGATAACTGGTGGTTCTGTCCAACTTGTAGCAATCGTATCTCCAGAAGATGCAACCCATCCATACTACGCTTGGTCAACAAGTGACGCAACTGTTGCAACCGTA
>WQSI01000079.1 GCA_009787945.1 Defluviitaleaceae bacterium
CTGGTCAGCAATTATCAAATTGTTATTGTCCATGGTTATCATAGCGGACTCCAGCGCGGCAATGCGCCCGTCACTTTGCAACAGCCCCGCCCCCATAATAAAGGTGGTGATAAACAGCACAGCACACAGCCCAATAAGCAGGTTTGATGTGCGGCGGTTGTCATCTGTGCTTCGCGACTCTTTTTTGTCGCTGGCAGGAGTTGTTTTCACCCCGCCCATAAAGCGGTTGCCCCTGCCTGTCATTGGTTCTGCCATTTTGGGGGCAGGGGGGGCGGTTCTTTTATCTCTGCTTTCATCAAAAAGGCGCAAACGTGTGGCTGGCACAGGTTCAGTAACCTTGGTTGTGACAGGTGCGGGAATTGGCTTGGCATCTTCCAGCGGTCTTGTGGCTTTGGCAATTTTGGCACGGGTTATGCGGTTGTCGTTCATATATTCCTGCATACCTTTGTTTTGGTCATAATAAACAAAATAGCCGCTTGCTTCCCCAACCCCCGTCATGGTTTCGTTCCAACTGTAAAACATGTTAAGCTTCTCAACAGGGTCCATAACAAAAAGCAACTGGTACGGACGGGTGAAATTTGACATATGGTAGTCAGCATAGCTTGGGTTAAGGTAAATCCCATAACCTGGTTGTGACTGCATCCACCCTAAAACCTCACAGCCTGGGAAGTATTTGTCAAGCTCTTCCATTGCATAATCAAAACTTTGGTCTGTAAAGCTTTCCATATTGTCTTTATACTCGCTGTACTTGCCCTGGATTGCCCCGCTAATGAAAACATAAGGCTCGCCGTCAATTATCATATATTTACCAACCAAAAAGGCGACTTTTTCCGTATGGCCGCCAGACTCGGCATATTGACGCAGATAGCTGCAAACATAATCTTCTACATATATCTTCAGCCCCTCGCCTGCCGTGCCAATTTGGCGTATGTTTGTTGGTAGCTGAAATGGATTGTTATTCATAATATTTTCCCTCCAAATTTGTTGTTGGAAGGATTGTACCACATACCAACTGGACAAATATGGAAATAAATGTCAGCGTATTCCAATTTTTGTACAAAAAATTTCGACAGGTTATGTTTCGTAGACGTTACCTAACCCTCAATTTTCTCATTAATCCCATGAATACGCTTACGCCACACCAGATACTGTATAACCCAAATTTTGGCAAATATCACAACAAATACAGCGAAGAAGATTATAAGACCCACCAGAGTGCGCTCCATCCAATGCCCAAACCAAGCAACAGGCATCATTGTTCCCGCAGAGATAATAAAATGGGTGATGGTTTGTCTTGCTATGCTCCAATCCTTCATCTCCCAAATGACGGTTGCCGCAGAAAAGCTTGCGCCAAGCACCGAATACAGCATTACATTAAACAAAACCCCATTAATTTCGTTAGAGAACAACTCTGCCATTTCTGGCACAACAGGGGTAAAATTGCCATCCCCTATTGCCAGGGAAATAATGATAGAAACGATAAAGCCCATGGTGATACCCAGGGGAACACCTAACAAACCACGTAAAACAGCCTTTTTCTTCATAATAATATCCTCCTTTAAATTCCTAATTTTTGTTTTATTTTTGGAACATACCGCCTAGACACATAGGTGTCACTGCCATTTTTAAATTTCACCCATACCGTGCCAACAAAACTTAGGTCAAAACTTGCAACCCACTTTAAATTGATGATTTCGGAGTTTGAAATGCGGACAAAATCAGGGGGCAATTGATTTTCTAGCTCATACAGCCGCAAACGCACGGTATATTCCTCATCCTTCGTAACCCCATAAACCCTTTGATTAGCAGAGTAAAACCGCAAAATGTCCGCAGGGTTAAGCATGACCACCCTTTCACCACGAAAGCCCGCAAGGGTTGCTGGCTTGTATTCAGAAATTTTTCGGGCAAGCTCTATAATGTCGTCCGTCATGGCATTTGTGTGGATGCCCACCCAAGTTTCTGCGCAATCTTCATCAATTTTAATTTCAACCTTCACCGCTTCACCTCCTGTATCTATTGTATTCAATTTTTGCGGCAGTTTCAAGGGATTTTATACAAGTGGTGTTTTTGAACACATATTCGGCAGTGAAGGCTCGTATAATTGGACAAAGCAAATAATTTTGGAGGGTTTAAAATGAAAAAGTTTTTATTGGCGGGCTTGGTTTTGTGCCTGGGATTGTTTGGGCTTGCGGCTTGCGGTGCGGTGGCGGGTTTGGTTGACGGGGATGTTTACGAGCAAATTCATAGGCGTTTGGTAAACATGGAAGGCTTTTCCGCCCAGGCTACGGTTACATATATTTCCAACAACAACACCCATGTCTACGAAACCACCCAGCACGCCCTTGCCAGCGGGCAGTACCGCATAGAGGTAACATCCCCCGATAATGTGGCAGGAAACACAACCATTTTTGACGGGCAGACAATATCCCAATTTAACCCTAATGTTGGGGGTTTTGTAACCCAGCAGGCAGAAGAAGTTCCAGAGCGGGTAGAGATTTTGTTAACGAGCTTTGTGCGCAATTTCATCACAAGCAACGAGGTAACAGTGACAGCATCAGCCACGGACGAGGCCCTGTCAACGGTGCTGGAAACCGTAATCCCTGGGGAGCATCCATATATCAGCGCAGCCCGCCTGTGGGTCTGCAACGACAGCCTTAACCCCTTGCGCATGGTAATTTTCGACCAGGCAGGGGCAGAGAGGGTAATCGTCGCTTACAATACATTTGAATTTAATCCAGAAATGCCTGATGATACCTTTCAGGTGAACGTCAGCGAATAAATGTAAAATATTTACACTTTCTGCATATATTGGGTATAACACCCTTGCGCTAGGACAATACTATTTTTGTATTAAATAGCGAATATACGGAGAGTGAATTATGCAATTTAAACGGGGAGATGTTTATTATGCCGATTTAGACCCTGTTATGGGTTCTGAACAGGGCGGTTTGCGCCCAGTGCTTATCGTGCAAAACGACATTGGCAACAAATACAGCCCGACCATCATATGCGCCGCCATCACAAGCCAAATAAACAAGGCAAAACTGCCCACCCATATCGAAATAGACTGCACAAAATACACATTAGTAAAGGATTCGGTTGTGCTGGCAGAACAGGTGCGAACGGTGGATAAAAAACGCTTGCGAGAAAAAATATGCCATTTAGACGAAAGCTTTATGTCCAGAGTGGACAGAGCTTTGCGGGTAAGTTTTGGGCTAGGGTGAATACATAAAAATAAAATCCACCTAAATTATAGGTGGATTTTTCATACTGTGGTAGGGGCGCGCATTGCGCGCCCGTTGTCGGGCAAACGTACCCTTCATCAACATTACTTTTGTTATATAACGGGCGCGCAATGCGCGCCCCTACCAATTCCTACAATTCAAAAAACCCACCCAAACCACAGGTGGATTTTTGTTATTATGCTTTGTCAGAATGGGCAAAGTCCTTAAACGCCTTCAGCTTGGCTATTATATAATCAAGCTCTTTTTCGTTAAAGACTTCAAGCATTCCCATAATTGTGCTGCGTTGGATGCCGCGTTTTTCAGATTTTTCGTTAAATGTGCCGCCAGATTCCCTTAACCTCAAGGAACTTGCTGGGGCTTCAAGCATCGTTTCAGGGCTTTCATCAAAAAACTTACAAATCCTTAAAAAGGTGGCAAGGCTTGGCCGCCTATGACCCTTTTCGATAAGGGCAATGTAAGAAGGTGAAACCCTAATGAAACTCGCTAACTCTTTGGCTGTAAAGCCCCTATCTTTGCGGATTTTCTTCAAATTTCCGCCAAAGCCAGTAAACTTTTCACCATCAAAGCCATAAAACAACTCGTTTTCAAAATTTTCCATAGTATCCCACTCCTTTTTCTATCCATTCAAGTATAAACTTTTTCGACAAAAATGTCAAGTGTTTTTTTAAATTTGTCAGTAAATTTGTTAAATATCATTAAAATTGGTTAGAAAACTGTGCAAGCGTAGAGAGGTTCTGGTTGATATTTAGCCAATTTCTCAATTTTAGCCACACCATTGCCATGGGATGAGTGGATTATCCTGCCATCTTCTGCAATCATGGCAACATGCCCTGGAAAATAAAGTAAATCTCCCGTCTTGGCAACGGCAGGGGGTATCTTACGCAAAGGGAAGCCTTCTTTATGATGTGCATCCCGCCAAATGGTTATCCCATTTAGCCTATACGCCATAAATGTCAGCCCGCTACAGTCAATACCCAAATGTGTTTTGCCCCCCCAACGATACTGGGTGTTTAGGTACATTTTAGCGGCATTTAAAAGGTTTTGGCGCAATTCGTCCTCATTATCTGCGGGTGGCAGGCGGGTTTTCAGAAAATTTTCACGAATATAGCCAGCCTTCCCCCCTGCCAGCCCTACAGGGGCATATTCCTGGGCTCCCCCCCGCAAATCCACAAAAGCACCAAAGGGCAAAGAGGTAATCACATCCCCGCGAACATGGGGGGTTGCTGTAACATCTGCAAAGTTATGGGAAATACATCTGGTTGTCCAAGGAGATGGAAGAGGGGTAAGCTCCAAATCTGCCGCCAAAACAAAGCCTTGATAGCCGTAGTCGGTAGAAATGTGGCAAAATTCCATATGCCTGCTTAAAATTTCCACCTGCCAGCCATGCAAAACCTCATCCACCCGCTCGCTTGCCATCCGCGCATCCCTGTAAACAGGAGCTACAGGAACACGCACCACCGCCATCATTCTAGCACCTCAAACTTGTTTGCGGCAGAGCTTAGGCGGGCAAAAGCACCCATAGGCAGAGAGGCGGTTGGGTAACAATGACCACAACGAAAACCAGTCATTGTAGGCACTGTAAGCTCTAAATTAGCGATAATTTCGGGGATTTCAAGGCTTTTGTCAGGGTCTTTTGCTAAACAGTCCGCAAAATCCCCAAAGACCACACCTGCACAGTCTGCGAATTTACCCGCCAGCCGCAGCTGATTTAACATTCTGTCAACTTTGTAAGGCTCTTCCTCCACCTCTTCAATAAAAAGGATTTTACCGCGGGTGTCAATTTCAAAATCCGTACCTAAAGATGACGCAAGAATGGCAAGATTACCCCCGCAAAGACGGCCGATTGCAGTGCCGCCTACCAAAAAATCCCAATTAAAGCTCTCGGGATTGCGCAACTCCCCCGTTCCCGTGCCAAACATTTGCCTGGCAAATTTATCCAGGGTGTACCCGTCTGCCCGAACAAAACCTGGCGTGGCAAGCATTGGCGTATGATATGTAATAAACCCACATTTTTGGTTAAATGCAGTGTGCAGGGCAGTTACATCGCTGTACCCAAAAAAAGGCTTGGGGTTTGCAGCCGCCTTCTCAAAGTCAATTTTATCTAAAATCCGCTGTATGCCATAGCCGCCCCTCAGGCAGAAAATGCCCGCAATTTCAGGGTTTTCAAATGCCCAGTTAACATCATCTGCCCGCAGGTCGTCATCCCCTGCCAAATAACCATATGTAGCCCGCGCGCTTTCGCCAAGGATGGGTCTAAAACCTAGCGACTTGGCAAAATCCACCGCAAAGTCCACTAAATGGGGCATTTCAGGCGGTGTGGACGGTGCAATTAAAGCCACCCCATCACCATTTTTTAAAATTTTTGGACGAATCATAAAATTTCCCCTTTACAAATGGATATTAATGTGATATAATATTCCTGGGTAGTTGTATATTATGCCATAAGGAGGAATTTTTCATGGAAACTCTAAAAGTCTCAGCAAACTCGGTCCCCAAATCTGTTGCAGGTGCCATTGCTGCTGTTGTACGTACAGGTGAGCCTGTTGAAGTGGTAACCATCGGGGCGGCCGCCGTCAATCAAGCTGTTAAATCCATTGCAATTGCAAGGGGTTATGTTGCACCTAATGGCATTGACCTTATTAGTATTCCTGCTTTCGCCCAATTGGAAATAGATGGCGAATCTAAAACTTCCATCAAGTTTGTGGTGGAGAAAAGATAATCAACAAAAACAAGCGCGTCAGATGGTCGACTGGTCGCGCTTTTTTAATTTTAATATTTTACAAAAGCTTGACATAGTGTGTTATTTATGGTAAAATGAAACCCATTTTCATTATAGCTAAAATAGGAGGTTTTTTAACATGCAAAAATTGTTAAGAAAAGTGCGGATAGGTCCAAGGCTTTACTTTATGTTTGGTTTTATCGTTTTTGCTTTATTGTTTATTGCCTGGAGCGGCATCAGCAGCCGTATGGATTTGATGAGCCAAGGTGACCAAATGATTAGCATGGTGAGCGGAAGGGCAGCTGATGCCTACACCAGCGCAAGCGATAGGTCTGTGTATTTGGAAATTTACAACACCTTAAACCAGCAAAACGCTGATATGGCACATTCTAACCAGATGATTCTTGTTTATGTTGCAATTGGGCTTGCTTTTTCGGTTTTAATGTCCTTCACCATTGTTTCATCCATAACAAAACCTCTTGCTGAAATTTCCACGCTTTCTAAAGATGTGGCGTCTGGAAACCTTGACACCAATGTGTCGCGGGAGCGGGTTTCTTATGATGAAATGGGTAATTTGGGTGCAGAAATGTTTGTTCTTCTTGATGTTATGAAGAATTTGACAAATGACCTAAACAAGCTTAATTACGAGTATTGTAAAAATGGCAACATAAATTATCGTATTAATTCAAGCAAATACCAAAACTCTTTCAAGCAAACCATTGACAGTGCCAATGAGCTTGTTGACAGCGAGGTAAATACAATTGGTGGCGTTATCGGCATTATTAAAGAGATTGGTTCGGGCAATTTTGATGCTACCATGGAGGACCTGCCTGGGGATAAGGTCATTTTATCCAACTCTTTGCTTGGAGTAACAGAGAATTTGAAAGGCGTTAGCGAAGAAATTAACAAGGTTATCAGCCAGGCCGTTAAAGGCAATTTTGGCTACAGCAATGCTGACAATTTTGAAGGGGATTGGAAAAGGATTTTGCTCTCTGTTAACAATCTTGTAGACGCCATCGCAACTCCCGTTAATGAGATTGAAGAGGTGCTTGGGCGCGCAAGCAAAGGTGATTTTAGCCGCAAAATAACAGGTAACTACCAAGGAGAATTTTTGAAAATTGAAAATTCTGTAAATGCTACCATTGATACTGTATCGTCCTATATAAAAGAAATCAGCACATTGCTTACTCAAGTTAGCAAGATGAACCTGCGCATAGAGGTTAAACGCGCTTATGTTGGAGAATTTGCTGAAATTAAAGAGGCTATCAACGCCATCACCCATACCGTCAGCGAACTTGTTCAAGAAATTCGTTCCGCATCTACCCAGGTATCAGATGGTGCTGTGATTATCGCTAATTCTACAAACGAAATGATGAGCAGTTTTGAAGAGCAGGCGGCATCCACCAGCGAGGCTACCGAAGCAATTAGCGTATTAACCGAAAAAACCCGCAAAAACGCTGATGATGCAGGGCAAGCAAAAATCTTGTCCGATAAAGTGCAAGAAGCTGCCCACCTTGGTGAGGATTATATGCGGGAAATGTCCGAAACCATGGACGAAATTAAAGCGTCTAGCGCGGAAATTGCAAAGGTTGCTGGAATTATTGAAGGAATTGCCTTCCAGACCAATCTGCTTGCCTTAAACGCCAGCGTAGAGGCGGCAAGGGCAGGGGAGCATGGTAAGGGCTTTGCCGTTGTTGCAGACGAGGTGCGCAGCCTTGCGGGGCGTTCTGCCACCGCCGCCAAAGAAGCCAGTGAGATGATTGAAAAATCCCTTAGCCGTGTGGATGACGGGGTTTTAAAG
>WQSI01000080.1 GCA_009787945.1 Defluviitaleaceae bacterium
TCGCCCCAACCCATCGTCAATACAACCCCGCAGGGCTAGAGGTTTATTTAACTGGAGTAAATTATCTAACAATACACGGAGGACACGATAAGGACGTGACCAGCTTCCAAGGTGCTGACATGTACCGCCGTGTAGATGTGTCTGAAAGCGGTATAAAAGCCCGCGTGTGGATGCAACACGCCAACCATGGGCAATTTAACAGCATTTGGATAAATGATTCTGGTGGGCTTATGGGGCTGACAGGCAACCGCCGAATGCGTATGCCTTTAGAAGAGCAACAAATGGCGGCAAAGGTGCTGATTGGTGCGTTTCTTGAAGCAACTTTATTTGACCGAGCAGAATATACCGCCCTTTTCCACCATTTCAACCACGGGGCAGAATGGCTGCCCGCCACCTATTATATTATGGACTTTGCCGACAGCACCATGACCATGTTGGATGATTTTGAAACAGGCTTTGACCTTACCCAGTCCACGTCGGGGCTTGTGACCTACTCCGCTTCAAATCTATCAGGTTGGACGTGGTGGAACATGCAAGGAAGAAACAACAGGGCTTTGCGCTTGCAGTGGAGAAACGAAGAAAGTCCCACTTTCCGTATGGATTTTGCAAGGGATGTTGTGATTGCGGGGGATGTGATTTATATGTCGCTGACAGCAAACACTTATGTTGACATTGGTTTCCAAATCCGCCTGACTGATGCGGGCGGCAACACAGCATATATCCACGTGGATGAGTTCGGTGGCGTACCAAAGCCCATTACAACCCCCTTATTCACGCCCATTTTGCAATATATGGCAAGAGATTACGAACCTATTTTGCAAATTTTGCCAATTCCAACAGAAAGGTTTGGGCTTTCTGGTGAAATTGTCGCTATGGAGCTTATTATGGATACATCAGACACTATAAAAATCTTACTTATTGATGATTTGCGGGTTGCACGCCCATAATCGCCGCAATACAACCTTTTATCATTTAGGCTTTACAAGAGGGCTTGTTTAATGTATAATGTACTTGACATTTTTAGGGGGAATTATTTTGAACATGGATATAGATTTCACAAAGGGGTTAAACCCAGAGCAGGCAAGGGCTGTTTTGCACACTGATGGCCCTCTTCTTTTAATTGCAGGGGCGGGCAGCGGCAAAACGCGGGTGCTGACCCATCGTATGGCATATATTGCGGCAAATTTTGCCCAGCCATACAATATTTTGGCGATAACCTTCACAAACCGCGCCGCCAAGGAGATGAAAGAAAGGGTGGAGCAGCTGATGCCTAGGGGTGCCCATGATATGTGGGTTTCCACTTTCCACGCCTGTTGTGTGCGGATTTTGCGACGGGACATTCATCATCTTGGCTATGAAAATTCATTTACAATTTATGACACAGACGACAGCACTAGGCTGATGAAATTTGTGATTAAAGAGATGAATTTAAATGAGAAAATGTATGTGCCAAAGGCGGTGCTTGGGGAGATTGGGCGCGCCAAGGATGAGATGATTGGTCCTGAGGAGTATGTTAAGTTTTCTGGAGGCTACCGAGCAGACACCATTGGGGAAATTTACAAAAAATATCAAAAGCAGCTGGCGAGCAATAACGCCCTAGATTTTGACGACATAATCCTCAAAACTTTGGAGCTTTTTGATAAATTTCCAGAGGTGCTAGAAAAATATGCCCATCGTTTTCGTTATATTATGGTAGATGAATACCAGGACACCAACACGGCGCAATATAATTTGGTAAAGAAATTAGCAAGCGGTCATGGTAACATTTGCGTGGTTGGCGATGACGACCAGAGCATTTATGGCTGGCGCGGGGCAAACATCCGAAACATTTTGGATTTTGAGAAGGATTTCCCAGGGGCTGTTACCATTAAATTAGAGCAAAACTATCGTAGCACGAGCAAGATTTTAGAAGCCGCAAACGCAGTTATTGCTAATAATGACGGGCGCAAGGGCAAGGTGTTGTGGACAGAAGCTGACGGCGGCGACCCAATTAAGACGCACCGCGCTGAAAGCGATTTGGCAGAGGCTGATTATATTGTAGACAAAATTGAGCAGGGCGTGGCAAAAGGTCAGCCCCGCAAGGATTTTGCCATACTTTACCGCACCAATGCCATGTCACGGGTTATTGAGGACAAGCTAGTCCAACGGAATATTCCCTATAGGATTTTTGGGGGGCTTCGCTTTTACGAACGCCGTGAAATTAAGGATGCTTTGTCATATATGCGGGCAATTGCCAATCCTTTGGATGATATTTCCATCAAGCGTATTATAAATGTGCCAAAACGGGGCATTGGCGATGCGGCAATTGAATATTTTGAAGGTGTGGCAAATGAACAGGGCATAAAATTCTATGAAGCCCTACGAAGGGCAGGGGAGTTGACCCAAAACAAAGCCCGCGCCGCAAAAATAGGGGAGTTTGTTTCCCTAATCGAAGAGCTTCAGCAGGATGCTAAAAACTTGACTTTGGGTGAGTTTGCCAAGGCTGTGTTGTCAAAAAGTGGATATGATAAATCTATAGCTGATGAAGATGAGGCACAGGGAACAGACAGGGCTGCAAACTTGGCAGAGCTTGTCAGTAAAGTTGCTGAATTTGAATTGGCACAAGTAGGCGAAGTGACCCTGCCTGCATTTTTAGAAGAGGTTGCTTTGGTGGCTGATATTGACGCCCTTAACGAAAATGATGACGCAGTGGCTCTAATGACCCTGCACTCATCTAAAGGTTTGGAATTTCCAACTGTGTTTTTGCCAGGCTTGGAAGAAGGAATTTTCCCTGGATACCGAGCCGCAACTGGCGACAAAAAAGAAATGGAAGAAGAGCGGCGTTTGTGCTATGTGGGCATAACCCGCGCACGGGAGCAGCTGTACATCACCCACGCCCAGCGGAGGATGACCAACGGCGAAACCCGATATAACCTAAAATCAAGATTTTTGGAGGAGATACCTATGGATTTAGTTGAAAAAGACGGCAAAAATGTAACCGCAACCAACGAAGCCAAGCAAGCAGAAGAGCCGTTGGCAACCCACAGAGAGCGCATGGCAGCAGAGATGAGCGAAAAAGTGCCAGCGGCAGCCATGCAAGCCAATTTTGGCAAAAAATGGGATATGAGCAAGATTGCAAAGAAAAAGGAGGGCAAATAGATGTCAAACATACCAACATTAACCCTTGATTTAGGGGATGCCGCTCCAAAGTATGACTTACAAGTGGCGCAACAAGAGGCTAACAAGCCTGCCGACCCTCAGTTTTCCATGTCAGCTTTAAATGAAGAAGAACAGACCGCCGTTAAAGGGTTTATGAGCCAAATTGACATTAACAGCACGGCAGTTGTAATGAATTATGGCGTGTCTGCCCAAAATAAAATTGCGGCATTTTCTGACAATGTTCTGGGAAATGTGCGCAACAAGGACATGGGCGAGGTTGGCAGGGATTTGTCCAACCTTGTTGTGGAGCTTAAAACCTTTGACCCAGACGCAGGGCAAGCCACAGGGCTTGGCAGGTTTTTTAAAAACGCCCGCAAGTCTGCAAGCCGCCTAATGGCAAACTTTTCTAAAGTTGAAACCAATATTGACGGCATTGTCCGCCAATTGCAGGGGCATCAGCGCACCTTGCAAAAAGATGTTGCCATGCTTGAGGAAATGTTTAACCACAATATGGACTATTTGAGGGAGCTTACATTATATATCGTGGCAGGGCAAGAGCGTTTGGCAGAGTTTCGCGCAAGCGACATTCCTGCCCAGCGGGAGCTTGCTGAAAAAAGCGGGGATGAAGGGGATGCCCAGCGTCTTGCTGATATGGTTGCCATGGCAGACCGTTTTGAGAAAAAGCTCCACGACCTAAAGCTTACCCGAATGATTTCTATTCAAATGGCACCTCAAATTCGTTTGGTGCAAAATAATGATGTTAGCTTGGTGGAGCAGATTCAGTCCAGTATTGTTAATTCGATTCCTTTGTGGAAAAACCAAATGGTTATTGCCCTTGGGCTTGCCAATGCAGAGAAGGCAATGGCGGCGCAAAACGCTGTTACTGACATGACCAACCAGCTACTTGTGAAAAATAGCGAGAGATTAAAGCAATCCAGCATTGCCGTGGCAGAAGCCAGCCAGCGGGGCATTGTTTCTGTGGAAACCATACAAGTTGTCAACAATAATTTAATTGAAACCATCAACAGCGTCCTTGACATTCAGCAAAAAGGTACGGAAAACCGCCGTTCTGCTGAGGTGGAGCTTACTAAAATTGAAGCTGACTTAAAACAAGCCTTGCTCGAAACCGCCAAGCGCGCTTCAGCTTAAACGCGGGAACAATTATGGAGAGAAATTGGGATATTTTGCTAATTGGCGGGGCTTCTGGCTCTGGTAAAACCAAAATTGCCCGCCAGTTGGCTAAGATTTATGGGGTGGATTTGGTTCGGGTGGATGACTTTCAGGCTTTTGCGGAAGTTTCAACCACCCCCGAGACCTTCCCCTTGATACACCATTGGAAAGCCAATAATTGGCAGGAAGCAGGGGTTGATGACGCTGTCAAGTGGCTTTTTGACGTAGGTCGTGCCATAGCAAACGACTTTCGAAATCGCGATTGTACGTTCGGGCAAAACCAACCAGAAGCCCCCTTCGCAGGCTTCTGGTAGCCCTCCTTCAATCACGTTTCTCAATGTCGTTTGCTATATGTCACCAGGATTTTCTGCCGTTATCGCGGACCACTTAGAAGAAAACATACCCATGATTATGGAAGGCGACTTTATTTTGCCTGATTTTGCCGCATATGTAGCAAGTGAGAGGGTCGAGGCGGTCTTTATTCACGAACCTTGCAAAAATCAGATTATGCAAAATTATCCCCATAGGGAAGTGGAGGGCTTGCAGGAATATCGGGCGGAAATTAGCCATTTACACGGCAACATGTTGGTTGATAAGTGCGCAAAATACGGCATCGCCGCGACACCCTCCCGCCCATGGGATGATTTGTTAGAAAGGGTGAAGGAATATTTACAAAGATGAGAAGCTGCTAAATTATGCCTTTGAGGACAATGTTGAAATTGTTTCAAAAAGGATTTTAGAGGGCGGCAAAAAAGAGGATATGGTCGTTACCATAACCAAGAAGTATTTGGGTGAGATTTATTTACCCACTGGGCAAATTGTGGCAAATGACCCCCTTGTGTTGTTTGAAACCGAGCCTTTTACAGTGACTGTAGAGCCAGGTCATTACCCAGTGTCCATATCTGTAGCACATTTTCCAGATAATGGATACGGAGAGGATAGGCGAGTGGCTATTGCTATGCTGAAAATATCTAATAACAAGCCAATCCGCTGGGAAATGGCAATGGTCAGCGATGAGCAAAGGCTCGAAAACATGAAAATGGACGAATTTTTGGGCTATGGGGTAGACAGCGGCACAGGTGGATTTATGGATAAAGCCATAGCTGACAAATTAGACGAACTAGCTAAAAAGGATAACTATGTTTTGGACAAATTCGAGGACGAGCTTAACGGGACTTACGTACACACATATAGTTATATGCTTGTTGATGCTTTAGGTGAAGGACACAAGAGTGTTGCAGCATTTTCCAGTGGTTTCGGCGATGGTTGCTACCCCTCATATTTTGGCTTTGATGAAAATGACAAACCCTGCGCTCTGGTAACGGATTTTTGTATTATAGATTTCTAGTTAGGAGGTTTCCGCTTGTTTAAAGAGGGAATGCTTTTGAATTATACATATGAAGAAGAAGTGCGCCTGATTTCTAAGCAAGGGGATTTTATGTTAGTGCGCCAATATTTGGGGGACTTAAACCTGCCCACGGGGCATATTGTGGCAAACGACCCTCTGTCGAACTTTGAAACAGAGCCATTTATTTTAACGGTTAGCCCTGGCAATTATCCTGTTTATTTGTCCGTGGCACATTTCTCTGATGGCGGCAAAAACGGGGATAGCATAGTTGCCCAAGCAATATTACAATTCTCAACCAAAAAGCCTGTGATGTGGGAAATGGCACTCTCCGCTGGAGAGCAGGCGGAGGCGGAATTTGCTAACCTTGAAGAAGGCGATTATATAGGTTATGTGGTGGACAGCGGAACAGGCGGATTTATGGATAAGTCGGTTTCTAAGAGGCTGGAAACCACCATAGAGCAGTTTTATAGCCAGATACAAGGCGAGTTTATTGAGGCTTACTTGCCAAACTATAGCTATTTGATGACCAGCGTATTAGGCGGGGATTGCGAGGATTTTGTCTGCTTCACTAGCGGCTTCGGCGATGGGTGCTACCCTTCATACTTCGGACTTGACGAAGAAGGTAACCCATGCGTTCTAGTGACCGATTTTTGCGTTGTTGATTTTTAATTGGTGACAATAATAAAAAACCTTCTACCGATATTACGAGGTAGAAGGTTTTTTATTATGAAATCATTAATTTTTTAACATCTGGCGGCAAAGCGTCAACATCGCAGTTTAAAGTTATAAAAAACTCCACATTATTATCGTTGCTGATTTTGTTTAGAGAAGTCATAACTGTAGACAGGTCATCATTAGGCAACTCCTCAATGATGCCGCATAGCCCGTCAATAAAAATTTCTTGTATGTCACTGTTCTGGGAAATCATACCGCAAACAAACGCTACAAACTCCCTATAATTGGAAAGGGGATATTCGGATGTGTCCACCAAACGAATGTCCCTGTGGACATGGTGCATGTTTCGCTTGTCATCATCCACAAAAACAATGTGACCTGTGGTGTTTGCCAAATGGTCGTTGGCAAGCCCAATCAACTTTCTCGTCTTACCTTCGCCCTTCGCCCCCGCAAATAAGTTTATCATAATATTCTCCTCCTAAAAGATGTTGTTTGCTTTGTTTAATTATAACTAATTATACAAACAATTGCAACCCCTAATTTTTGTCGGTGCTAAAATAAACTTTGCAGAAATATCATAGAAACTTTGTTAATATATAAACTTTTTATTGCTTTTTCACGTATCATGTGATAGGATTATTTAACAAGAAATTCAAATTTAAGGAAGAGGGTAGATTTTATGAATTTATTCGTTAAGTTAGGTGAAGCCACAACAAACACGTTGATGACGGACTACATAACACTGATATTACACATTCAAGGCTCTACCCCTGGCAGTTGATTATGAAATATTTCATACCAGTAGCTATTTTAGCTATTTTACTTAGTGGGTTTTTAGCAATAGGAACGTCACATACGTTAGTAGACGAATACTTTTTTGTGATGCCCATTTTCTTCACCCTGTTTATTTCAATCTGCACATCATTCATTATATACAAAATAGAAAAACTAACAAAGAAAATGGAAAAACGCAGGTCAATAGATGAAGATGACGAAGAGGATGAAGATGAAGAGTAGAAATAGCCCGACAAAAACCCGAACCCCACCAATCCGTTTTTCTGGTTTGGTGGGGGTTTTTTGATCGCCCTATCTTAGAAATATCAAACTGTTTTGCGGTTTCTTTCACTTCGCTGATTATAATTTCAACTGGGCTTATTCTTAAATAAGGTGGAAAAAATATTAAAAGGAATTGAAAAACTCCTTGGCGAGGAAGAGGAAAGTGAATTCGAAGAATAATTTGACTAATTTTAAAAACACCCCAACCCCAAAAACCCCCAAAATCAGCGGTTTTCCCCCTCCCCAAAAACTTTTTCAAAAAATATTCAATTTTTTTCAAAAAAAAGCTTGACTTTTACTTCAGGTGATGATATACTAAGTTTCGTTGCTTCGGCAGACAAC
>WQSI01000081.1 GCA_009787945.1 Defluviitaleaceae bacterium
GGGAAGGGAGAAGTTCTGTAGTGGTATCCCCGCCTGTAGGGGCAAAACTTACCATTTTGCCATCCCGCGGGGGCATTTTAGCAACCTGCACCCCACCTGCATTTTTGGCGGAATAGGTAGGCAAAATGTCTGTGTTAAAGACAAAATGGCGCATTTCGCCCTTTCTGCCAAGGAATGTTACGGCATAGTTGCGGTGGGACAATAAATGGTCTGCATAAATCAAAGGCGATTTGTTAGAAATGGCATTAATAAGACGTTTGCGGTTCGTTTGTGTGGCATAACTTGAAAGGGTGACAATGGCGACCTTGCCATTCTCAAAAGCGAATAGCAAATGACCGCTGTAATCCCCCGTTGCCGCCACAAACTGAATTTGCTCTCCCTCATCACTTGAAAGCACGTTGTTGAGATAGCTTCCAAGCTGGCTTGGCTTGTGGTCCTCTAGCTCATGGGCTTTTATTTTGAAACAATTATGATGGGTGCTGAAAAACAGCAAATTGTCAGCATTTTGTGCGGCAGTGGTCTGGATAATTGCATCATCTTCCTTCACGTAAATTGCAGGGTTTGCCCGCAGGCTAGTGTGAGGTATTTTCTTAAAATAGCCCTCACGGGTAAGGTATAGGTTTACGGGATAATCGTCAACAAAAACCACAGGGCGAACAGCAGCAACCTCGCCTTCCACAATTTGGGTTTTGCGCTCTTGACCAAACTTCTTAATAATCTCCCGCTGTTCCTTGGCGATTATTCCCCCAAGTTTGCTCTCGTCATCTAAAATCCCTTGAATGTCCGCAATTTCTTTGACTAGAGCGTCACGTTCTCCAACCCGCTTTAACAAATACTCTTTATTAAGATTGCGCAGACGAATTTCCGCGATATATTCAGCTTGGATTTTGTCAATACCAAAACCATCACACAAATTAGGGATAACCTGCCGCTCTTTTTCCGTTTCACGTATTATTTTAATAGCTTTATCAATGTCAAGCAAAATTTTGGCAAGACCTTCTAGCAAATGGAGCTTCTCTTCGTTTTTCTCCAAGTCAAATCCAAGGCGGCCAAGAATACACCTTTTGCGGAAGGCTATCCAGTGCAATAAAATGTCTTTAACGCCCAGGGTCATGGGTCTGCCGTCTATCAACAGGTTAAAATTGCAGGAAAAGCTGTCCATTAGCGGAGTTGCGGCGAACAGCCGTTGCATAAGGGTTTCAGGGTCGGCAGACTTTTTAATGTCAATGGCAATTTTTAAGCCCTTTAAATCTGTTTCATCCCGCACATCGGTAATCTCTTTAAATTTGCCAGACTTTACCAAAGAATGAATTTTGTCAATAATGGCTTCAATTGTGGTGGTGTAGGGGATTTGTGACACTTCTATGCAATTATTGTCCGCGTCAAAACTCCAAACAGAGCGAAGCTTGAAACCTCCGCGCCCAGTGGCGTAAATATTCGCCATTTCGGTTTTACTGTACAGAAGCTCCGCCCCTGTCGAAAAGTCAGGGGCTTTTATATCCTCCGCCACATCATGGTCGGGATTTTTCAGCAAATTGATGACAGCGGTGCAAACTTCCTCCAAATTAAAGGAGCAAATGGAGCTTGCCATGCCCACGGCAATCCCCGTATTTGGCGTTACAAGAAGGTTGGGGAAGGTGGTGGGCAGAAGCACAGGCTCTTTTAATGTGCCATTGTAATTGTCCACAAATTCCACAGTGTTTTTGTCAATATCTTTAAAAATTTCGCCGCAAATAGGGGCAAGGCGCGCTTCGGTGTACCTGCTTGCCGCATATGCCATGTCACGGCTGTACACCTTGCCGAAGTTGCCCTTGCTGTCCACAAAAGGGTGCAAAAGGCTTTCGTTGCCGCGGGTTAGGCGCACAAGGGTTTCGTAAATTGCACCTTCACCGTGGGGGTTTAGGCGCATTGTTGTTCCTACCACATCTGCAGATTTGCTGCGGTTGCCCGTCAGCAAGCCCATTTTGTACATGGTATACAAAAGTTTGCGGTGGGCAGGCTTAAACCCGTCAATCTCGGGGATTGCACGGGAAACAATAACGCTCATGGCGTAAGGCATGTAGTTGCTTTCAAGGGTTTCTAAAATACCCTGCTGTATTGGCGGGGCTTCCTCGTATATGGTTACTTCTCTGGCTTTTTTGCGCTTTGACATATGTATCTCAACTCCTAATTTATTACAATATCACAACTTACCAAAAAAATCAACCCTGTTATTTGAAACTTCCTGCCAAACTATAAAAAAGGGGTGCATACAATATGCACCCCTGTAAATTTACTATTGGTTTGCTAAACGCTGGTAGCTTGCAAGACGACGCTGGGCATCCTTGGAAGCTTGCTCGAAGAGGGCTTCGGCAGCTTCTGGGAAGGCGATTTTAAGGGAGGTGTAGCGACCCTCGGTGTTAATATAGTCAATAAAGCTCATTGTTGGTGGCTTGCTGTCTAGTTGGAAGGGGTTTTTGCCCTCATCTTCCAAAGCTGGATTGTATCGGTACAAATGCCAATAACCTGACTCTACAGCGCGCTTCATTTGGTCTTGGGTGTTTTGCATGTCTATCCCCTGGGCGATGCAGGGGGCGTAGGCGATGATTAAGGAAGGGCCGTCGTGGGCTTCCGCTTCCAACATTGCCTTTAGCAGCTGGTTGCGGTCTGCGCCCATGGCAACCTGCGCCACATAAACATAACCATAACCCATTGCCATCATGCCCAAATCTTTTTTGCGGATGCGTTTGCCAGCGGCGGCAAATTTAGCAATTGCAGCAGTGGGAGTGGATTTGGAGGATTGACCGCCTGTATTGGAGTATACCTCGGTATCGAAAACAAGGACATTAATGTTTTCGCCACTGGCAAGAACATGGTCAAGACCACCATAGCCAATATCATACGCCCAACCGTCGCCGCCAAAAATCCATTGGGATTTTTTTACAAGAATGTCATCATTGTTGCGGATGTGGTTGATAAGGCCGTCAAAATCGTCAATGCCGTCAACGGCTTTGCGCAGGGCTTCTGTGGCGGTTTTGGACTTCTCACCGTCATTCATGTCTGCAATCCACGCCTTTGCGGCAGATTTTAGGTAATCAGAAGCGGAGATGTGTTCTGCCACCTCATTTAAAACATCTGCCATCTTCTCGCGGCGAACGCTGACAGCAAGGTGCATACCCATGCCAAATTCGGCATTATCTTCAAAAAGGGAGTTTGCCCAGGCTGGACCATGCCCTTTATGGTTGGTTGTATATGGCGTTGACGGGGCAGAAGCACCCCAAATGGAAGAACAACCAGTAGCGTTAGCAATGTACATTCTGTCACCAAAAAGCTGGGTTGCGAGCTTTGCGTAAGGGGTTTCGCCGCAACCTGCACAGGCTCCTGAAAACTCTAACAACGGGGTTTCGTATTGAGAGCCGCGAACCGTTGACACGTCAAAAGGATTGTCTTTATGGCTTAGGGATGTTGCGGCATACCACAAAGGCATATCTTTTTCGCAATCGTCAGCAGAAACCATTTCAAGGGCTTTTTTGCCGCCTTTGCCAGGGCAAACCTTCGCGCAGCTGGTGCAACCCGTGCAATCCAGCGAAGATATGCCCATGTGCAGACGCATATTTTCAATACCCTTAACCTCTATGGCTTGGAAGCCTTCTGGCATTTTGCCTTCTTCCTCGCCAGTAACAAGGAATGGGCGGATTACTGCATGAGGGCAAACATATGAGCAGAAATTACATGCAATGCAATTTTCTGAAACCCATTTTGGAACAAAAGCAGCAATGCCACGCTTTTCATATGCAGATGTGCCTTGTGGGAAAGTGCCATCCTCCCGACCTTTAAAGGTTGATACAGGCAAGTTGTCGCCCATATTAGTAACAATAGGCATCACCACATCACCAACGAAATTTCCACAAACTTTGTTATTAAACTTGATAAAGTCTGGAGTTTCTTTGGCGGGGTCGGTAAGCTTAGCCCAGTCTGCGGGAACATCAACCTTTGCAAAGCTGTTAAGCCCTGCATCTACGGCATTATTATTCATGTCAACAATTTTTTGCCCCCGCTTTTTGTAGGTGTCGGCATTGGCTTGCTTAATATATGTGACAGCCTCGTCAATAGGGATAATGTTGGCAAGCTTAAAAAACGCCGCCTGCAACACAGTGTTAATGCGGTGACCAAGCCCGATTTCACGGGCAATTTTCCCTGCGTCTATAATATAGAAATTAATATTTTTTTCTGCCAAAGCGCGCTTCATGCTGTTTGGCAGGATATTCCCCACGGTTTCGGCAGAGTGGCTAGTGTTTAGAAGGAATGTGCCGCCGTCTTTAAGGTCGGAAGTCATGTCAAATGTATTAACATAAGATTCCACATGACAACCCACAAAATCCGCTGTTTTTACCAGGTATGGAGAGCGGATTGGCTCATGTCCAAAACGCAAATGACTTGTTGTCAAGCCGCTTGTTTTCTTACTGTCAAATGTGGAGTAAGACTGGGCATACATGTCCGTATGGTTGCCTATTATTTTGATGCTGTTCTCGGCCGCGCCAACTGTACCGTCGCCGCCAATACCCCAGAATTTACAGCTTGTTGTGCCTTCTGGAGTTACATCAATTTCAGCACCAACAGTTAGTGACAATTTGGTTACATCGTCATTAATACCCACGGTAAATGGGGTTTGTGACGCACCCCCCAAATTCTCATAAACAGCCAAAATTTGCGCAGGTGTCACATCCTTAGAGCCAAGTCCATAACGTCCCGCGATAATGGTGTACTTGTCACCTTTGCCCGCTTGGTGAACCGCCGTGCAAATATCTTGATACAATGGTTCGCCTAACGCGCCTGGCTCTTTACAACGGTCAAGAACGGCGATTTTAGTGACAGTAGAAGGGATAACCTTCAGAAGATGTTCCACTGAAAAGGGGCGGAACAGATGAACGATAACAAGACCGACTTTCTCGCCCTTTGCATTCATATAGTCAACAGTTTCTTTGATTGTGTCAGTTGCAGAACCCATAGCAACAATGATTCTGTCTGCATCAAGCGCGCCATAATAATTAAACAAACCGTAATCCTTACCTGTAAGCTTGTTAATTTCTCCCATATAATTTTCAACAATACCAGGAACGGCATTATAAAATTCGTTAGAAGCCTCTTTGGCTTGAAAGAAGATGTCGGGGTTTTGCGCTGTTCCACGTGTAACAGGATGCTCTGGGTTTAACGCTCTTGCGCGGAAGTCTTTAATGGCATCATGGTCTGTAATTTTGTGCAAATCGTCATAATCCAAAACCTCAATTTTCTGAATTTCGTGAGAGGTGCGGAAGCCGTCAAAAAAGTGAACAAAAGGCACACGAGCCTTTAGCGTAGACAAGTGGGCAACCGCCCCTAAATCCATGGCTTCTTGCACATTGCTTGACGCAAGCAAAGCAAAACCAGTCTGACGAACGGACATAATGTCTGAATGGTCGCCAAAAATAGACAAGGCATGACCCGCCAAAGCGCGGGCAGACACATGGATAACCGCAGGCAACAACTGACCCGCCATTTTGTACATATTAGGTATCATAAGCAAAAGCCCTTGGCTTGCTGTGTAGGTGGTGGTTAGTGCGCCTGCTTGTAAAGAGCCGTGCATGACCCCTGCCGCACCCCCCTCGGACTGCATTTCTACCACCTTTACGGGCTGCCCAAACATGTTGGTTTTGCCCTTTGCCGACCATTGGTCTGCCATTTCCGCCATATTAGATGACGGGGTGATTGGGTAAATGCCTGCCACCTCCGAAAAGGCGTAAGAAACATAAGACGCAGCGGTGTTACCATCCATGGTTTGCATGTTTTTCGGTTTTTTCGACATTCAAAATTCTCCTTTATGTTATGTTTTATTTTGTCAATAGAAAGTCACACAGAGATATTATAGCAGAAAAAAACCCAGTGCGCAAGACCTTGGAGAGGGAATATTTTTTCGCTTTTTGCAAATAATAATCCCAAAGATTTTAAGGAGGACGGAATTATGGATGATAAGGACAGAATTGCTGAAAATAACAAGGAAGCCATGAACAAATTCCGCTATGAAGCGGCGGCGGAGATTGCCCCCTCCCTGTTTTCGGGCTACCCAACAGGAGCGTCTGGAGGATTTGGCACGATGAATGGCTTTTCAAGCGGCTATTTGGTGCGGAGAATGATTGAGGCTCAGGAAAAGCAAATGGGCAACCAAGGAAAATAAAAAAAGGCGGGATGTTCCGCCTTTTTTGTTGCATTAATTTATTTTGGTATTCATTACCTCCAGCCCGCGACCCACGTAAACCCGACCCTCACCAACCTCAATAACTTCCTTTTGCATCCCGCGAGAGTCTGCCAAGCCGTAATTCTCCTTCTCCTCACCAGTGATACCCACAAAAGAAATAGGCAGACCTGACGATACGAAGAAAGATTTGCTTGATTGTAATTGGAAATGCAAATGTGGCTCGGATGTGTTCCCAGAATTGCCGCATTTGGCGATAACTTGCCCTTGAGTCACCCTGTCACCCTTGCGGACGGTGATGCTTCTGGGCAGCAGATGGGCGCAGACGCTAAACTCCCCCTCGGCGTGCTTTATCACCACAAAATTACCGCGTATATCCCAGGTGTCATTGTAAATTTTAACGCCATTAACGCGGCTGTCACGGTGGCGGCTCTGCACCTTCACCACCACCCCGTCAGCAGGGGCGATAATATCTTGCCCATAACAAAAATAACTTTGCAAAGCTTTTGGGTCGCCCTCTAAAGACTTGCCCTTGTTGTCCATAATTATAAAATCATAGGCATATCGCTGCGAAATAATATTCCAAGAATGTGACATTCCCGCATCCACGCCGCCGTTAAAAACCGTCCACTTTCCATTAAATGGCAAAATATAATCCACTTTGCACTGGTAATTGTCCTTGGAGGGCATTTTGCCGCGATATTTTATCTTGGCAATCCAATTGCCTGCAATTTGTGCCATAGAAATCCAAAAACTTATGTCCAAAAACATGAAAAGGGCAAGCAAACCAGCCAAATTAAAAATTGGCGGGAAAAGGTCAATGTTAAACCAGCCAAGCCAGTCCACAAAGGTCAGCCACGCCACACCTAAAAACCCTAACATCCGCGGTATCATTAACAAAATTCGCATTATTACCCCCTATAAA
The DNA here is from genome assembly GCA_009787945.1 of Defluviitaleaceae bacterium. Lineage (GTDB taxonomy): Bacteria > Bacillota > Clostridia > Lachnospirales > WRAX01 > WRAX01. The sequence continues at coordinate 7,134 of WQSI01000081.1, forward strand.
TTACCAAGATTTTCCTCTATCCAATCCCACCAATGGAGGGTATCTCGCCGTTCTACATAAGAAAATCCAATATGGTCACTAACCTGTTCGCTTTCGCCTTCTACCAAAACCACAATTTCTTCCACACCTGGTATGCTGAACAAGGTTCTGTATAGCGACACAATAATGGCAAAACCATGGGCAGAACCCTGTGTGCTAAGGACAGAACCATCCAAATTAACATAAAGTCTGTTATCTCCAACGAACCATATGTCTTTCAAGTACATACCCCCACGAGCAACAAAATCCAACCCAAAGGTTTCGCCTGGTATACTAATGACGGTTGGTTGTTGAGCCTCCCCTCCGCCCCAATCAATGGCGGGGTACAAATTTACCTCTACCATGTCGGCATTTATGTAACGGCGACCTTCCTGCAAATCTCGCATTTCGGTTATGTCTGCAACTTGGTATGGCGGGGCTTCGGGATACGTGGTATCATCAAAATAATCTGCTATATTTTGAGTGGTTTCAGAATATGGCTCATCTT
>WQSI01000082.1 GCA_009787945.1 Defluviitaleaceae bacterium
ACACTGCCCCCCTAGGCACAGCAACCTTTGGAGATTTAGACCTGGCAACACGTATACAAGTAAGGCACGACAGCCTTGATGACCTTAGGCGCATACCAATCATCCTGCCTACAGGCGGGGTTATCCGCGTTGATGACGTGGCAAATGTGCAAATTTCCGCCATGGATGCTTCTAGCATCAGCCGATATAATGGGGATGACACAATAACAATAACCATTCAAAACCCCCAGGCTGTCAGTGCCAACGCAACATCAGATGATGTTATAAGAACCATAAACGCCATAATGGCAGACAATCCAGAAATTTCCATAGCTGTAATACATGATAATAGCGAGATGATTGCAGATTCGCTGTTTTCCGTAGCACAAACCCTAGTGCTTGCAATCGTCCTTGCAATGGTTATCCTCTACCTGTTTTTAGGGGATTTGCGGGCTTCTCTAATTGTTGGAAGCTCCATGCCCATATCCCTCCTTGTAACCTTCATTTTCATGGACTTTATGGGATATACCCTAAACATCGTCACCATGAGCGGGCTTATCATTGGCGTGGGCATGATGGTTGATAACGCTATTGTGGTTATAGATAGCTGTTTTAGAGCAAGAAAAGAAGGGCGCACCTTTAAAGAAGCGGCCGTGGAAGGCACAAGGTTTGTAATGCTTTCCATTATCGCCGTAACCCTTACAACTGTTGTTGTGTTTGTTCCCTTGGCTACGGTTCAGGGGCTTGCAGGGCAGATGTTCGCCCCAATTGGCTTTTCCATTGTTTTTGCTTTGGTGGCATCTCTGCTGTCGGCTGTTTCTCTTGTGCCTCTGTTCTTCTTCCAGTTTAAGCCAATTGAGAGAAGCAACGCCCCTGTTACCAAGCTTTTCAACAAGCTTGAAAATGGCTATGCCAACCTGCTTACCAAGATATTAAACAAGAAAAAGACGGTGCTTGCCATCACTGGCGGCATTATGGCTCTTGCGGTGTTTCTGGCAACCTTCCTTAATTTTGAGCTTATGCCCCCTATTGATGAAGGCATTATAAACATTAACATCACCACAAGGCCAGGGCTTAACCTAGAGCGCACAGATGAAATTTTAGTGGAGCTTGAAGGGATTGTTTCACAGCACCCCGACGTTTCCCATTTCATACTAACAAGCGGGGCGGGAGGTACAGCCACTTTAACGGCTCATCTTCTCTCTAACAGAAACATGCAAACAAGCCAGGTTATTGACCAATGGTGGCAGGAAACCCGTCATGTCCTTGATGTTGACATAAATATTTCATCAAGCGATTTCATGGGCATGGGTGCCATGGGCGACTCTGGCATACCCATTGTTTTAGAGGGGGAAACCCTGGATGTGCTGAGAGATGCTGCCGCCATGGTTGAAGATATGATGTTGCAGCATCCAGACATAATCCGCGTAAACTCTACATTTGACAGGGCAAACCCCCAAGCAGAAATTGTGGTTGACCCTCTTATGGCAGCTTTCCACGGCATAACCCCCCAAATGGTGACGGGCAGTGTGTTTATAGCCCTTAACGGCTCTGAAGTTGCCGAAATTACCATGGACAGCCAAAGGTTTGCCGTTAGGGTGGAATATCCCCGCGGCCGTTATGAAACTGTAAACGACGTGGCAAATATGATGGTTATGAGCGGCTCTGGGGCTCTTGTTCCCCTGTCCCAAATATCAACTGTAGAATTTACAGACACACCTCAAACCATATCAAGGCAAAATAATATGTACACAGCCACAATCACAGCTGTGCCTTTAGATGCCGCAAGGTTTACGGCACAGGCTGAAATTCAATCTGCTGTTGCAGGCATGACTTTCCCCGAGGGCATACAACAAGGGCGAAGCCTAGACGACCAAATGATGGATGAAGAATTGGCAGCTTTAGGCGTTGCCATCATCACCGCCATTTTGCTGGTGTTTATGGTAATGGCAATCCAATTTGAGTCCATCCGTCATTCTCTAATGGTTATGGTCTGCGTGCCTCTTGCTGTAATTGGCTCTTTGCTTTTGATGGTTGCAACAGGTGTAACCATCAGCATGGTTTCCTTGCTGGGCTTTTTGGTTCTAATAGGTTTGGTGGTAAACAACGGTATACTTTTTGTAGACACAACCAACAAATACCGTCAGCAAAAACCCTTGCAAGACGCTTTGATACACGCTGGACGCACAAGGCTGCGCCCTATTATGATGATTACCCTTACAAGCGTGCTGGCAATGCTGCCCTTGGCTCTCGGCTTTGGTGACGACACCATGCAGGGGCTTGGCGTAACGGTAATTGGCGGTTTGACAGCATCCACCGCCTTGGCACTGCTTTTCCTACCCACTTTCTACCTGATAATTGACGGTAATTCTGAAAAGCGGGAAGAGCGGAGAAGGTTAAGAACCGAGAAGCGCGAACAGAAGATAGAGGGACATATTTAGGAGGTTTCGAAATGAAAAAAATGAAGGTATTTTGCTTTGGTGTTTTAATGTCTTTGGGTCTGGCTTTTGTGCCGACCATCAGCACCTATGCAAACGAAGCGGAAACGGAAGTTATCTCTTTGGAACAGGCTTTGGAAATGGCAAAAGCTGACATGCTTGCCTTGCAAGACTTGGATAATATCATCCGCAATATGCAAATGAACCAAAGGGATTTGCGCCATAACCTAGATAGAATTGAGCGTGGATACGCCAGAAATGATGCTATGGATATGATTTTAAACACTATGTTTGAGCTTGACATGGCACTGCTTGGGGCAAATGCCGCCCAAAACATGATAAGCGGGCAATTAGACCAGTCTACCCAATTGCTACTGGCGGGGGCAGGCAACAGCGACATTCTTCAAGCAACGCTGTCAGGGGTTGCGGAAACCCAAAGTTTAAATGCCCAAATTATAGCAATCGAAGCCCAGCGGGAAGCCCTTTCAGGGCAGATGTGGGCGTTATGGACTGATGAAGCCTTTAGGGATATAATTAAAGAAATTGAGCGCGGTTTGGACGAAATCGACCGCCAAACCCGAAACATCCAGCTAAACCAAGAAATTATAGAAATTTCCTTGGAAAACGGCATCCGCAACATGATAATTGCTTTAGAAGGGATTAACGCAGGCATCGAAATGCTTGAAGCAAGCGTTGCCTTCGCTGACGACAGCCTGCGCCGCGCAAACATAAGCTACAGCCTGGGAATGTTAAGCTCTTATGACCTGCGCTCTGTAGAACACGGCATTTCCCAAAGCCACAACCAATTAAGAGATTTAAGGCGAAGCCGCGAAACCATCATCCAAACCATGAATAATATGCTGGGCTTGCCAATAACAAACCCAACAATAATCGGCTTCCAGCGCGATATGCCCGAACTGCCAGAGGATATGGATGCTCACATAACAAGCCTTGTGGAAAACGCCCCAACAATACAGCAGTTACAGCTTACTGTTGACGGTGCAATAGCTGGAAGGCGCGAATATATGGACGACCTTGACACAAGCAGCGCCCACGGAAGCGTCAGAACCGACAGGTATGGCAACTTCATCATAAGCGAAGCCGACCGCAGAAGAGCCGTCAACAGCCCCATAGGCGACGAAGATATTGAGATGCTAAGAAACAGAATAGCCCTGCAAGATGCCGTCAACAGGGCAGAAACAGAGCTTGCCAGAGCAAAACGGACTCTGGAATTTGAAATCCGCCAGGCTTACCGCGAATTAGAAGCGTTGCAAGTCCAAATGGACGCGCAAAACAGAAGCCTTGCACAGGCGCAAACCTCCCTAACCACCGCAATCGCCAACTACAACGTGGGGCGAGGAACACAATTTGAAATCGAGCAAGCACGCCTAGGAGTAACATCCGCCGAGCAAGCTCTGGAAAGCACCTACAACCAAAAATGGCTTTTAGCCTTCACATTAGAAAACCCTGTTTTATTGGTGTTGTCAAATCAATAAAAATAGGTAACTATATATAACTTTACCCAACACCCCGTAGGGGCGCATATTATGCGCCCGCTGTCCGACAAAGGTTATGATAATGTAGAGTACGTTTGTCCAGCATCGGGCGCATGATATGCGCCCCTACGATGGATGATGACGACGTGGTTGTTGGGTTTATGTAAAGTTGTATATAATTACCTAAAAAATAAACCCTCAAGCGCGGGGTGACGCGTTTGGGGGTTTTTGCGTTAAACACACCAGCACAACTCCCCCACCCAACCAACCAAAAAGAAGCCCAAAAAATACTTGCAAATTAGGGCGGGATGGGTTATAATTTATTTATGGGGGTGGAGATTATGAGCATGAAAATGAACCCTATATACAAAGACTATATTATCAGGTCAAAACCAAGTTTGTCGCTTTTTGTGATACTGGGAATTTTTGTCATTGTCATTCTGTTGCTTGTTAATGCAGAGGTGTTTAGTAGGCATTTAGAGGGTCAGTGGATTTCGGTTTCGTATGGAGAACAAGACTCGTGGGGATTACCTGAAACCTTTGAAGGTCGAATTTGGGAATTCAATCGCGACGGCACTTTTCGTTGGATTTCTCCATGGAGTAATACGCCCGACAATTACGATTACTTCGGTGTATACGCTAACTGGCTACGAATATCAGACTCAAACGGGCGAGCGACTGGTCTATTCACCTTGAGGGGTATAGGTGATGACGTGCTAACTCTAGGGGGATACAGGTATATATTTCCTGCTGGGTTGTTTCCGTTTACATTTGAGCTTCACAGACTGGAAGAACCGTTGCCCGATAGGTCGGAGCTTGTGGTACTCCAATGAACATGCTTATTAGAACAATAGCGTTACAGTACAAAAGCGCGCAATGCGCGCCCCTACCGTGTTTGAGGAGGTATACAGTATGAAAATGAACTCAATCCATGAAAGTTACATTATTAGGTCGGGGTTTGGGATTAAGCGCCGCTTTGCGGTGTTGTTCAGCTTGCTGGTCATCTTCGGCTCTATGGTTGTTCATGCTAATTGGCAGGCGCATAGGCTTGTTGGGCATTGGCAGACCGCTGGCGGTTCTATTATAGAAATTAACCGAGATGGCACATCCAGAATATGGACTTATAATAGGGGTTGGAGCGATTATGAACAATGGCATATTAGTATGCCTATGAACTCTTTTCAAGGACGCTACTTTCCTAATGCTCGTTTTGAAATCCGCGGTAACGTGTTGTCGTTCGGTGACTCAAGATTATTTGACTACACAAGAGTTCAACCACCAAATTAACAGTCAGAAATTATGTTTCAAATAAAGAGAGGTAAAAAATGGAAGAAAATTTTAAAACAGATAAAATTATAACGACGAATATTGCTGATGAGATGCGGAAGTCTTATATTGACTACGCCATGTCGGTTATTGTGGCGCGGGCTTTGCCTGATGTGCGGGATGGCTTAAAGCCTGTACATAGGCGCATTTTACATTCTATGAACGAGCTTAGTTTAGAACCTAACAAGCCTTATAAAAAATGCGCCCGCATCACTGGTGATGTTATGGGTAAATATCACCCCCATGGCAATGCTAGTATTTATGACGCTTTGGTTCGCATGGCGCAGGATTTTTCTATGAGATATATGCTTGTTGATGGTCACGGAAATTTCGGCTCTATGGATGGGGATGAAGCGGCGGCAGAGCGTTACACAGAAGCCCGCCTTGCTAAAATCGCCATGGAAATGATAACGGACATTGAAAAGGATACTGTCGAATTTGTTCCAAACTACACCGAAGAGCTGAAAGAGCCTAAGGTATTGCCTGCCCGCTACCCAAATTTGCTCGTTAACGGAAGTTCGGGCATTGCCGTGGGCATGGCAACCAACATTCCACCTCACAATTTGACGGAGGCCATCGACGCTGTTGTAAAAATAATTGACAATCAAGTGGAAGAAGGGCGCGAAACAGAGATTGAAGAACTTCTCAAAATTGTAACAGGCCCTGACTTTCCCACTGGCGCAAATATCCTTGGCATGAGCGGCATAAAAGCCGCCTATATGACAGGTCGGGGGCGCGTTGTAATGCGTGCCACCTGCGACATTGAGCAGATGCCAGGCTCTAGCGGGCGAGAGATGATTGTGGTCACTCAAATGCCTTATCAGGTTAACAAAGGCAAGATGCAGGAGAAGGTTGCGGAGCTTGTTAAGGAGAAGAAAATTGAGGGCATCAGCGACATTAGGGACGAAAGCGACCGCAACGGCGTGCGGGTTGTTATTGAGCTTAAAAAAGACGCAAACGCCCATGTGGTTTTAAACACCCTTTACAAATATACCCAATTGCAAGAAAGCTTTGGCGTTAACATGTTATCCCTTGTAAATGGCGAACCTAGGGTGCTTAACCTAAAGCAAATGTTGGTTTATTATCTTGACCACCAAAAAGATGTTGTAACCCGCCGCACCCAATTTGACCTGGACAAGGCAGAAAGGCGCATACACATTGTAGAGGGCTTTTTGAAGGCTCTGGATTATATTGACGAAATTATCGCCATTATCCGCAAACACAGAAGCGTAAATGACGGCTCTAAGCCTGAAATTATAGAGCGTTTTGGCTTCACCCAAGCCCAGGCGGATGCTATTGTGGAAATGCGCCTGCGCGCCCTTTCTGGTATGGAACGGGAGCGTCTGCAAGATGAGTTTGACAAGCTAACTGCCACTATCGAATATTTAAAGTCAATTTTAGCAGACGAATTGAAGCTTCTTGGGGTTATCAAAGATGAAATTTTGGTTATCCGCGATAAATATGGAGATGACCGCCGCACTGTTATTTTGCAGGATGAAGGGGATATTGACATAGAGGACTTGATTGACGAGGAAATGTGCGTCATCACCCTAACCCATCTGGACTATGTAAAACGGACAACCTTAGACACCTACAAAACCCAGAGCAGAGGCGGAAAAGGCGTGCTAGGGCTAACCACCCGTGATGAAGATTTGATTAAGAAAATTTTCATCTCCAGCACCCATGATGACATTTTGTTTATCACAACCTTGGGGAGGGCGTATAAGCTTCGTGCCTACCAAATTGCGGAGGCGGGGCGTTCTGCCAAAGGCACAGCAATCGTCAACCTGTTAAAGCTTAACGAAGGGGAAAGCATAGCCGCCGCCCTGCCCATCAGCGACTACAGCAAGGGTTATTTAACAATGGTCACCCGCTCTGCCGTCATAAAACGCACACCTCTGTCTGCTTTTGAAAAATTTAATAAAAATGGTGTTATCGCCTTTAACCTTAGGGAAGATGACACAATTGTGTCCGTCATCCAAACGGAAGGTGATGCAGACATTTTTATGGCAAGCAACAAAGGCAAGGGCTTGCGCTTCCCAGAGCAGTCTGTGCGGGAAGGCAAACGAACCTCCACAGGGCGTTTGTCCATGGTTCTTGATGATGATGATTATATCGTTGGCGCAGAAAGCACCTGCGAGGGTTTAAAATTCCTGTTTGTATCTGAAAAGGGCTATGGCAAAACCACCGACCCAGACGAATTTAGGGTGCAAGGCAGGCGCGGCAAAGGCATCATAGCCTACAAATGTACGGATAGGACTGGAGGGCTGACAGGCATCGCCCGCGTGACGGACAGTGAAGAGCTGATGCTCATTAACTCTAATGGGGTGATAATCCGCATCCGCATCGGTGACATTCGCACCATCGGGCGCGCCACTGGCGGCGTTAAGCTTA
>WQSI01000083.1 GCA_009787945.1 Defluviitaleaceae bacterium
CAGGAGCGGGAGCGTCATTATTAAAAATCGCCAAAAGCCGCTCTGTCCACCCGCCTACGCCGTCCTCTGCAAAAATATCATAGGACAGGTTTCTGTCCACCCATGCCGTCACAGCATTTGTTGGCGCTGAATCTATAATGTTAAAAACCAAAAGCACGCCCAAAAATCCCGCGCAGATAATGCCTTGAAACAAAGCGCGCTCTTTCCAAGTTTTTAGGTTAGGCTCTTTTAGGCGGGGTCTTGGGCGTCCCACTGCCGCGGTAGGGCGGGAAACCCCCGCGCGTGCATATCTAGCCCGTGCCTCCGAGCGGACAGGTGGCGGGCTTTCCGTCAAATTCTGCATTTTCAAATCATCAATATCCATAAAAATTCCTCCTTAGAATAGGCTTGTATAACAGCATATTCGTCGGGAGGAAAATAATGTTAATTTTCTATTAGGGTTATGGTCTTAATTCTCTGCTCTTGCTCTGGTCGGTCGCCCATGTCCGTTTCTGTTTCGGCAATTCTATTCACCACATCCATGCCATCTACAACCCTACCAAAAGCCGCATAAGAGCCATCCAAATGCGGAGCAGTTTCATGAACAATAAAAAATTGGCTGCCAGCAGAATCCATATCCTGGCTACGCGCCATGGAAATAACCCCAGGCTCATGGGTTATGCCATTTTCCACCCCATTGCTGTCAAATTCCCCTTTAATTTGGTGTCCTGGCCCGCCCATTCCGCTGCCATCTGGGCATCCGCCTTGAATCATAAAACCGCGGATAATACGATGAAAAATCAACCCATCATAAAAATTTTGCTGGGTTAGGTTAATAAAGTTTTCCACGGTAATGGGGGCAACTTCGGGGTACAGCTCCAGGGTTATTTCGCCGCCCTGTTCCATTTCAATTTTGATTTTTGGGTTCATAAGTCCTCCTAAAGTTTGTAAATATTTCAGTGTGATTATACCACAGCCAAACCGCCTTGACAAGCACAATAAATTTTGATATAATCGCAACCATAATAACCACTTAATTAGAACGGAGAAAACATGCGTTATATTGAAAATTTCCGCGAAGGTGAGCAAATTGTTGCCCATTACCTTTGCAAAAAACGAGAAACATTAAAAACCAAAAGCGGCAAAAATTACCTGTCCTTGGTTTTGGCAGACAGGACGGGGGAATGTGTCGCCCGTGCTTGGAATTTAAACAACGACATCCAAAGCTTTGAAGCTGGAGATTTTATTAAAATTGAAGCCGTGGTGGACAGTTATAATGATGAATTGCAGTTAAACATACGCAAAATCCGCAAATCTCAACAGGGGGAGTATCTGCCTGCGGACTACATACCAACCGCCGACAGGGATATTGGGGAGATTTACAAAGCCATTTGCGGGCTAATTGACAGCCTAGAAAACAAACACCTAAAATCCCTGCTGACAGCCATTTTTGCCAGCGACCAAGAGCTTAAAAAAACCTTTATGGAACATTCGGCGGCGCGTAACATGCACCACAGCTACATGGGCGGCCTTGCAGAACACAGCCTTAATGTGGCAGAAATTTGCGACTTTTTAGCCCCCCGCTATAAATTTGTTAACCGAGATTTGCTCGTCACCGCCGCCTTGCTTCACGACATCGGCAAAATCTACGAACTGTCACCCTTTCCAGAAAACGATTATACCGACCAAGGCAAGCTCATTGGTCACATCACAATGGGGGCGCATTTTGTCCTAGGAGAAACAGCCAAAATCAGCGGCTTTCCCAAGGATTTGCAAAATCTGCTTCTCCACTGCCTGCTATCCCACCACGGCATGTTGGAATATGGCTCTCCCATCGTGCCTAAAACAATCGAAGCCTTTATTTTAAGCAGTGCCGACACATTAGACGCCCACACCAAGCAATTTGAAGAGCATTTGGCAAAAGCCCCCGCAGGCAACGACTGGGCAGGGTTTAACCGAAGCTTCAGCCGCGATATGCGCAAGTCTGGCTCATAAAATCTATAATATAGGTGGAGGTGAAAAAGTGGCAAGCGCGGAAAAGATTATTGAGTAAAATCAAACCCCAGCCGTTGCCACGAGCATTTATGAAAGATTTAGATTATTACATGAGCCTACCGTATACAATGGCAATCCAATATGTGAAAGACGAAGAAGGGGATTACTTTTATGGGCGCATACTGGAGTTGCCTGGTGCAAACGCAATGGGCAGCACCCGCAAAGAGGTTTGTGACAACCTTTGGGAAGTGCTAGAGCTTACCCTAGAAGTCAAATTAGAGTTTGGCGACCCCATTCCCATGCCCATTAATTTGCAAGAATTGCAATCCATCTCACAATAAAATAAAAAGGGGTTGCTTTTTGCAGACCTTTTTTATTTTATTGCGTATATGTTTATAGAAAATACAAAAAACAAAACAAGTGGAGGATTTATTATGAATAACGACAACGATAACAATAAGGATTTTATTGACATGAGAAAAGATGGAGAGCAAGGGCATATCCCGCCAGAGCAAATGAACCCAAGCGGCGGCACAGGCTCGCCCGAACCCCCAAAATCAAAAGGGCGCAGGTTTCCAGGCTGGGCAATCGCCTTAATATTTTTAGGTCTTGGTCTTGTAATTGGTATCAGCGGGTTTAACATAAGCTTTAACATTCCTTTCGTAGGAGGCACTGGCACTGCCCGCCAAGCCACCGACAGGGATTTAACAAGCCTAACCATCCCTGCAAGCACCATCAACAACATTGATGTGCGCATTGGAATTGACAATCTTGTGGTAAACACTCACAACGGCAGGGATGTTCGCGTGGTGTACAACGCCCCAAGAAACGGCAATTACATCCGCCCCCTATACAATTTTAACGAGCGCACAGGGGATTTGGAAATTTTTACAGAAACCAACATCGTAATCGGCATTAGTAATATCCGTTCTGGCGAGCTTCGTATCTATCTGCCAGAAACAAGGGTCAGGCTTCTGGATAACCTAAGTTTGCGCACATCAACAGGCAGAATTAATGTTAACATGATGTCAACTGGTTTTCAGGTGGCAACCAATGCAAATATATCAAGCACCACAGGCAACATCGAAGTTACACGGCTTAACGTGGTTAATGCAGAAGTGCGCGCCACCACAGGGCGCATCAACCTTAATTCAATGGAAACAGACAACAACCTAACCATTGCCAGCACCACAGGCAATATTAATGGCGACAATTTAGAAGCAGGCAACAATTTATCCGTTTCAGCATCAACTGGCAGAATAAACCTTAACCATGTTGTGGCAAGCGGCAACGCAGAAATCCGCTCCACCACTGGCAACATCACCTTGGACAGCCGCTCCCAGCAAAGCTTTGGAGATGTGTCCATAAGTGCCACAACAGGACGCATTAACGCTGACAATTTCCGCGCCCGCCACATAAATATCCGCTCCACCACAGGCAACATCAACATAAATGACGTTGCCGCAAATGGTGACTTTACAGCGTCTGCAAGCACAGGGCGAATTGAAGCCAGAAACCTAGACGTTGGCGAAGAATTGCAATTTTCAACCACCACAGGCAACATCACCTTTAACGGAGGGACTGTTGCAAGTAATGCCAGCTTCACAGCAAGCACAGGGCGGGTTAACATAAGCAACGGGTCAATTGAAGGGGATTTAAGCATACGCACAACCACAGGAAACGTGAATTTAACGCGGGTTGACACGGATATGAACCGCGCAGATATAAACACCAACCGCACGGCAAATGTAACCATAAATTAGGAGGATTGTTATGAAGAGGCTACTATTAACAGCAGGTATTTTAGCGGCATCCCTTTTGGCCTTCGTTGGATGTGATACCAACCTTGGCATCAACACCGTCCGCGGCTCAGGGGCGATTAATGCCCATACAATCAACGCTACAGACTTTACAGGGCTTAACATCAGCGGCGCATATGAGGTAACATTCCGCCAAGCCGACCATTTTACCGTAATCCTCGAAATTCAGGACAATTTGATGAATTATGTGGAAGCTTCTGTTATTAACGGGGTTTTGCATGTTAGCGGCAGCCGTAATTTTAGCACCACATGGGATAACACCCCCCATTTGCGGGTTTACGCCCCATATCTGGACAACCTGCGCACCAGCGGGGCAGTTGATGCATATTTGCATCTTGACGTGGACACCTTGGAAATTAACACATCAGGCGCTGCCGATGTAAGACTGGAGGGAAGCGCGAACACCCTTGAAATCCGCACATCTGGCGCGTCTAACATCGAAGCTTTTTATTTCATAGCCTCTGACGTAACCGTTAGCGTGTCTGGAGCAGGAGAAGTGGAAGTTCATGCCACAAACACCCTGGACGCACGAATTACTGGGGCTGGCAGAGTAACCTACGACGGCAACCCCTCAGTTAGCCGCAGTGTGTCAGGTGCTGGGATAATCCGTAGCAGGCATTAATCACCCAAATAAAAACACCGCAGCAATTGCTACGGTGTTTTTATTTGTAATTATATTTGGTAGGGGCGCGCATTGCGCGCCCCAGTTATCATTTATGCAATTGCAGATTTCGCAGTATCAGCCAACTTTGCAAAAGCAGGCGCGTCATGTATAGCGATTTCAGACAACATTTTGCGGTTCATGTTAATGCCAGAAAGCTTCAAACCATGCATGAAACGGCTGTAAGACATGCCATTAATGCGCGCCGCCGCGTTAATGCGGGAAATCCACAATCTGCGGAAGTCACGCTTAACTTGCTTGCGCCCGATATATGCATGAGCCATAGCGCGCATAACAGCCGCCTTTGCGGTTCTATACTGTTTGCTTCTAGCTCCGTAATAACCTTTTGCTAATTTCAAAACCTTTTTATGCTTTTTCTTGGCGTTTACGCCACCTTTAATTCTCGGCATAATTCAAAATCTCCTTTATCCTATAGGTACGGCATTGCCTGTTTGTAATTTTTTTCCTTGGTTTTGTCAACCAAAGCAGATTTGCGCAAATTGCGTTTGCGCTTAGGAGATTTTTTCTCCAAGATATGGCTTTTGTTCGCCTTCATGCGCTTTAATCTGCCAGTACCTGTTTGGGTAAACCGCTTCGCAGCAGCTCTATGAGTCTTCATTTTCGGCATTTTTATTCTCCTTTTTATCCTGTTTGTCTTGCTTTTCAGGCTTGTCTTTTTTCTTGATAATGTCTGGTTTAGGAACAAGGAACATGGACATGCGGCGACCATCAAGCTTTGGCAAACGGTCAACAGTGGCATATTCTTCCAAGCTTTTCGCAAATTCGATTAGCATACGCTGACCAACCTCGGTACGCCCCATTTCACGACCATGGCGAAAACGGACAGTAATCTTAACCTTATCACCCTTGGTCAAAAATTCCACAGCGCGATTAAAACGAACTTTAACATCACCGCTGTCAATATTTGGTGTCAGCCATAATTCCTTGGTTTCCACATTTTTCTGCTTTTTGCGGGCTTCACGCTCTTTTTTAGCCTGCTCAAACTTAAACTTAGAAAAATCCATAATTTTACAGACAGGAGGATTTGCCTTAGGCGAAATTTTCACCAAATCCAAATTCTTCTCCTCTGCCATGCGCTGGGCATCCTTGCCGCTTACAACCCCAAGCATGGTCCCGTCTGTATCAAGCAAACGGACTTCTTTGTCACGTATCTGCTCATTAATGTAAAAATCTGCTATAAACAAGCACCTCCTTGGCATTTGCCGATAGAACTGTTCTGAAACCTCATTCCGCCACCTTTTTGGTCTTTTTGCCGAAATGCTACAGCGTCAGAACCCTCACATACCTATGGGTATGTGAGGAACCTGCCCCCTTGCATTTCAACAAAAATCCTCAAAAATCTGACGAAAGCAGGTTTCGGAACAGTTCTAATAAAAAATGGGCAATAAAAGCCCACGAAGATTGCGAATTTTCATTCAAATCTTTGATAACCTCAGGAGCGTTAGCGTGAGGTGAGAAGCGGGCTTCTTCTTCATACCAAAATAGTCTACCATACTGGCAGACCATTGTCAAGGATTTTTTTAAATTTCTTCCAAAGTTTTTATAAAATTTTGATGCTTTGCCATTAAATAGCGGAAAATGGGGTATCCAAAAACATTAACCACCACAAACTGCCCAATAAACACAGAAAGGGCGATAGGCGCGAAAGCCCCCCAAGTTACAGCATCCATGCCGCCCCCTGCAATCAAAATAACCAATGGTATAACGATTGCGTTGACCAATGTGGGCCATATAGATGCCACAAGCAAATTGTCCAAAAGCCGCTTGGTAACGCGGATTAACACAAGAGCAACCACTGTCGCCAATGTGCCCAGGACGGCATCCAAAACCCCATAAGGTGACATTACAAGGTTTGCGATAAACACACCCAAAGCCACCGCAGGCGCGAAAATGGGATTAAAGAAAGCCAGCAAATTAAGGCTTTCTGCCACCCGAAACTGAATTGCCCCAAAACCAATTGCCCCTTGGGCGATGGTGATAGCAGCATACAAAGCCGCCACCACAGCCATGTAAACCATGGAACGTGTTGAAATTTTCATAAAAAAACCTCCTGTTTTTTGTTTTGAGGGGTGGTTATCAGGCACACCCCCGTTATTAAATTTAATTACTTAACGCGGAAATATCAAGTAAAACCCTTAGCTTTCTGCGAATTTCCAAAATAAGAAACCAAACCATCCAATTCAATCTCGGTTTCTTTGCCGCTTGCCATGGATTTCACAGTAACCCTTCCTTTTTCCAGTTCAGAATCCCCAATTATCGCGGCAAATTTCGCCTCCGCCTTGTTGGCGTATTTCATCTGGGCTTTCACCCCACGCGCGCCCAGGTCAGTGATAACAGAAATGCCTTTTTTACGCAAACAATTCGCCATTTCCAAGGCTTTTAACGCCCCCGCATCCCCCATATGGCCGATAAAAAGCTCGATGCCCTTGTCTATGGCGGGCAATTTCCCTTGGTTTCTAAGGATTATCAGCAAACGCTCCATACCCATGCCAAAGCCAACAGCTCCCGTAGGCTGTCCGCCGTTTTTCTCCACCAGTTTATCATACCGCCCGCCGCCGCAAACGGTAGACTGGCTTCCCAAATCGTCAGATGTAAACTCAAAAACCGTGCGGGTATAATAATCCAGCCCGCGGACTATGGATTTATTAATCACAAAAGATATGTCTAAAATTTTAAGATTTTCTTGAAGTTGTTCAAAATGCTCCCGAGCCTCGTCAGAAATGTAGTCCAATGGCACAGGCGCATCTGTTAAATGCTCCTGACAATCAGGGTTTTTGCAGTCCAGCACCCGCATGGGGTTTTTACCCATCCTATCCCTGCACAGGTCGCATAAATTTTCCTCTTTAGCCCGCAAAAACGCCAGCAGCGCGTCATTATAACGCTTACGACACTCCCCATCACCAATAGAATTTAAATGAAGAGTTAAATTTTCCACCCCAAGCCTGGTTAGGTAAAGGTGGGCAAGGCTTATCAGCTCCGCATCTGCGCTTGCCTCATAACTGCCGAAATATTCTGCTCCAAACTGGTAAAACTCACGATAACGCCCTTCTTGAGGACGCTCCGCCCGAAAGTTCGGACAAATATAGTAAAGTTTGGCAGGCATTGGCAAGTC
>WQSI01000084.1 GCA_009787945.1 Defluviitaleaceae bacterium
TTCTGCCATTTCGTGGTAAAGGTCGTTACCCTCACGGGTGCGCTCACCAACCCCAGCAAAAACGGAATATCCCCCATGCTCTGTAGCAATGTTGCGGATAAGCTCTGTAATCAAAACCGTTTTGCCTACGCCAGCACCGCCAAAAAGACCGATTTTACCGCCCTTGGCATATGGGCAAAGAAGGTCAACGGCTTTGATGCCTGTTTCAAGCATCTCAACAGCTGCCGCTTGGTCAGCAAAGCTAGGGGCTTCACGGTGGATTTTCCACTTTTCGCTTTCTGGGTTTGGCTTCTCGTCAATGGCTTCACCAAGAACGTTGAAAATACGCCCCAAAGTGGCTTCGCCAACAGGCACAGAAATGGCATCACCAGTGTCGATAACATCCATGTTGCGCTTTAGACCATCAGTGGACGACATAGCAATGGCACGGACAACCCCATCACCTAAGTGCTGGGCAACTTCCGCTGTAACATCGCCATTATCCCCTTTGATGGTGATGGCATTATATAGGTTCGGCATGGCTTCTTCTGAAAATTTAACGTCCAAAACCGCACCGATAATTTGTGTAATTTTACCAGTATTTGTCAAGGTTTCACTCCTTTCGTGGAGATATTTGATAATAAAACATGTTTTATTCTAGCGCATTCGCCCCGCCTACAATCTCAGAAATCTCCTGAGTGATGGCAGCTTGGCGCACACGGTTAAGAACCAATGTTAAATTGCTTATGATATTTTCAGCGTTTTCTGTGGCAGCATCCATGGCTGTCATGGTTGCCCCTTGTCCAGATGCTGCTGATGTTATCAAAGTTTCGTACATGGTGGTGCTTAAATATTTCGGGATAACCCTTGTTAAAACCTCGGCAGAGCTTGGCTCAAACTTAATCATGCCAGTTTTCGCGCTTAGCTCTGGCGGAAAGTCATCAGCTGACAAGGGCAACATCCTAACGGAAGTAGGCACATAGGTGATGGCGGACACAAACTCTGTGTAAACCACGTGAATTTCGTCTACAATCTCCTGCTCATACATATGCACAAGCTCTTTTATAATATCTTGAGCATCAAGGACGGTTGGCGATTCAGAAATGCCCCCGAAATGCTTGATGATATTAGCCCCGCCGCGGCGCAAGAAATCCCGCGCCTTATTACCGATTGTCAAAAAGTTGACGGTTTTGCCTTGGTTCGTTAAATCCACTGCAAGACGGGCGGCAAGCTTGGTCACGTTAACGTTATATCCACCGCAAAGCCCTCTGTCATTAGCAATTGTGACAACAAGGGCGTTCTTCAGCGGGCGGTTGCCCTCAAAAAACGGAAAATCTTCAGGGGATATGGTTTCCTTGCAGCCGTTGATAATGTCGCCGATGGTTTTTTTGGTTAAGGTGAAATATGGGTTTGCCGCATTAAGGCGGCCCCGCGCCCGCGCCATTTTAGCACTGGACACAAGATTCATTGCTTTTGTGGTTTTTTTGGTGGTGGTTACAGAGCGTATACGCCCCTTAATGTCACGTGTTGTTGGCATTTACACCACCTCCCTATTCCTTCCCAACTTTAAGCTTTTCTTCTAAATCGCCTGTCAAATCGCCTTCTGCCTTGGCTTCGTTTCCTGAAACTCCGCGGCGCAGTTTGAATTGTTCGATAGCCTTGCGCAAAACGCCTTCAAGCTCGCTGTCAATGGACTTCTTCTCACGGATTGAAGCAAAAATGTCCTCATGGTTGGTTTGGAAATGGGCAAGAAGCTCCGTTTCAAACGTACCAATTTCTTCCACCGCAACATCAGCAAGATATTTGTTGGTTACAGCAAACAGCACCAAAACCTGCTCTTCAACGGACTGAGGTTTGTATTGGGCTTGTTTTAAAATCTCAACAATGCGCAAACCATGGTTCAAACGCTCCAAGGTGTCCTTGTCCAAATCAGAGCCAAATTGGGCAAAAGCCGCAAGCTCACGATATTGGGCAAGCTCCACACGGATAGGGCCTGCAATTTGGCGCATGGCCTTAATTTGAGCCGCACCACCAACACGGGAAACGGAAAGCCCAGGGTTTACCGCAGGACGAATACCCGCGTTAAACATGTCAGACTCCAAGAAGATTTGCCCGTCAGTGATGGAAATTACATTGGTTGGTATATACGCCGAAACGTCGCCTGCTTGGGTTTCGATAATAGGCAGGGCTGTTATAGAACCCCCGCCGTGGTCTTTATTAAGACGGGCTGCCCTCTCTAAAAGGCGGCTGTGAAGGTAGAAAACGTCACCAGGATAGGCTTCACGCCCTGGAGGACGGCGAAGCAATAGGGACATGGCACGATATGCCACAGCATGTTTTGACAAATCGTCATAAACAATCAAAACATCCTTGCCTTGCTCCATCCACTCCTCTGCAATGGCAACACCGCAATAAGGTGCCATATATTGCAAAGGCGCAGTGTCAGATGCAGAAGCAACAACAACAGTTGTATAGTCAAGGGCGCCAGTTTTTTCCAGTGTAGAAACAACACGAGCAACGGTAGATGCTTTTTGCCCGATGGCAACATACACACAGAGCATGTCCTGCCCTTTTTGATTGATGATAGTGTCGATACAGATGGCGGTTTTGCCTGTTTGGCGGTCACCGATAATCAGCTCACGCTGACCACGACCAATGGGTACCATGCTGTCAATTGCCTTGATACCTGTTTGCACAGGCACAGAAACCTCTTGACGAGTGATAACACCAGGGGCAACGCGCTCCATAGGGCGGCTTTTGTCCGTATTTATCGGACCTTTGCCGTCAATAGGCTCACCAAGGGCGTTTACAACGCGGCCTATCATGGCATCCCCTGCGGGAACTTCCACAACACGACCAGTAAGGCGAACAGCGTCACCTTCCTTGATGGCTTCGTCGTTACCCAAAAGCACCACGCCCACATTGTCCTCTTCCAGATTAAGTGCCATGCCGAAAACGCCAGCTTCCACAAACTCTAAAAGCTCACCTGCCATAGCCGCCTCCAGTCCGAAAACACGGGCAATACCGTCACCAACCTGTATGACCGTTCCCGTCTGGGAAATGTCCAAACGGGCCGAATATCCTTTTATCTGCTCCTTAATGACGGAGCTGATTTCTTCAGGTCTAAGACTCATATAATAATCTCCTTACATTAAGAATCAGTTTATTGCAAAGCACTGTGCCGCCCTGCGGACAGCAGTTGCTTTTTTAATTGGGACATTCTTGCCTTCATGCTAGCGTCAAAAACATATCCGTCAACTTCCACGCGAAAGCCTGCAATAAGGTCAGGGTCAACGGTGATGTTAAATTCAATGGTTTTGCCTAGCTGTTCAGACAACTTTGCGCCAATTTCGTCAATTTTGGACTGGGGCAAGGGGCTTGCCGACATTAATTTGGCGGCGGCAATGCCCTTAAAATCTTTATAAAGCTTGCCAAAATACTCCAAAATGTAGATAAGCTCTCCCTGTCTGCCACGGCGGAATAATAGGGAAAAAACCCCCATAAAATCATCTGCAATTTTGCCTCCGAAAATGGATTTCATTGTTGCCATTTTATCATCAGCAGAAATGCTAAGATGGTTTACAACCGCCAAAAACTCCTCATCACCTTTAAGTGCCGCAAGAATTTCCTGGCAAGTTTGGTTATACTCTTCCACCATTTGTTTTTCCAAAGCAATGTCAAACAAAGCCTTGGCATATCGCAAAACAACTATCCTTTCCATACGGCATCCCCCAATTCAGAAATTGCCTCGTCTAGGATTTTGTCCTTATCAGCGTCAGACATGCCCTTGCCCAAAAGTTGCTCTGCCATCATAGCAGAAACCTGTATCATTTGGGTGCGCATCTCGTCTTTCGCTTTCTCTTGCTCTCGCTCGATTTCTTTTTTGGCGCGCTCAATCATAGCATTGGCTTCACCATTGGCGTTTTGGATAATTTCAGCTTCTTTTTCCCCAGCAAGTTTTCTTGCCGCCGCCAAAATCTCCTCTTTTTCCATAACAATGGCTTCAAGTTTGCCTTGGTAATGCTTGCGCTTTTCCTCGGCATCTTTCATGTCAGCTGCCGCTTGTGCAAGCTCGTTTGCTATGCGCTCTCTTCTTGCAATTAAGAAGCCCACAACAGGCTTGTACAACAACCAAGAAAGGATAAACACAATAAAAATCACGTTAATCCATTGGATTGCCATTTGCCCAAGCAAAGAGCCGTCAATGCGCAAAAACCACGAATCGTTTGAAAGCACTGCAAAATTCAAATAACTAAACAATCGCCTACCTCCTCTCTAAAAGTTAGAATTTGCTTTCTAACCTCTAGCCAAGGTATTGTACATTGTCAACAAATTGGCTTACAAACGGGTTTACGAAAATCAAAATCATAGAAACAGCAAGACCGTAAACACCACCAGTTTCTGCAAGAACAGAACCGATAAGCAAAGTAGAACGGATTTGACCAGCGGCTTCTGGCTGACGACCTACAGCTTCAACAGCGCGGCCAGCCGCAAGACCTTGTACAAAAGATGGGGACATACCAGCCAAAACGGCGATGGCAGAAGCAATTACAGATGTGGTAATAATAGACGTTAGACCGCTAATAGCGGCAATTTCAGCAGTTAGATATTCCATTTCTTTTTCCTCCTAAGAAAAATGTTTTTATTGTAATTTTTGTTACCGAATATAAATGCCAGTCAATCTTACAACTGGTCTTGTGCTGGTGCTTTTGACATAATGAAATACATGCTCAAGAGTACGAAGATATAGGCATGAAGCGCGCCCACTGCAATGTCAAAATACAAGGAAAGCACGCCTGGAATCCCGATGGTGCCGATAAAGGGGAAAAGCCCGTATATAAGACCCATAACGATAAGGCCGCCAACCATGTTACCAAACAAACGTAAGCTGAGAGATATAGATTTAGACAAGTCGCTCACGATGTTAAGGGGCATGAAGATGAAAACAGGACGGAAAAACTCTTTAACATATTCGCCCTTTTTCATGTTATGGCGTATCCCCATAAATTGCATTAGTATAACGGTTGTGAAAGCAATGGGGAAAGTTGTTGCAAAGTCTGCTGTTGGGGGGCGCATACCGAAAATACCGCTGATGTTTGAAACCATCAAAAACATAATCAGCCCGAAAAACCACGCGCCAAAATAGCTGTACTTTCTTGTCATAACCCCTGTTACCATGTTGTCAAAGGCTTCCACCAAAGCTTCTATAACGTTTTGAAAACGGGTTTCTGGCACATCTTTAAACTTTTTGATTTTAAACCTTGCAACAATTGCAAAGATTATCAAAATCGCGCCGATGAGCCAAGTTGCTATAAGTGTATCGTTTATACTTATCCAGAAGTTATCGGTTATGTATATCCGACTGTACTCTTGAATATCAAAATTCATGTAGTCACTCCTTTCCTCTGGAATTTTGCCTTTTGTTGCGGTTTTCAAACATTCTAACTATATAAACGGAGATGGTTAAGGAAAGTGTTCCCGCCAAAGCCCCGAAAATACCGAAAATACCGAAAAAAATTGCAGAAGCCACAAGTACAGCCCCAGTAAGAATCATACGGGGCAAATAGCTCACACTCATGTAAATGTGGGCTTTGTTAGCCTCCATATCCATAGCCTTGTTTATGCTTCTTTCCAGCATAAGCACCTTTACAACAGAGGCTATTGCCGCTAACAGCACCCCAAGGGCAAAGCTTATGCGGTTGTGGACTTGCAATTGCAAATTAAGGTCAAGCCCTAGAACATTGTCAGTTGCCAAGCCTTGGGCAGGTACAACAAACAGGCCGACAAGCGCACTTGCGACCGAGAGTATTAAAACGCCCTTCAGAAGGCTTTTTCCCTCAGTTGACAGGTTCATATCCAAACCTACTTTCTGAAATACTTTATAATTGCCTCTAGGATTTGAATACTGGCAGTACCATCCCCAAAGGGATTTTGTGCCGAACTCATTTGTTTGTGTAATCCGCTGTTTGTAAGCAGTTTTGCTGCCGCTTCATAAACAGATTTTTCTGTGTTGCCTGCAAGCATCAAACAGCCTGCCTCAAGCCCTTCTGGACGCTCTGTCACATTTCGCAAAACAACTACAGGGATGTTTAGATGAGGTACCTCTTCCTGCAAGCCGCCGCTGTCTGTCAGCACCAAATAGCTTTTTGACAGCAGATTGTACATGTCGTCAACATCTAGGGGGCTTGTTAAATGGATGCCTTTAGTGTCACCTAAAATTTTGTATGCATTTTCGCGAACAGCAGGGGCTGGGTGGACAGGATATACAATTTCTACATCATCAAAATCTCTTTTGATTTTAAGAACGGCCTGACAAATATCCTCCAAAGGCTTGCCGTAATTTTCACGGCGGTGAGCCGTCATGGTAATAAGCCGCTTACCCTTAAAATCCAGTTGATTAAGCATGTCCACTTTGAAAACATGACCCTTTGAAACCATTCCGTCCATGGCATCAATTGCCGTGTTGCCTGTGACAAAAATGCGGTCTGGCGGCACGTTTTCTGCTAACAAATTTGCCTTGGCATCGTTGGTTGGCGCAAAATGCAAATCTGCCACAACTCCCGCAATTCTGCGGTTTACCTCTTCTGGGAAGGGGGCATATTTGTCATTTGTGCGAAGCCCCGCCTCAACATGCCCAAGGGACACCTTGCTGTAAAACGCCGCAAGGCTTGCCGCCATGGTGGTTGTGGTGTCGCCATGGACCAAAACAAGGTCAGGCTCACAGCGACTTATCACATTCATCAAGCCGTTTAATGCCTTGGTGGTAATTTCTGCCAAATTTTGCCCTGCTGTCATTATATCTAAATCAAAATCAGGTTTAATGGCAAAAATTTCTAACACGCTATCAAGCATATCACGGTGTTGCGCCGTAACGCACACGGTAGACTGCACATGGGGCGAGTTTGCAAGCAACCGCACCAAAGGTGCCATTTTTATGGCTTCTGGGCGCGTGCCAAAGATGCTCAAAACTTTAATCAAACTAAATCACCCTTGTATATTGCTTGGACTTTTTCAAACTGCGCAATTCCTTAACACAAATTTTCATAGTTGAAATTGAACCGTTAGCGTCCATAATCCGCACCTTTGTTAGGTTTGGCTTAAACGTGCGCTTTGCACGACGGGAAACGCGGCTTCTGGTCATGCTAATTTGGTTGCCAACCATAACGCCTTTGCCCGAAATATCACATCTTTTCGCCATTTTGAAACACCTCCTCTAAATTTACGTTCTGTTTATCTAAAACAAGCCTACCCGACATTATAACAGAACCCGCAGAAAAATGCAAGCGAATTTTAACAAATTTCATAAGTTTTAGTAAGAAGCAATTGAAGAGTCGCAACGTGGCTCACAGCCCCCGATAAGCACGCCATTTTTGTCCTTCCAGATGATTTGCCCACGCCCAAAACTGCCAGAATCCAGCGGAGTGGAGATATTATGACCACGCCTTGCCAACTGCTGGGCAATATGAACAGGAAAATCCTGCTCAAGGGTGAAGTTTTTGCCTTCCATCCATTGCCAGCGGGGGGCGTCCAAAGCGGCTTGGGGGTTCATCCCAAAATCTACCGTGTTCATCACAACCTGCAAAT
>WQSI01000085.1 GCA_009787945.1 Defluviitaleaceae bacterium
AAGCTAACCCAATGTGGCGGGGTTGATATGCTAGAGGTAAATGTATCCTGCCCCAATGTAAAAGAGGGGGGCGTTGCCTTCGCCCAAGACCCCCGTGCCACAGAAGAAATCGTCACCAAAATAAAAAAGGCAACCAATTTGCCCATTATCACCAAGTTAAGCCCCAATGTTACAAATATAGCGGAAATTGCCAAAGCGGCAGAAGCGGCAGGGTCAGATGCCCTATCCCTCATCAACACGCTTTTGGGCATGAAAATCGACATACACACCAGAAAGCCCGTCCTTGGCAACACAATGGGGGGGTTGTCAGGTCCTGCCATCAAGCCTGTTGCCCTGCGCTGTGTCTACCAAGTCCACAAAGCCGTAAAAATCCCAATAATTGGCATGGGTGGCATAATGACAGGGGATGACGCAATAGAGTTTATCCTGGCAGGAGCAACAGCAATCGCAGTGGGAACGGCAAACTTCACCAACCCGAAAGCTACAATTAATGTGTTGGATGGCATAACGGCATATATGGAAAACTACGGCATAACCGACATTAACCAACTAATCGGCGCAGCTCATTAATATTTTAGGAGGGGAATTATGACAAAAATAACTAACTTCGCAGGTTTTTTACTAATAATAGGAGCAGCTTTCATATTATCCGCTTGCTCCGCTTGCAATTCTGGAGCGTATGAAGAGGAAAGTCATTCAGCATCAAACGAACAACATGAAGAAAACAACCAAGGCAATGAACCCCAAAACCTCCACACAATTTCATTCAACCCTACAGACGCAATCCGACAAGCGCAAGGGCTTCTCTATTATGCCGAAATAAGCGGACGCACATATTTTTTAATGGAGGACAATTTTGACTTAGGTGTAGATTTTGTGGAAGTCAATGAAAAGTTAATTCAAGAAATATCAAGCTTTGCAAGCATTGGAACTCCGCCCTTTCAATTCTCCTTAACAAGTGACGAAAACAACTTCGGCATTAGGGGCATGAATACCGTATTTAACCATGAAAACGCAAATACCAAAGGTTGGCTCGTCCACATTTGGACTTCTGGAAGGATACCCATGTGGCTTTCTGCAGGGATGGAGGTTGTCGCCCTTAGCAATTTAGGCTTGTTTGAGCCGTCAGACATAATCTACATACCGCAAAATTTTGGCGATTTGCTTTTGATGCCAAGTAATTGGGGCACCCAAGAACAAGCGCAAGGTATAGATGCCGCTTATCATTTCGTGCGCCATTTAATTAACACTCAAGCTTTTGATGAAATAATAAATCTGCTTGTGGCGGGCGATGACGATGCTCACGAAAAACTTTCAGCCTATTTTGCTGATTTCTCTGGTGGCGAACAACTTAGCGGCTTTGAGTATGTTTTGTTTACTTTGGACAGCGGCGGTGCTTATAGCATCCGCAAATCAACAGACCTTGCAAATTACCACTTCATCTTTGATGATTTTAGTCAACATTTAGATATTGAAACAATTGTTTTGTATGTAGAATATTCAGAGGACGGAATAGAATTTGTTTACAATTGGTATTCTCAGTTTTTTGATTTTGAATTTGTGCCGATTCACAGGTTTCAGTTTTTTTATAATCCTCACCCTCTTCATTATGGAGTAGGAGGAGATATTGGGCGGGATTTAGTGAGGATTTTTAATCTTGGCAGACGTGATATTGCCCCGTTTTTTGTAATTGTTCACGAAATTACCCACGCTTTGGAGGTTCAGGTTTTCGGAAGTTTAAGCCACCCTTCGTTTTCTCAAGGCTTGGCTGAGGCTTTAGAATACCTACACCACATTTACGACCATCACCGCGGCGGTTTCGGATTTTATTATGAACTTTTAACAGCCCCACTTGAAGATGAAAATGCTGTGAATGGACTTAGAGAAAATCTATATATAATTTATGGCACCCATTATGCTGCAGACCATTTTATAGAAAATTTTATTATCGGTTTTGACCCCATGAGCATTGCACACCATAGAGCATATCAAGTAATTTACCGACACGAAACCCTGCCAAACCCTGAAGCCATGTCTGTAGCCCCACTGTTTGGAGATGAAATTTCTCCCTATCTTTCATCATACGTCACTTCTCATTCCTTCGTCATGTGGCTAATGGAAACATACGGGCATGAGAACTATGCACGGGTTCATTTTGATATACACTATTTTGAGGATGTCTATGGCGTAACCATTACAGAAATGGTTGACCGTTGGCTTGGGTTTTTAAGAGATTTTGCTGATGGGGTTAGGGGACAAGCCCATTGAAATGACAACGGATTATCAACAGCACGTCATCCCGCGCTCGACGCGGGACCCCATCAGCACTAACAAATCTCTACAGTATGGGGCTATTGACGACTGACAAGACCCCGCATCAAGTGCGGGGTGACGGGTTATGATGCGGGATACGGGTTATGATGCATAAACTAGGCAAAAGGAACAAAATTCCCATCTTTTAGAATAACAACTTCCCCACCATCTCCACAAACCCCAATAACTTCCAAACAATCAGAGCCTATGGTTATCTCTTGGCTTCCCCCTGCTTGGTTGATTTCTGGGGTTGTTTTGTTTTTATTGCAAGTCACGGATGCATTGCCCAGCCCCAAATGGCAAGCAGAATTTTCATCAAAAAGGGTGTGATACCAAGTCAAACCTAGCTGCGCCAATGGGCTGTTTATAGGCACAAGGGCAACTTCACCAAGATAATCCGCGTTTTCATAAGAGCTTAACAACTTAGCAAGGACATCCTTACCCGTTTTAGCGTCATAGTCCACCACCTTGCCCCCTTCAAAGCGAAGCCAAAAATCTTCCACAACATTTCCAGACCACTGGAGGGGCTTTGTGGCGTAAACCACCCCCTTTGTGCCATATTTGGAAGGGGCTGTAAAAATTTCTTCCGTAGGGATGTTGGGGGCGTTTACAACCCCTGTTCCTGCAGGTTCGCCGCTGGCTCGCCAAATATGACCCTCTGGCAAATGAACCTCCAAGTCCGTGCCAAGGCCGTTTTTAAAGCGCAGGTGTTTGAAATTAAACCTATTTAGCTCCCCCACCCTTTGTTGCAAATCCTCAATATGCCCGCGCCAATTTTCAACAGGGCAACCATCACCAATCCTCACAGCGGCAAAAATAGCATCCCATAGCAACTCCAAAGCCTTATCCTCACAGGCATTAGGGAACACCATCTTCGCCCAAGCAGGCGTAGGCAAACAAACATAACACCATTGGATTTCATAACTGCTTACTTTCGCCTTTAAAGGCTTATAAACGCTGGCAAGAACATCATTATGTTTAGAAAGTCGCTCCAGGTCAACCCCTCTAAAAATTTCAGGGTCGGCAGCGGATATGGTCAGCAAATTGTAACCTTCAGATGCGAAATGTTCCACTCTGTCCTTTTGCCACTGGGCGGCACTTTCAAAATTGCTGTCAGGAGCGTGAAGATAGCTTATTCTTGACCCTTCGGGGTCGCTCCATTCAATAACCACATCATCCGCCCCTGCCTGGTACGCCTGTGCCATGACCAAATGGGCAAAATCGGCAGATTTTACAGGGCAACGCACTAACAGCTTCTGCCCCTTTTGGATATTTATGCCAACCTCAACAATTATTTTTACATATTTTTCTAAATTAGTCATCTCTTCCCACCTATTTTAATTCAGCAATGGTTATGCCACTGTCACCCTCACCAAATTCCCCAAGGCGGTAAGATTTCACATGGGGGTGACTTTTTAAATATTTTTGCACAGCAGAACGAAGAGTGCCAGTGCCCTTGCCATGGATTATTTCCACCTTGCCAATACTTGCCAAAAACGCGTCATCAAGGTATTTGGACAGCTCTTCCAACGCCTCTTCAACCAACATGCCCCGCAAGCTGATGCTAGGCGAAACATACATTGCCTTTGATGTGTGGGCAAAGGTTTGGCTTACAGGCTTTAGGGGGGCAGAGGTTTGGGGCGCATCCTCCAAGGACAAATCTGACAACTTCACCTTCATTTCCATAGAGCCAAAAAGCACCTTGGCTTGGTTTTTCTCAACAGACACAACTTGCCCCCGTTGCCCTAAACTGTTGATAAACACAGCATCCCCCGCTACAAGAGGGCGGTCGATAGGAAGCAGTCTGCCCTTCGCCAAAGCCGTGCCGTCAAATTCCACCACCATGTCATCCATTTTATTTTTTATCTTCTTGCGGCTTTCCTCTGCCTTAACAAAACTGCCGCTAGAAGCCTGGATTTTGCGCATTTCTTTAATGATGCCGTCTGCCTCATCTTTGGCAGATGAGAGCAAGGCACGGGCTTCCAACCTAGCTTCATTTAAGATTTTCTCACGGTTTTGCTGCACATTGCGCTTTTGCGCTTCCAGGTCATCTGACATTTTCTGGGCTTCCCGCCGCAAAACTGCCGCCCGTTCTTCCTGTTCTTCCACAGCTTTTTTGCTGATTTCTAGGTCCGTTATCACATCTTCAAAACGAATGTCGTCACTTGTCAGTAACTCCTTAGCTTGGCTAATTATATCGTCAGAAAGCCCTAGCCTGCCCGCTATGGCAAAGGCATTAGACTTACCAGGAACACCAATCAGCAACCTATAGGTGGGGGCAAGGGTTTCCACATTAAACTCAACCGCCCCATTTTCCACCCCATCTGTGGACAGGGCAAAAATTTTCAGCTGGCTGTAATGGGTGGTAACGGCGCACTTTATCCCCCGCCCCATAAGGTTTTGTATAATGGAAATAGCAAGGGCAGAGCCTTCCACAGGGTCTGTTCCGCTTCCTAGCTCGTCAAACAAAACAAGGCTGTCAAAGGTGCAAAGCCCCAAAATGCGCACAATGTTGGTCATATGAGCAGAAAATGTTGACAAACTCTGCTCAATGCTTTGTTCATCCCCAATATCCGCAAAAATATTGTCAAAAATAGACAAACGAGAGCCAAAGTCCGCAGGGATAAACAGCCCCGCCATGCCCATTAGAGAAAACAGCCCCAAAGTCTTTAAGGCAACGGTTTTGCCCCCTGTGTTAGGGCCTGTAATTAGAAGTGCGGTAAAATCTTCACCCAAGCGAATGTCCATAGGAACAACCTTTTCAACATTTAGCAAAGGATGACGACCTTTGCTAATATTAACCACGCCAAAGTCATTAAATTCGGGTTTTGTAGCTTGCATGTCAAGGGCAAGGGCAGACTTTGCAAAAATAAAGTCCAGATAGGTTAGGGTTTCAAGGTTAACCTCTAACATAGGCGAATTTTCTGCAACTTGCACCGTCAAAGCCGCCAAAATACGGTCAATTTCTTCTTTCTCCTCCGCCTGCAACTCCTTAATTTTGTTGTTTAGGGCAACAACGCTCATAGGCTCCATGAAAACCGTTGCCCCACTGCCCGACATGTCGTGTATCATGCCAGGGAAGCTTCCTTTATATTCCTGTTTGATAGGCACGCAAAAACGCCCGCCGCGAATGGTAACAACTGCATCCTGCAACATATTTTTATAGGCAGAAGAATGGATTACAGACTGCAGAGCCTCATTAATCTTGCCATGGGATAGCTTAATCCCCCGCCTAATGCCAGATAATGCGGCGGATGCATCGTCTGACACCTCTTTTTCATTTGTGATACTGCGGGTTATGTCCTTTTCCAATTTGTCAGGAATTTCCACCCGTTCAAACTGCGGGTCGAGCAAGTCTAAATATTCCCTGCGCTCCACTGACTTGGCGTAATTCTGCACCTTCTTGCACACATAAATAAATTCGCCAATGTGAAATAGCTCCTCTGTATTCAGCATCCCGCCAAATCCCGCCCTTTTCAGGCTTGGGGCAATGTCTTTTATGCCTCCAAGGGGCAACCTTCCCGCTTTCATGGAAAATTCCATTGCTTCCTCGGTTTCTGCCAAGGCAAGCTCTATATCCTGTAAGGCTTTCATAGGGGCAAGCCCTTGACACAAAGCCTTACCAGCAGGGGAAATCGCCCGCCCTTCAAGCCTTTCCACAACTTTATCAAATTCCAAAACTTTCAAAGACCTAGCATCCATCATTTTTCAACTTCTCCTTGCTTTTTTCTCCAAAGT
This sequence comes from Defluviitaleaceae bacterium, assembly GCA_009787945.1. Classification (GTDB taxonomy): domain Bacteria; phylum Bacillota; class Clostridia; order Lachnospirales; family WRAX01; genus WRAX01. Next base: position 6,052 of record WQSI01000085.1, read on the forward strand.
ATGATATAATTTTTTGTTAGAGGTGACTTTTATGAATGGTTTTAACTCCTCCGCCATCAGCCACATGATGCGGAATAGAATAGATTCTGCAATAAACCAACGGCTTGACAGAACCAATAACGCGCGGGATATGCGGAACATTTCCTCTTCCCGACCTGCCGAAACCAGCAGGGCAGAGCAGGTAAGCTTTGAGGAAGCCCTTCAAGTGGCTAATCCTCTTAATTCCATCAGCCTAGGCGTGCCAAACACCAACTTTAACCCTGCAATTGACGCTGCTGTCACAGCTGCATCCATCCAACACGGTGTTGATGCCAACCTAATTCGCGCTGTAATTCGGGCAGAGTCTAGCGGCAATCCCTTAGCGGTTTCCCACGCAGGGGCCCAGGGTCTTATGCAGCTAATGCCTGCCACAGCCCGCAATTTAGGGGTTACAGACCCTTTTGACATCACCCAGAACGTAAACGCTGGCACAGCCTACCTTCGTAGCCTTCTTGACCGTTTCAGCGGAGATGTGGAGCTTGCCCTCGCCGCCTATAACGCAGGCTGGCCAAGGGTTCAACAACATGGCGGCATCCCGCCCTTCGCAGAAACCCAGACCTATGTACCCCGCGTCCTCGGCTTTCGTGAAGAATATGCCCTACAGCAATATGCCCAAAATATAGACCTCAGAAGGCGGTAACATCCACCTTTAGCATTATAACACAAAACTCTCTAAAAAGCTACTGAAAAAATCATTGTTGATTTTTTGCAAAAAAATGCTTGACAATGGTTATAAAATGTGTTAAGATGTTCCAGTGCCATAGACAGCGGGTAGCGCAAGCATAAACCCCGCCGAGGCGTAAATTGGACTTTATCCCCTTTTTGCGCTACTCTTGGTAGAAAGGGGTTTTTATATGCCCCGACACCCTAAAAAGAATCGAGGTGAAACAAATGCCAAAAAACGCTAAAAAGGAAGCTGTTGTATCTGAAATTAAGGATAAGTTAGGCAGAGCCAGCTCGGTTGTTTTGATTAACGCCCGCGGCTTAACAGTAGAGCAAGACACCATTTTGCGCAAAAAATTGCGTGAGGCTGGCGTAGACTATAAGGTCTACAAAAACACCATGGTGCGCTTTGCAGTAGAAGGTACAGATTTTGCTGAAATCGCCCCTCATCTAACTGGCCCTACAACCCTTGCTGTGTCTTATGACGACCCAACAGCCGCCGCCCGCGTTATCAACAAAGAGCTTAAAGCCATGCCTGTGCTTGAATTTAAAGCAGGCATCATCGAAAGCACCTTGTATGACGCTAAAGGTGTGGCTGAAATTGCTAGTATTCCAGGGCGCGAAGAGCTTCTTGCTAAACTTCTTGGTAGCTTTAAATCGCCAATGGCAAGCTTTGCCCGCGTTATTAACGCTATTGCCGAAAATG
>WQSI01000086.1 GCA_009787945.1 Defluviitaleaceae bacterium
CAACCCCTGTCACTTTCAGCGGGCTGACAGCGTTGACAGACGCAATAAAACTCTGCATTTTGTCCACGGTATCCGTATCCTGCCGAAAGGGATTAAGAACACACAAAAAATCGTGAGGCACACCCAAAACTGCCTCATGGCAATATGCTAAAAGGCGCGCACCAGAATCCCCTCCGCCAAGGTCAATTATGACATTTTCACCATTACGAACTTTGGAGAGAAATGCAAAGCTGACAGCAGGCAAATCGTACCCTGTGTTATTATCCAAATGGTCACTTTCGACGGCTATGCCGCGGCTGTTAAGTTCCGCAATTCGTTCTCTGGAGCGGAAATAGGGGTTTATCACATCTAAGTCAACAAGGGTTGCCCCCTCGCCTTTTTGAAGGGCGAGGTTGAGGGCAAACTCTGTTTTTCCACTGCCGTAAAAACCTGTGATTACAGTTGTCATTAGTTTTTGTTGCTAGTCATAATAGATTTAATATTACGCATAGCATCAACGCGGTCCTCTGCCATTTTGTCAGCTACTTCATAGGTCAAGCGTCCAGTTTCCTTAGAAATGGTAAGGATTTCCAACATTCTATTGTAAATATAGTCAATGTCACGAAGGGAAGCTTCTTCATTGTAGCCGCCTTCGCGGATTTCGTAAGAAACATTGATAACGCCGCCAGCGTTGGCAAGATAGTCAGGTGCGTAAACAATGCCGCGGTCCTCTAAGGCTTTGCCGTGCTTTGGCGCGTCTTTCAAAATGTTGTTTGCGCCGCCGCAAACGATTTTGCATTTGAATTGAGGGATGGTATCGTCATTTACAGTTGCACCAAGGGCGCATGGGGCGTAAATATCACATTCCACACCATAAATTTCATCAGGAGCAACAGCTGTCGCGCCAAACTCACTTACAACGCGGTCGATGCTAGCCTGGTTAATGTCAGTAACAATAAGCTTTGCACCTGCGTCATGTAGATTTTTGCAAAGGTGATAACCTACGTTTCCAAGGCCTTGGACGGCAACGGTTTTGCCAGCAATGTCATCAGAGCCATAAACATGCTTTGCGCAAGCCAAAACAGACTTGAATACGCCGCGGGCAGTGTATGGGCTTGGGTCGCCAGAGCGTCCAGGCAAACCTACAACATTGTTGGTTTCCATGTTTACATAAACCATGTCTTGGGTGGTTGTGCCCACATCTTCTGCGGTGATGTAACGGCCATTTAGCCCTTCGATATAACGGCCGAAAGCACGCCAAAAAGCCTCGCGCTTTACGGGGTCTTTGCGAAGAATGGTAGCATCACCGATGATAACAGATTTGCCGCCGCCAAGTGGCAAGCCAGCCAGTGCAGACTTGTAAGTCATGCCGCGGGCAAGGCGCAAAGCGTCCTCAATTGCCGCTTCTTCATCATCATAAACCCAAAAGCGAGTACCGCCCAAAGATGGACCAAGAACAGTGTTGTGAATTGCAGTGATTGCCTTCAAACCTGTTGCTTTGTGCTGAAAAAAGCTCAATTGCTCAAAGTCGTACTTTTCCATGTAGCCAAATTTGTCCATAATAGAACCCTCCAATTATTATATATAAAATTATTTAATACCTTATAAGTTAATGCTTTTGCAAAATTGCAATAGCGGGGATGAAGAAAATCAAATTTAAAATGACGGCGTAATAAACACCTAAAAAACCAAGGTTAAGCTCTAAAAATTCGTATCCTGTGCCTGTCATCCTTAATGTGCCGTGCATTGCAATTAAAAACAGCACAGCACCCGCCGCCCAAGTGGTGCGACTTAGCAATTTAAATAATTTTACAACTTCCGCAACCTTTTCTTGCGGCAAATTGCTATTTTTGTTAAAAACGGCTTTGATGCCAGCAAGCAGGGTTTTGCTTTGTCCAGTAGCAATGGTTATGCCGCCAATTGCCAAGCCAATCATCATTATAGAGGGGGCATCAATAAAACTAGCAAAGGCATACATGACGTTTTCGGATACAAAAATTTGCATCAAGATAATACCTACCAAAATCCAGATAATGCCAAATACAAATCTCATAATCTTGCTCCTTTCGTTGATGACTATACCCTTATTTTAAACAACCATACTGACAGCATGACCAGCCAAACAACCAAACCTAGTAGCAAAAGTGTTGTGAAACCCAATAGCAACAGGGCAACCATATGTTGCATAATGTCTAATCCATTGGTAAAAATTCCACTACTTTGCAAAGGAGCAAATTCCAGAATATATTGACCAGCTGGCAATTCTACAGTGGCAATGCGCTCACCTTGCCTGTTGCCGATATTGTATCTTACAAACCAATTTTCGCCCCTTGGTTGGTTGCGAATGACCTCGCCAGTGGAGGTATTGGTAAATGTAAATATATGAAACATACCATGGGGAGGGGGTGCTGTATCTTCAAAGTAAATATGAAAGTTGCCACCCCTCTCAATGGTGATAATTTCGCCGCTTTCTAGGGGAGTTACACCCCTAATTATACCTCCAAAGAAAGACAGGAAAAGATAGATACCAAGACCTAAGGTTGCCAACAAAAGCGCACTTGTTATAATTATCAAGGTTTTTAACTTACTCTTGTCGGCTAACCAGCTTTTCATGCTATTCCTCCGTTTTTACACGCCAAAGATGGGTTTACCTTGGTAAACCTTGGCTTCTTCCTCACCTTTAAGCACACGCAAAGCCCCTTGGGAGAGAGCCAAAAGCTCATCTTCTCCAGGATATGCATGTACAGGGGCAATAAAGCCCACTCTGCGGGTTATTTCGGCAACAATTGGCTTGCCGTAGGCGATGCCGCCTGTTAGCAAAATTGCGTCAAGCTCACCGCAAGCAGATGCGGACAAACCGCCAATTTCCTTAGCAACTTGGGTGGCGAGGGCTTCTAAAAGCAATTTCATATCAGCCTCGGTTTCTGCACGCTTTTCCAAGTCTATCATGCTATTTGTTCCGATGTAGGCTGAAACGCCACCGCCGCCAGTAATCATTTTTTTAATCTGTGCATGGGTGTATTTGCCACTGAAGCAAAGGGCTGCCAGGTCGCCAGCAGGCAAACCGCCGCTGCGCTCTGGAGTAAAAGGTCCGCAACCGTCAAGGGCGTTGTTAGTGTCTACAGCACGCCCCTTTTTGTGGAAGGACACAGAAATTCCGCCTCCCATGTGGGCAACAATCAAATTAACTTCATCATATTTTTTGCCATGCTCTGCGCAATATTTTCGAGCAATCGCCTTTTGGTTAAGCGCGTGAAAGATGGATTTTCTGGTGATTTCTGGATGTCCGCTAAAACGGTACACATCCTCCATTTCGTCAACAACCACAGGGTCAACAATGAATGAGGGAATACCAACTTCGTCAGCTAATGCGCGGGCAATAAGCCCACCGAGATTAGAAGCATGTTCCCCATACTTGCCACTGCGCAAATCGTCTGACATTACGTCATTAACTGTGTATGTACCGCCAGCAAGAGGAGCCAAAAGCCCGCCCATGCCAACAACACCCGCCAATTCATCCAGACGTACGTTTTTTTCTTTTAATTCCTCGAGGATGATGCTCTTTCGGAAGTCATACTGGTCACCCACACGCTCAAAAGGCTTTAATTCCTCTGTTTGGTGACGCAAGGTGGTTTCAAAAACTGGCTTTTCGCCATCATACAGCCCCATCTTAGTTGATGTAGAACCTGGATTAACAATTAAAATTTTCATCTGCAACTCCTTAAAAAAGATATTTAGAACCAGCGGTCAATAATGGGATGTGCGGATTTGCGTGCTGATTTTATGGCATTTCAAGAAGGTAAAGCCGCAGCGCACCCAAAGGTGCGTAAGGTTTTAGCTTCGCAGAAATGGCGTGAAAGCAGTGCGTAAAGCCGTGCATCAGCTTATTGACTGCGGGTTCTTAGAATAAAACAGATAACGCAATGGAAATCAGCTTGCTTTCGGCAGTGTCTGCCCTGGAAGTAAGAACTATAGGTCTTTTCGCTCCAAGTACAACACCGCCATTTTTGGCTTTGGTAATAAATGACAGGCATTTGTAAAGGATGTTGCCCGCCTCGATGGTTGGCGCAACCAAAATGTCAGCATCAGCTCCCACTGGGCTGTTGATGCCTTTAATGCGGCAGGCATCTTCCGACACGGCATTGTCAAGGGCGAGAGGGCCATCTACAATGCAGCCCTTCATCCGCTCGCCAGACTTATGCAACTCCACCATTTTGCCCCATTCTTGGGTAACAGGCATTTTGTCGTCCACAACTTCTTTGGCTGCCATCAGCGCAACCTTAGGCTTTTCGATACCTAGATTTTGTAATGCGGCAACGGCGTTTTCAATAATGTCCACATGAGTATCAAAATCAGGAGCTATATTGATAGCGCAATCAGTCGCAAACAGCATTTTATGGTAATTTGGCGTTTCAAAGGCGGCAATGTGGCTTAATTTTTTGCCTGCCCGCAAACCTGTTTCTTTATCAAGGGCAGCACGCATAACCGTAGACGTATCAATGTCGCCTTTCATCAGCGAACTAGCCTCACCAGAAGAAACCATGGAAACCGCCTTTTTGCAAGCAAGCAATGGGTCAGGCTCGTCCACGATTTTAAATTTAGACAAGTCCATGTCTAAATCTTTTGCGATGTTTTTCATCTTTGCCTCGTCGCCCACCAAAATCATGGTTGCAATGCCCATTTTTGTTGCCTCTAAGGCGGCGGACATTACATAAGGGGCGGCTGCAACCGCAACTGCAACAGCGGCGTTTTCCTTGCCTCTTGCCATGTCAAAAAGTTGCTCAAAACTTTTGATACTATCACCTCTTGTCAGATTTTTCTTTCGTCTTAATATAAGTGTAACATATACAAAAAAAATGTGCAAGAAGAATTTATTAAATTGACTTTTTCTTTGCGTTGTGTTAGAATGTACAAAAATGATGTAAAAAACGGAGATACCAATGAAAAAATTGATGCTTCTTGATGGAATGTCCCTTATAAACCGCGCTTTTTACGCCCTGCCCGCCATGAGCAACAAGGCAGGTGTGCCAACAAACGCAATTTTGGGCTTTCTTAATATATATTTTAAACTGCTGGATGAGGAGTTGCCAGACTACGGGGCAGTTGTTTTTGATTTGCCAGCCCCAACCTTTCGCCACAAACGCTTTGCAGACTATAAAGCCACCCGCAAGTCATTTCCAGATGATTTACGGACACAAATACCGATTTTAAAGGAACTGTTAGGCTTGATGAACATTCGTGTCGTGTCCTTGGAAGGTTATGAGGCGGATGACGTAATGGCAACACTGGCGGTAAATGCCGAAAACACAGGCTTTTTGACGACTATTGTTACAGGCGACCGCGACCTTTTGCAAATTGCCACAGACCGCATAAAAATACGAATACCTAAAACTCGCGGAGGCGTTACCACCACCGAGGATTATTTTGCGGCGGACTTTGTGGCGCAAATGGGCATAACCCCCACAGAATATATTGACATGAAGGCGTTAATGGGGGATGCCAGCGACAATATCCCTGGTGTTGCCAGCATTGGTGAAAAGACCGCGCTGAAAATTATTCAAGACTATAAAAACATAGAAGCCGCTATTGATGCCGTAACCGCCAACCCTGCCGCCATAAAACCCAAGAAGGCGGCGGAAAATTTGCGGGAATTTGCAGACCTTGCCCGCCTGTCAAAAGAGCTTGCAACAATTATTACTGACGCTGGGGTGGGTGTGGAGCCAGATGAGCTTGTCTTGGGCGAAATGTTCACAGAAGAGGCTTTTAACGAGCTTAGACGGTTGGAAATCAAAAGCGTTTTAAAGAAATTTGGTGATAAGTTTAGCGGGGCGGCAGATAGCCCTGCAATCTCTACTATTTCTGGCAAAATATTCCAAAACCAGCAGGAGTTTTCAGAATTTTACGAAACCACAGACCCCATAGCCTTTTACATTTTATGGGAAGGGGGCAAAATGCAGGGGTTAGGCGTTGGCAAAGGGGAGGACATAGCCTTTGCGCCACCAAGCCTTGACTTTACAGCATTTTTTGAGAGTGACACACCAAAGGTCGGTTTTGATGTAAAAAAAGATATGCGCCTGCTACGCCAAATGGATATAAACCTTAAAAATGTTGCATTTGACTTGCTTCTGGGCGGCTATCTTTTGGGCAATTTGAAAGATGGCGATGGGGTGGGGGACTTGTCCCTGCAATACCTAGGGGAAACCCTGGATTCTGGGGAAAAAGCGGACGGGCAACTTTCACTGTTAGATGCTCCCAAGGACAGCTCTGAAAGCCTGGCGCAGTCTGCTTTTGCCCATGTTTCTGCCATTTCACGCGCCTGCCCCATCATGGTCAAGCATTTGGAAGAGCAAGAAATGACCAAGCTGTTCCATGAGGTGGAAATGCCGTTATTAGGCGTTTTGGCAGACATGGAACATCACGGCATTGCCATAGATGCGGGCTTTATCACCGAATATGGAGCGAAGCTAACAATCGAAATCGACCGCCTGACCGCCGAAATTTACAATTTGGCAGGGCAGGAGTTTAATATAAATTCCCCAAAACAGCTTGCTAAGGTGCTTTTTGAGGACATGGGGCTAAAAGGCGGCAAAAAGACCAAAACAGGCTATTCCACTAATGTGGATGTGCTGCAAAAACTTGCCAAAACAGAGCCTATTGCTGACAAAATCTTAGAATACCGCAGTTTTGCCAAGCTTCGCTCTACTTATGCTGACGGTTTGCTGTCTGCTATAAATCCAAAAACTGGAAAAATTCATACTACTTTTAACCAAGCTTTAACCTCAACAGGACGCTTATCTTCTGCCGAGCCTAATTTACAAAATATACCAGTTAGGACAGATTTAGGTCGGGAATTGCGCCGCGCATTTATAGCCAGCGATGGTTTTACCCTTGTTGATGCCGATTATAGCCAAATCGAACTGCGTATTCTGGCGGAGCTGTCTGGCGACGAAACTTTCTTGGAAGCTTTTGCCCAAAATCAAGACATTCACCGCATTACGGCTGCCCGTGCCTTCCAAATCCCCCTAGAGGAGGTTGATGACCAAACCAGGGGCTACGCAAAAGCTATCAATTTTGGTATCGTTTATGGTATTTCGGCTTTTAGTCTAGCAGAGGACATTGGCGTGTCCGTTAAAGAAGCGGACGGATTTATTAATAATTATTTTGAAAGATACCCAAAAGTCAAGAAATATATGGATTACGCTGTGCGACGAGCCAAACTGGAAGGTTATGCAGAAACCATATGGGGTCGCCGCCGCCTAATTCCAGAGCTATCCAGCGGAAATTATATGACGAGAAG
>WQSI01000087.1 GCA_009787945.1 Defluviitaleaceae bacterium
CCCGCCATAAAAAACCATGCCGCCAAAAACCCGCCGCAAAAATAGCAAGGGATGTTGGCTGAACAAATGGCTGTTTTCTAGCACCCAAGGGAGTTGCACGAGGGCGTATACAAAAACGCCCCCCACAAGCAAACCTGCACCGAGAATAACAATGCCCATTAACAAGTCATTAAAGTCCATATTATAGCGTTTAGCCCGCGTGTTGGCGACTATTGCCGCCACAAACAAAGCGATAATGCCCATGACTTGATACATAGGGAATTCTCTGCCAAGAATTTCAAATGATGGGAACATGGATTACAAACCCATCTCAAAAAGGATTTCATCAATCATGCGGTCAAACCATAGCGGGTCGTTAAAGTTGATTTCTTCCATAATGATAGCGAAGCAAGCAATACATGCAACCAACCAACCTAGAGAGAACACCAAACCAACGATTGAGAAAATAAGCCCAGCGGTTAATTTGCCGCCTTTGAAGCCTTTACCGCGGGCAACCAAGGCAAGAATTATACCAGTGATACCAAATGGGATGCCGCCCCACACAAGAAAGGTCACAAAACCGATGATACCTAAAATGAGTGATGCTGTTGCCAGCCCATCACCAGGTTGTTTGGTTGGTGTTGAAAAAGTGGGCTGTTGCCCAGGAAACTGACTCATTACTATTCCTCCTAAATTTTAACAAATTAATTTGCAAGGGCGAAGGAACCGCCCCTGCAAAATTTTAAACCGCAAAGCATTAGAGGCTGAGGAGAGTGCCGCAGCCAATGCACGCAACACAAGACACGAAAGCAAGACCCCAAATCGCGATGCTTACAATGGACAAGATGAAGCCGATTTGCGCTTTGCTTCCAGTGTATCCCATTTCAAGGGCTTGCTTTCTGAAGATAAACATGCCGATTGCCCAAAGTGGGCTTAGCGCTATGGCAAGAATACCGAAAACAAGGGCTAAAGTTGCCTTGTCATCCCCTGGTGGCGGACCATGCCCGAAAGGTGGTGGCGTTGCGCCGTTTTGTTGGTCTGGAAATTGGCTCATACAAAAACCTCCTTAAAATATGTAAATTATATTGCTGACTACAGGAAAGGTATTGCGCAAAAAGGCGCGCAAGCACAGGCGAAACAGGCAACCCAAAACAGACCACCCAACACCATTCCGATGATGGAACATATAAGTCCGCCAGTAACTTTTCCGCTAGAATTACCTTGGCTTTTTGCAGAAACAGCCAAGCCTATGCCAATGCCGCCAATAATCACTTCTAAAAACGGAATTGGATTAAATGGGAAAATTGCAATGGCAATAATTCCCAGCACAAGAGCGGCTGTCGCCATGCCATCCCCAGGCGGCTTGCTGTAATAGTGGGGTGGGGGAGTATATGGCGGTGGTTGGTTAGGAAATTGGCTCATAACGCACCTCCTAAGAATATTTTCAAATTATATCACATCTTTTGTCGAATTACAATAGTTATTTATAATTTGCATTAAATGGAAATACCGCTTTTAATAATGGCATGGCGCAAAACCCTACCCACTGCCACAACCAACCCTATTTGGATTAGCGACGAGATTATAAATGGTGAAACAGTAACGGTTAAAGCTTGACCCACAGTCACTTCTTGGTAGATGGCGAAAAACACGCCGCCAAGGAACAACATAAACCCAGTAGCCGCGGTAATTACAGCACCCCACATAATGGGGCTGTTTTTTCTCCCTGCAAATCCCGCCGCAATGGCTAAAATGGGAAACGCTAGTATAAACCCGCCTGTTGGCCCAAATAGAACGCTTAATCCACTACGAAATTGAGCAAACACAGGCACGCCAACCGCACCGATTAATATGTAGATTAGAACCGCGATAGCACCCTTCTTCCAGCCCAAAATCAAGCCTGTTAGGGCAACGGCGAAGGTTTGTAATGTAAAAGGTACGCCGCCTATTAGCGGAACGCTAACTTGTGCGCAAACAGCGATAATTGCTGTAAAAAATCCAATATGTGCTATATCCTTAATTTTCATTTTTTAAATGCTCCCTAATACCATATACGACGATTATCGCAGAAAGTATGCTACCTGTTACGATTAAAAAAATAAAATCAAATCGTGTGTCTGCTAAAAACAGCCCAATACCTAGCCAAATCCAGCATAAAGCCACGCTAAATAAATTATATTTTAGACCGTAAAGCCCAATGTCAGGAGGGCGTTTTTTTGCCATAAAAATATGTATGGTGACGATGACACCAACTGTCGGCACAAGAATCTGAAGCCATATCAACGGAATTAGTGTAATAGAAAACAGCATCCCCGCCCACATAAAGGCGCAAGTGCGCAATTTGTACGCTGTGGGCATGCCCCTTTTGTTGTAATAATTATCCAAATAAGGCCCAAGGAATTTACTGCGTAAAAGCCATGCCTGCATTTTTGGGTTTACACGGGCAAAAAGCATAGATGCCAGAATGAGAAAAGGCGTTGTGGGCAAGCCTGGTATAAACCTGTTCACAACGCCAATTATCACACACATCATCCCCAAAATATTAAACAAAACCTTTTTAAAGGGGCTAACATTTTTCAAGATTTACCATTCCTTACTTAACGGATTGCTTAAACATCCAAACATGCTTTTCAAAAGTGGTGATTGTACCGATGAATAGGTCAGCAGAGGACTCATCATCTTCACCTTGGGCAATTGCAATGCCTTTTTTCAACTCTTCTGTCATTAAAGTGTAATCTTTAATTAGTGTGTTAAAAATGTCTTTTGGCGTCACTTCGTTGCCTTCTTCTTTGATTTCTGCAAGGTTTAGATACTCTTTCATAGTGGATGCAGGCGTGCCTCCGATAGAAAGCAGACGCTCAGCAAACTCGTCAAGAAGCCCCGTCATTTCGTCATACAGCTCTTCATACTTCTCGTGCATGGGCAAAAACAGCGGACCTTCCACAAACCAGTGAAAACGGTGAAGCTTAATGTACATCACTGCAAAATCTGAAATGCGTTTGTTCATAAAATCTTTCAAAGCCATGGGAAATCTTCCTCTCTTGTTTAAAAATTTAACCACCACTCTATTATACAACAATTAATCGCAAAATGGAATAGGTAAATGAAATTTTTTCTGGAAAACCTTTCCTGAAGTACGCCTGATGACTTCCGAGCAAATTTCCTGTTGACATTTTTCTGGCTATGGATTATAATAACATTATTGAACAAAGGTGTTCATTGGATGGTGGAGCAGAGGGCTTTTTTGGTTTCTGGCTTGTTGTTCGATGAGCGTCTTTTTCGTTGGGAGGGTTTTTATGAGTGAGGTTTTGTTAAAGGGCAAGTCTAAGGTTGTGAGGCAGGGTGTTTGTGATGACAGCCTTGTTATTGAATTTTTAGACTGTGTGACCGCTTTTAATGGCGACAAGAAGGCGGAGTTTGTGGGAAAAGGCGCGTTGTGCGCCGCAATATCGGGTATTATTTTTCGTCATCTTGAAAAGCATGGGATAAAGACCCATTTGATTAAGGATGTGAGCGAAACTTCCGTGTCGGTTAAAAAGGCGGACATTATACCTGTAGAGGTTGTTGTGCGCAATAAGTCGGCTGGTGGTTTTGCCAAAAAATACGGTGTGGATGAGGGGTCTAGCCTTAAAAATGTGGTTGTAGAGTTTAGCTATAAAAGCGACACCCTAGGCGACCCATTAATGAACGAAAGCCAAATAACCGCCCTTGGGCTGGCTGACCAGTCGGAGCTTAGAGATATGGCGGATGAAGCCTTAAAAATTAACCAGCTGTTAGTGAATTTTTTTGCCAGTGTTGGCATAGAATTAGCGGACTTCAAGTTGGAGTTCGGCAGATACCAGGATGAAATTATCCTATGTGACGAGATTTCGCCAGATTCGTGCCGTTTATGGGATATTGCGACAGGCGAAAGGTTGGACAAAGACCGTTTTCGGCGGGATTTGGGCGATTTGTTGGAAGGTTATGCCGAAGTGTTTAATAGACTAAATTCGAGGTGATTTTATGTGTGGAATTATTGGATTTGCAGGCAGAGAAAACGCTGTACCCATTATTGTTGAAGGCTTAAAGCGATTGGAATATCGGGGATATGACTCGGCAGGCATTGCTGTGTATGATGGTGCTAAATTCGCAGTGACAAAGAAGAAAGGGAGGCTTGCGGAGCTTGCAAATGAAGTGGATACAAACCCCATCAGCGGCAATACGGGCATTGGTCACACCCGCTGGGCAACCCATGGCGAACCCTCTGACATTAACTCCCATCCCCATTTGGGAAGCGGCTCCCGAATCGCCATTGTACATAATGGTATTATAGAAAATTACAAACAGCTAAAGGAGTGGCTTGAGGGCAAGGGCATAAAATTTGTATCCCAAACCGATAGCGAGGTGATTGCGCAACTGGCAGAACATTATTACGACGGGGATTTAATTGATACTGTGGTTAAGGTTACAGCGGCATTGGAGGGGTCATATGCCCTTGGCATCATGTGCCTTGATGAGCCGAATATTATGGTGGCCACAAAAAAGGACAATCCGCTGATTGTGGGAATTTCATCAAAGGGCAACTTTATCGCCTCTGATGTGCCTGCCATTTTGTCCCACACTAACCAAGTTTACTATTTAGATGACAAGGAAATTGCTATACTTACAAATGAAGAAGTTAAATTTTTGAATATGGATAAAGAACATGTGGAAAAGAGCGTTGAAACAATTAGCTGGAGTTTAGACAGCGCAGAAAAAGGCGGATATGCGCACTTTATGCTGAAAGAAATTATGGAGCAACCAAAAGTGTTGAGGGAAACCATTCAGGCAGCGTTAGCGGGGGGCGATTTGATAGAAGGCCTGGACATTTCAGCCTTTAACAAGATTGTCATAACTGCTTGCGGTTCGGCTTATAACGCTGGTGTTGTGGGCAAATACGTTATAGAGCGTCTTTGCCGTGTTAGCGTGGAAGTGGAGCTTGCCAGCGAATTCCGCTACAAAGACCCAATTGTGGACGACAAGACCTTGGTGATTCTGATTAGCCAGTCTGGGGAAACGGCCGACACAATAGCCGCAATGAGGGAGGCCAAAGCCCGCGGGGCTTCCACCCTTGCGATTGTTAATGTGGTAGGCTCGACCATTGCTAAAGAAGCCGACCACACCATTTACACATCTGCAGGGCCAGAAATTGCCGTTGCAACCACCAAAGTGTTTTCTGCACAGCTAATTTTACTGTATATTTTGGCGGTGGATTTTGCTGTGAAGTTAGGGAAATTGGACATTGAAGGCAAGGAGAGATTGCTGGCAGAAATTGGCGCATTGCCCGATAAGGTAAATGAGATTTTAGAGAGTATTGACGACATACAAAAATACGCATCCCAGTGCATTGGCTACAAAAGCATTTTCTTTATTGGGCGCAATGTAGATTATGCCATTGCCTTAGAGGGGTCGCTTAAATTAAAGGAGATTTCCTATATTCATTCAGAGGCTTACGCAGGGGGCGAGCTAAAGCACGGCCCAATAGCCTTAATTGAAGATAATACTTTGGTTGTGGCAATTTCCTGTTGCCCTGGGCTTAAACCAAAGATTTTTAGTAATGTGGAACAGGTTATCAGCCGCGGGGCAAAGGTTTTGTTTGTAGGCACAGATAGCGTGGATGAGGACGACAAACTGTCGTTGATTAAATTGCCTATGGTGGAGGAATTGTTCTCTCCTAGCCTGTCTGTTATTGTTTTGCAGCTGTTCAGCTACTATGTTGCCGCAAACAAGGGGTTGGATATTGACAAACCGCGCAATCTTGCGAAAAGTGTTACAGTAGAGTAACTAGGAGGGAACTAATGAGCCACACAATTAAAGAAGTCCTGAACTTTGTAAAGGAAAATGACGTTAAATTCATCCATCTGGGTTTTTGTGATTTATCGGGCGCGCAAAAGAACATATCCATAATGGCAGAAAACTTATCTGCCGCCTTTGCGGATGGCGTTTCATTTGATGCCCATGCAATCAAAGGTTTTCGTGAAGTTACCCAATCGGATTTACTTTTGTTTCCAGACCCTGCCACCCTTACGGTTTTGCCTTGGCGGCCAGGCTCTGGACGTGTGGCGCATTTTTACTGCCATATAAAAACCCCCAATGGTGAACCTTTTGCATTAGATGGCAGACATATACTAAAGAGCGTTGTAGAAAAATATGCCAAACTGGGGCTGATGGCTATGATTGGGGCTGAATGTGAGTTTTATCTATTTAAAGTTGATGAAAATGGTGAACCAACAACCCAAACCCTTGACCAAGGGGGATATTTGGACATATCACCGCTAGACAAAGGAGAGGACATTCGCCGTGAAATTTGCCTAACCATTGAAGAGATGGGAATCAAACCCGAAACATCTCACCACGAGCAAGGGCCAGGGCAAAATGAGGTAGATTTTAAATTTTCCGACGCTCTTACCAGTGCCGACAATCTTATGACATTTAAATCTGTTGTGTCGTCGGTGGCTGCTCGTAATGGGTTGTTTGCCTCTTTTGCACCAAAGCCCATTGCTAACGCACCTGGTAGCGGCTTGCATGTTAACATTTCCCTGTCGCAAAAGGGTCTTAACATTTTTGGGGAAGATTCGGTGATTGTAGAGTCTTTTATTGCGGGCATTTTATCTAAAGCCCCCGAAATCACCTTGTTTCTTAATCCTCTGGCAAGCTCTTATGAGAGGTTGGGCAGATTTGAAGCCCCAAAATATGTTTCTTGGGGGCGGCAAAACCGCTCTCAATTGGTGCGGATTCCTGCCGCTAAGGGGGATAAAACGCGAATGGAATTGCGCTCTCCCGACCCATCTATAAACCCATACCTAGCTTTTGCGCTAATTTTAGGGGCGGGGCTTTTTGGCATTGAAAAGGAATTGCCATTGCCCCCTGCTGTAGATGCAGATTTGTACACCGCAGGGCAGGAGGTTACTAGCAAACTTGCCGCCCTGCCTGCAAACCTTAGGGAAGCGGTAGAGAAGGCGCGTAACAGCCAATTTGTTAAAGTCATTATCGGTGAGGAGCTACATTTGAAATATTTAGCCATAAAAGAGGCAGAGGATAGGGCGAATGGATAACACGTTGATTGTGACCTCATCCGACAAAGGTGTTGAGTATTTTGCTGATGCTCTTAGGCAGGCAGGCATTACTCAAGTGCTGACAGTGGTTAGTGGCGGCGAGGCTCGGCGGCGGCTTTTGGAGCGGTCTTTTGACCTAGTTGTGATAGATTTTCCGTTGCAGGACGAATCTGG
>WQSI01000088.1 GCA_009787945.1 Defluviitaleaceae bacterium
TAAACGCTCTAATCATCAAAAATGGTGATTTTGAATGTGTGTCTGTTGATGCTTTCCCTGTAATGGTTATGGAGCGGGAGCAAACCGCTCACGGTGACGTTTTAACCATTACATGGAATGACCGATTTGTGGATATTCTTGAAGAACGCGAAGAATTTACCAAGGTTTGTCATTTGGAGAGCGGCTATATTTTAGAAGTGCCAACGGAAGAAATTTGGCAAGATGAAGAAGGCAGAAATTGTGTGTGCAACAAGGCAACCGATTTCTATTTGCCAGTTAAGGCAGGAGAAGAGGTTTCTGTAATCGCCACATACTCAAATAAAATTTTTGCAAGAAAAGATGGATTAGCAGGTTGGGTAAACCTATAAAAAGGAGGAAATCTCTATGAAAAGAGTGGTTGTAACGGGCATGGGGGTTATCTCCCCAATCGGAAACGACTTAGAAAGTTTTGAGAAGTCCCTTAGAGAGGGAAAGGTGGGCATTGCGCCTATAACAAAAGTGCAGGTGGAAGGCTCTCCAATCCATTTAGCGGCAGAGGTTAAGGGCTATGACCCTGAGGAGGACATCCCTAAAAAGGAAGCCAAGCGGATGGATTTATTCAGCCAATACGCCCTTTCGGCGGCTGCCCGCGCTGTAAAACACAGCGGCATGGATTTGGAACAAATTGACAAATCCCGCATGGGTGTGATTTTGTCATCTGGTATCGGCGGTATGCAAACCTTTGAAACAGAGGTTGTGAAAATGTACGCCAAAGAGGACAGCATGAAAATTGCGCCGCTGTTTATTCCTATGATGATTAGCAACATGGCAGCAGGGCAGGTTGCTCTGGAATATGGCGCAAAGGGCATTTGCACCAGCGTAACAACAGCCTGCGCCGCAGGCACTCACGCCATTGGCGAGGCTTTCCGCAGCATCAAACATGGTTACAGCGATGTGATTATTGCAGGTGGTGCAGAAGCGGCTATAACACGGGCTTCTGTGGCTGGTTTTAACGCACTGACGGCACTGTCCAGGTCTGAGGACCCTGCCCGTGGCTCTATCCCCTTTGATAAGGAGCGCAATGGCTTCGTTATTGGCGAGGGCGGCGGTGTCCTTATTATTGAGAGCTTAGAACATGCCCAGGCACGCGGAGCAACCATTTACGCAGAGATTGTAGGTTATGGGGCTAATTGTGATGCCCACCATATGACCGCCCCAAGCCCAGATGGCTCTGGAGCGTCTGCTTGCATGACATTGGCTATCCAAGAGGCGGGAATCGCGCCTTCTGACGTGGTTTATATTAATGCCCATGGCACGTCCACCCCGCTAAATGATGCGGCAGAAACCAATGCAATCAAGTCAGCTTTTGGCGACCACGCTAAGGAGCTGCTGATAAGCTCCACAAAATCCCAAGTGGGGCATATGTTGGGAGCGGCAGGGGCTGTGGAAGCCATTGCAACCATTATCGGCATGACAAAAGGCTTTGCGCCATCAACGGCAGGCTATAAAGAAGCTGACCCAGAATGTGACCTAAATTACGTAACAAACGGCATTGCTGATGCCGATATTAAATACGCCCTTTCCAATAATTACGGCTTTGGCGGACATAACGCCAGCCTTTGCTTTAAAAAGTGGGCTGATTAATAAGGGGGCGCTGTATGAGTAAAAAGGATGGGTATTCTACATCGCCTTTGTTGTTGTAATAGGCGTGACGATAGCAATCCTAAATCACTTCTTTTTCCGTTTGCATCCGGGGATTTCGGCGGGTATCAGCGGCGGCATAATTGGGGCTTTATCTGTGATGTTTATGAAAAAGTTCCCCAAAGAGAATGCTGATAAAAAGGAGTGACAGCATTATGAAGAAGCGTATTTTGCTTTGTGTTGTTATGGCATCGGTTTTGATGCTTATCAGTTGCGGTGGTGACGGTGACAATGTTGCTTTTCAAGAGTTGCGCAATGTCCAGACGGGCGATAGCGTCCGTTTAGGTGATAATCTTGCCGCTTTTGAAACGATGTTCGGAACAGCGACTTTTACAGGCTACGGAACATGGACTGACTGGCATGACCGCATGATGCCCCCTCGGAATTACACCTTTTTGGAGGATAGTGTTGCGGTTTTCTTCACGGAAGATGATGACTCGTGGATTGCATGGTATATTGATTTTCGGGCAAGCCCCGAGGACGTAGATGCTGGCAGGTTTGCCACACAAGATTTTGCCGTGGGAGACCCCGTGGATTACTTAGTGATGATTGAGGGTTTTTCAGCGTTGCAGTTTAAGGAAGAAGGTGGTTCTGTACGTCTTTTGGATGGATACGGAAATATTTCTGAAAGTCGTGGCATTTTGCTGGCTAGGGGGTCGTATCAACAGTTTGCTTTTGTAGAGGATGATGTGGCTGTGCGCATTGTTTTGATGAAGGGTACTCATTAAATCTAAACAAAAGGGTGGGGTTATGAAAAAACGAATTTTGCTATGCGTGGCTATGGCATCGGCTTTGATGTTTAGCGGTTGTGGTGGTGACAATGGTAATGGCTATAACAACAGCACTGGCAACGGCAATGGCGAGCCTGTTGTGTCGGAACTTGCCTTTTACCAAGTACGGGATAACCAAACAGGCGGCATTGCAGGCATGGGCGACACCCTCGAAGAATTTGTGGCGGCTTTTGGCAATTACAACCACGCTGAACCCCAAGGGAGAGAGCTGACCATGTACAACTTCTTAAATGGCAGCCTTAATGTTTCTATTGCCGAATATGCCGAAGGCTCTGCCGTGATGATAGACCTGCAACCCTTCCCCGCAGACATAGAAAGCGGCAGGTTTACCGTCCAAGACATTACCATAGGCATCACCCAAGAGGAATTACTAGCAATTGACGGAGTTTCAGGCCCATATGGTTGGGATGACCATGAACACTTCGCAAGGGTCTTAAATTTCGAGCTTTTTTCATACACAAAGTCAATTTTTGTTATTGATGGTGTGGTAGTGCGCATCGTCTTAGCAATTGCGGGATAATAAAGTAAATATAAATGAAATCAAAAATTAGGAGGATTTATTATGAATTACACACAAATTAGAGAGTTATTGGAGTGGGTTGACCGCTCGACCCTTACAAATGTATCTGTTAATGTTGGCGGTGCTACGTTAAACGCCAGTAAAAATACTGGCATGGGCGGCGGTTTTTATCCAGAAATGTACCCAAGCTTTGCGCCAGCGGTGGCTGCTGCTCCGTCTGCTCCTGTAGCGGTTGCCCCAGCAGCTGTTTCTGCACCTTCTGCAGAGCCTATGGCGGTTAAACATGCAGACCCAGACGAAACCACTGTAAAAGCCACAGGACACCTTATCACTTCTCCAATCGTTGGCACGTTCTATTCATCCAGCAACCCAGAAAAGCCTGCATTTGCACCAGTTGGCGCGAAGGTTAAAAAGGGTGACGTGCTTTGTATTTTGGAAGCCATGAAGATTATGAACGAAATTACCGCTGATGTGGATGGCGCTGTAGTTGAAGTTTTTGCGGAAAATGGGCAGATGGTGGAAGCTCGCCAGCCTCTTTTCAGAATTGAGTAGTTTTATGGTTATGGACATTAAACAAATCATGGAAATTATACCCCATCGCCCCCCTTTTCTGCTTATTGACCGTGTGGTTGAGATGGAGGAGGGGCAACGGGTGGTTGCCCTTAAAAACGTGACAATGAACGAACCGTTTTTCGGCGGGCATTTCCCAGAAGAGCCTGTAATGCCAGGGGTTCTTATTGTGGAAGCCCTTGCTCAAACTGGGGCAGTGGGCCTTCTTTCCATGGACGCATATAAAGGTAAAATCGCCTATTTTGGTGCTATTGATAAAGTGAAATTTCGCCGCAAGGTTGTCCCTGGGGACACTTTGCGCCTTGAAATGGAATTTATCAAGCTTAAAGGCATGGCAGGAACAGGCAAAGCCACCGCTTACGTTGGCGATGAAAAAGCCTGCGAAGCGGAAATAACGTTTTTTGTGGGGAGCTAGTAAAGTAAATTATATTTGGTAACTATATATAGCTTAACACAACACCCTGTAGGGGCGCATATTATGCGCCCGTTGTCCAGCAAAGGTTATGATGATGTAGAGTACGTTTGCCTAGCAGCGGGCGCATAATATGCGCCCCTACGATGGTTCTGTTTTATCTGTTGACAATGCAGGTGGATGGAAAAAGCATGTAGACAGCAAGGGGTTTGATTGTTATGTAAAGGGATTGAGCATCACTCCAGCCAATAAAAAAGGCGTTTCTCAAGGTGGTTGAAAATGGAGCTGTGAGGTGACAATTTGAAAAGCCGTTTCAAAGACAAATACCTAGGAGAGCGCAACACCATGATTAATCTTGGTGGCGGCGTTGCCGTTGCCTGCCCGAAATGTAGCGGCGAGGGCGTTGTTAAGGTGCATAGAACAAGCGCCTGTGACGGCTGCTCTTGGAGTAAATATGACTGTGGTAGGGGTTTTCGCCTTACATTTGTTTGCTCCAGTTGCGGCGCAGCCGAAAGGAAGGAAGAAACCAACTATAGGCTAGTTGCCGAAGGTGTTTGTCAAAATTGTGAAAGGTTTTTCAAAAAGAATATTGATGCAGACGGGCACAATTACAGATTTGTGAATACTGCATGTCCTCATTGTGGTGTTCGTAACCATGCTACGATTCACAAAAAAGATGAGGGGCAAGCTTGCTATTCCTATCACATTAGCAGGGTTGACGGTCAGTATTTTTGCAATGGCTACGCGCTGTATTTTTCCACCAGCTACAGAAGCAATCCCATTTGGGCGTACAATCGTGTTCATTTGCAGTATTTATTAGATTATGTAACGGCAGATATTCGCCAAAAGCCCAGCCCTCTTACTTACAAAGGCATGGCGTACCATCTGCCAAAATACATACATTTGGCTAAAAATAGAGAAGGCATCGCAAAAATTCTCAAAAAAATGTGTGACTTCTAAAAGATTTAGGGAGGTAAAATATATGTTTAACAAAATTTTAATTGCAAACCGCGGTGAAATTGCCGTGAGGGTTATCCGCGCTTGTAAAGAGCTTGGAATTGCGACGGTTGCGGTGTTTTCTGAGGCTGATAGGGAGGCGTTGCATGTGCAAATGGCCGACCAAGCCGTGTGTGTGGGGGATTCCCCAAGCCGTGACAGCTATTTAAACATGCAAAATGTGGTGACGGCAGCACTTTTAACTGGTGCAGAAGCCATCCACCCAGGCTTCGGCTTTTTGTCAGAAAACACCGTGTTTGCGTCTATGTGCGAGGATGTGGGCATTAAGTTTATTGGTCCATCAGCTTACGCAATTGACGCAATGGGCAACAAAGCCAACGCCCGCGACGTGATGAAAAAGGCTGGCGTGCCTGTAATTCCTGGCACTGACGGCACTGTTGACAGCGTTGAAGAAGCTCTGAAATTTGCTAATGACGTGGGCTATCCTGTGCTTTTAAAAGCCTCTGCTGGCGGCGGCGGCAAAGGGATTCGCCGTTGTGATGATGAGGAAGGTTTGCGCAAAGGCTATGAAGCCGCTAAAACCGAGGCTCGCATGGCGTTTTCTGACGACAGCATCTACATGGAAAAGGCTATTGTTGGCGCAAAACATATTGAAATGCAGGTTATTGGCGACTCTCACGGAAATATCATCCACCTTGGTGAGCGGGAATGTTCCATGCAAATCCGCAATCAAAAGGTGGTGGAGGAAGCCCCAAGCCCTGTTATGAGCGAGGAGCTGCGTAAGCGTTTTGGGGAAGCGGCAATTCAGGCGGCTAAGGCTGTTGATTATGTAAATGCTGGCACACTGGAGTTTCTCCTTGATGCCAACGGCAAAGATTTCTATTTTATGGAAATGAACACCCGTATTCAAGTGGAGCATCCTATCACTGAAATGATAACGAATTTTGACATTGTTAAAGAGCAAATCAGCGTTGCTTGGGGCAACAAGCTGTCCATCACCCAAGAGGAAGTGGAGCTTGTGGGTCACTCTATCGAAGCCCGTATAAACGCATCAACCACAGGCTTGATTGAATATATGTTCCTGCCAGCAGGCTGCCTTGGCCTTAGGGTAGATTCTGGCATTTATGCAGGCTATGTCATGCCTCCTCACTATGACAGCATGGTGGCGAAGGTCATCACCCACGGCAAAAACCGTGACGAAGCCATTGCCAAAATGAAGCGCGCCCTTGACGAAATCGTAATTGACGGCATTGTAACCAATATTGAGCTTCATCAAGAAATTTTAGAGTATCCAGAGTTTATAGCAGGGGATTACCACACCAAAACCCTGGAGGGCAAGTTGGGCATGTTATAAAAACCTGTTGTATCTGCCATTGTGTATTAAAAACGCAATGGCAGACTATTCCTATTGATTACGTACAATTCCCCACAACACCCCGTAGGGGCGCATATTATGCGCCCGCTGTCCGACAAACGCAACACTAATGAAGAACACTTTCGCCCAGCAGTAGGCGCGCACATTGCGCGCCCCTACCATGGACAATAAAGGAGAGAGCAATATGGCTAACCGCAGTTATCTATACTCAATAGATTTTGACCCCACAACCACCCCCAGAGATAACGACTCCAAGGTTTGCGGGCTGTCTGAATGGCCTTATGCTATACCTTTTGCCTACCTATTGTTGGTTTCGCAGGATGCAAAGGCGTGCAATTCTATAATCTTTGGTTATGATAAACCTATAGCCATTATGGGGGATTTTTACAAAGGCCGCCAACGGCTACTTGATTTTATGGAGCGTTTAGAAGGGTTGGGCATCCTTGAAAAAGAGGAATTGGAGTGGCAGACCACCGAAGCCAGAGCCTTTTTAAATAATCCTGCTAACCAAGGCTCTTATATAGTTTTAGAATGTGGCGAGATTTTTGATATGGCTGACGAAAGCGAAGGAGCATTAGAAGAGCTTAATGAAAGGCTTTTAAACACCATTAAAAATTTAACAGAAGATTTTATTTTGGAAGAAATGCAAAAGGTTGAGAACCAACAAGCAAGGTCAAACTTGCTAGGCATCAGCTTTTGGAGTGATGTTTTATATTATAGCTAGGATTTAGGAGGTCTTGGATGAATATTTTCAATCGCAAGAAATATGTAACAGTACCCCAAGGCCGAGGGGTTACGGCGCAGGCGGCTGCGGACCGTGTGCCAGACGGCATGTGGGTAAAATGCGGCAAGTGTGATAAGGTTGTGTACAATAAACAGCTTGGGCAGTATAAA
>WQSI01000089.1 GCA_009787945.1 Defluviitaleaceae bacterium
TCTACGCTACCAACCCCCAAATGCTGACGGAGGGTTGGTTTTTGTGGCTTGTGTGGGGCGTGCTGGCTTGGGGCATGTTGTTTCGTTTGATACCTAACAAAAAAATTCCCATTGGGGCGCGGAAGCACAACCCTTGCTCCCATAATCCCTCCCATGGTGGTCAAAAGCCCGCAAATATCCACAAGGGCGCGGTTGCCGTTGCCTTGTTCTGGTTGGCTTGCGTGTCAGCGGCTGTTTTTGTCATGCGCCTTACAGGCTTTCTAAATCCCCAAACCATGATAATTTTGACCCTTGCTTTGCTTGTGCTTGACATTGCCTTTATCCTATTTTACTGCCCTTTGCAACGCTGGTTTATGAAAAACCACTGTTGCACCACCTGCCGCATCTACAATTGGGATTATTTGATGATAGCTGCCCCTCTCGTCATTTTTCCGTCATTTTTCTCCATTAGCCTTGTTATTTTAGCTGTTGCCGTTGTGGTGCGCTGGGAAACTGCGTTAATAAGCCACCCCGAGCGTTTTTCAGCTAAAACCAATAAAAATCTAAGGTGCAGTGCCTGTACTGATAAATTATGTAGTTTAAATATAATTAAGAAACATAAATAAGCCACAGAAACCCATTGTTTCCGTGGCTTATTTTTTCGTGTTATACCGCACCGAATTACGTCATCACACCACTAATATACGTCATACCGCACACAAATTACGTCATCCTGCGCTTGACGCGGGAGCCCACATGTCATTCCAAGCCCCATACGACCCTATGGAATCTGCGCCCTTCAGCTTCACTCCAGGACACAATGGTGTGCCTTCAAACGCAGACCTTTCTTGGACAGACCATGGAACCCACGTTGCTGGCACAATATCTGGACAAGATGTTGTTGGGCATGGTGAAGAAGGCGGCAGCGGCATAACAAACATAGTAACCTTTGATGGCAACAACGGAATAGTTGTGCCTGCAGGAGGTACACATAATGATGAACAAAATATTGATTCTTTTGATGGCTCTTTGGTGGGCGGCCTTTATGATGTTTCTATCTTAGGCGTTGCACCTGGAGCCAATTTAATTTCTTACCGTGTGTTATGGGGGCCAACGCCAAATTCTATCATTGCGATGGGCATAGAACAAGCCGCAATTGATGGTGCAGACGTTGTAAATATGTCCCTTGGCGGCGGAGTTGCCAGTGCTGTTGATTTGGGTGCTATATCCATCAACATTGATATTGACGTTGATGATGTCGATATTAATGATGATGTTGTCGTTGATGATGATGTTGTCGTTGATGATGATGTTGTCGTTGATGATGATGAAGAATCCGAGCCTGGCGACACAGTTTTGGAAGAAGAAGATACCGTGTACGAGCTGATTTCAATAGGTTTTGGCTCGCCAACTCACAGCATGACTAATTTCGCTAATATTAGAAATGTTGGTGCCACGCAATACATGGTTGCTGTACCGAGCGGCACGCCAATATTAGCGGAACAAATGCCTACTGCTGTACGTGATAATCACAGCTTTATTGGCTGGAACACATCGGCTGACGGTGGTGGCGAAATGTTTACCGCTGGCACAATAGTAGACCGCAACATCACCGTATATGCAATATGGTCAGGCCCATACATGCCTACTGCAAGCCTGATAGACCTTGCCATAAATGGCACGCCTGTCCAAGGCTTTGCGCCTAACATCTTAGCGTATAATGTGGTTGTAGCAAGCACCGTTGCAACTATTTCCCTTGCGGCAACTGCCACGGTCGGCACCGACTGGACTGCCAACATTGGCGGAATCCCTGTGGATGACATAACCAATATACCGCTGGGAGCAGCTGGAAGCAACACTGTGATAACTATAACAGTCAGCGGAACGGGCTTTAGTACAACCATCTACGTTTTGACTGTTAGCAGAGAAGCAATCGCTCCACAACAACATATGCTAAATGTGTCAAACAACCCAGCTTCAGCTACCGCAATTGCTGGACAAACCACCTCTGGTTTGCGTTCAGAAGGCTCAATTGTAACCCTTGTGCCAGGCACACGCAGCGGATTTAATTTTGCAGGCTGGACATCAGCAGATGTAACAATAACAAACCACGCCTTCACAATGCCGTCCACAAGCGTCACCGTCACAGCAAACTGGACCCCAATTTCCACAGACACCGACACAGATACCGATACCGACAACAACGAGGACACAAACCAGACAACGCCAGGCGGTG
Organism: Defluviitaleaceae bacterium; assembly: GCA_009787945.1. Classification (GTDB taxonomy): domain Bacteria; phylum Bacillota; class Clostridia; order Lachnospirales; family WRAX01; genus WRAX01. The sequence continues at coordinate 2,216 of WQSI01000089.1, forward strand.
CGCCTGCAGCACCAGATAGCGCACCCGCAGCACCAGATAGTGCGCCTGCAGCACCTGCAGATGACACTGCAAATCAACAAGACATCCCACAAGACCCATTGCCACCTCAACAAGCACCTGGACGCCAAATTAATTTCATAGATGTAAACCCAAGCGATTGGTTTTACGATTCGGTGTTAGCTGTAGTTGACAACGGGCTTTTCCAGGGTGTGTCTGACGATACTTTTGCGCCGCATAGCGACATGACTAGAGCAATGTTTGTAACGGTTCTGGCGCGTATGCAGAATGTTAATCTTGCAGAATACGCATCGTCACAACAAAGTTTTGTTGACGTACATGCGTCCGATTGGTTCTTTGCCGCAGTAGAGTGGGCTTACAGCCAAGAACTTGTTCTGGGAGTTGGCGAAGGGCGCTTTGACCCAAGCACATCAATTACCCGTGAGCAGATAGCGGTTTTACTACATCGTTACATCACAGTGTTTGATGTTGATATGAACACCATCGACATTGATGCGTCAGCCTTCATTGACCAATCAGCTATCTCGCCATGGGCCGTTGACAATGTTGCGGTCATCCGCGCATATGGCCTGATACAAGGTCGCCCTGATGGCTCATTTGACCCACAAGCTACAGCCAGCCGCGCAGAAGTTGCCACAATATTTGCACGGCTAACAGATATTATCAGCAATTAGACGCAGTAAACCGCGACTCGTCGCATGGCATGATGCAAGCAATGATTAGTTAAGTGAACAGCAAGCGTCAAGCCAAGTTATACTCATTTACTACCAAAAAAGCCGAAGGAACTTTATCCTCGGCTTTTTTGTGTATTGTATGTGTGATGGTTTTTAACGAGAGCAACCCGATGGGCAATCTACACAGACGCAGCATTGACCTTGACAACCCCATGCTTCGTCAACAGAAACTATGTCTACGGTTTCGTTAATTATTTCCTCTGGATAATAAGCCTCTTCGTTGTAATAAACCTCGTCTGCTGCGGATTCGTAGTCATAATAAACCTCGTCTGCTGCGGATTCGTAGGTGGGCTGATTTTCGTTAGCGAAGATTATCATTGTGCTAAAGGACAAAATTGCAACTAGCAAAAACGCTAGGGATACGCCCAAAATGGACTTTTTCTTGTTTTTCATAATTACTTCAATCCTTTCTACGGTTATATTTTTGCTAAAATTGTTATAAATTTGTGCCGCAAAGGCGTTTTTATGCTCCGCCATATTTATTAGCGAATGGGCATAAGCCGCATTTTCTCCGTGTCCTAGGCGGCGCAAGGTAAGTTGGTCGCAGGTGATTTCTATGTCTTTGTTAGCGAGTATAAACATCAACCATACCAACGGGTTAAACCAATGGATGCACAGAGCGACGACCAAGATTATTTTCCACAAGGTATCCAGCCTTCTGATGTGGACATATTCGTGGGTTAGAATGTGACGCAGTAGGTTATGGTCGCTTAAATCCAAGGTTTCAGGTAGGATTATGGAGGGACGGAACAAGCCTGTGGCGATGGGGGTTAAAATTCTGTTAGATTGTTTGATGGTTATGTGGCGGTTTGGCATGCAAACTCCCAAACCGTGGATTTTTGTGGCAAAGCGTAATTCCTTGTAGCTTTTAATGTGTATCACCACAAAAAACCCTGCTAAACCAACCATTCCTGTGACCCAAACAATGGTAAGCCATGGGATAGATTGCACGTCTGCAACATACCCTGTTGTTGCCAAAATGATTGGGGTGGTTGTGGTTGGCGTGGGCGCAAAAAGCGGCAAGGGCGCAATTGCGCCAAAGGGCGAGGGAAGCTGCACAGGCACAAGCAAGCGGAATAGCGCCACTGCCCACAGCACCAAAAAAGTGTTGCTTGGCAGTTTATCAAGGGCGAAGCGGCGAATTACCGCAACAGCTATCACCAACAACCCAGCCGAAATTGACATCTGAATTAAACTCATTTCAATTCCTCCACTAGCTTTTTCAGCTCTTTAATTTCTGTTTCTGACAAGCTTTCACCACTTAAAAACGCTGACAAAAACAAACCAGGCGACCCATCAAAAAGCTTGCCTACAAGCTCCTTTGCTTCGTGGGTTTGCACTTGTTCTTTGGTAATTAAAACCCTGCAGGAGAAATTATCACCAAAACGCTCCACTGCCCCTTTGTCAATCAACTTGCCGATGACGGTGTATGTGGTGTTGCGATTCCAGCCCGTCTGCTCCTTCAAAAGCTTAGCAAGCTGCCCTGCTGTCATCTCACCCTCCTGCCACAAAACTTCCATCACCTTTAACTCCGAATCAAAAACTTTAACCGCCATAATAACCTCCATATTATTTGACTATTGCAATAGTTGTTATTATACTATCACGGTAGTCACCTTTTGTCAAGCGGTTTTTTGATTTTTTGAAAAACTTTTTTCTTGACGTGTCGCAAAATATGTTTTATACTGTTATAGTAATACCACCCCAAAACAGCAACACCAAACTTGTCTTTTTGCCCGATTGACTGCGTCGCAAGAACCCGCACATACCTATGGGTATGCACGGAACCTTGTTCCTTGCAATCGAACAAAAATCCTGCGTTTTCTGTTACTGTTTTGAAGTGGTATTACTATAATATAACATTTTAAGAGGTAATGAGATGAAGGGTTTCACCATAAGGTCAGTTAGGCAAGATGAAATTTCAAAAGTTGCCGAGTTTATTGCTAGGCGTTATTTTGACGATATATTTTTTCATTGGGTTGTGCCAGAGCCATCTGACCGCATACCCACTGTCAAGGCGTATTATATCGAATATATAAGTGCGGCAGGCTCTGTGTGCCACGTGGCAGAAACAGCCGACGGGGAACTTGTAGGGGCAACAGTCTGGCTTCCAGACGACCTAGACCCTGCCGTAAGCGAAAGAATTTATAAAGCCGTGGGCAAATATGCCCCAAATTATAAGGAGATAAGCCGCAAAAGTTACGACAGTTGCCCGCCCATGTCGCCTTTTTACGAACTTGTTGCCGTGGTTGCCCATGCAGATATGCAAGGGCAAGGGATTGGCGGCGCGCTTTTAAAACACCACCTTGACATTTTGGATGAAAAAGGCATTGCAACATATTTAGAGGCAAGCACCCCATACCACGGGGAAGGAGTCTATGCCAAATTTGGTTATCAGCAGTGCGGGGAGCTTATGCACTTTTCAGACACGGCAATTTTGTACCCTCTGTGGCGTCCCGCCAGAAAACCCTTTGAAATTGTCGAATTTGGCGGACATGAGTGGCTAATCCTTGACAAAATTGATGATGAAGTGTTGATTATTTCCAGGGAAATCTTGGAAAAGGGGCAGTTTCATCACACCTTTGAGCCTGTAGATTGGATAGCGTCCGATTTGCGTAAATACTTAAACGATGCTTTTCGTGCCAAATTTAGCCAGAAAGAGCGAGGGCAGATTTTGGAAGAAATTTTCCTACTTAGTATAGATGAAGTTGTGCAATATTTCGGTGACAGCGGACAGTATAAAGTCCGCAAAAACCCCTTCTTTATAGATGATATTTACAATGGCAACCGCAAGGCAACCTTGCCAGATGGCTCGCCTTCCCGTTGGTTGCTTATAGACAGGGGCAGGCATCCCGATTTGGTTGCCTGTGTAACTGTGGATGGCAAAATCCTTACAACTGGGGATTTTGTGAACCGCGAAAGTACCGATTTGTTTAATGTTGGCATCCGTCCTGTAATGTGGATTTCTATGAAGATATAGAATTTGGGAGGTTTATAAAATGTTGTTTAAAGAAAAGTTGCCTATCAATCAAATCCAAGCTGGAACAAAGCTCAAAATTTTTGGAAGGAACAATTTCCAGATGAGCGGCGTTTTTGTTGAAGCAAAAACCTATAATCTATTTTATATTGACAGCACAGACGTGCGGAATATTGAGGTCGAAACCAACTCTTTAAAACTGGATTTTGAGTTTTCTCACAATGGGTTTGATTTTGAATTTACGGCAAAAATAACGGATTTCCCTAATTATGATGACGGCGGTAATCTTGTTGAATTTAAAACATCTTCCCCAGTTCGCAGGGTAAACAGAAGAAAAGACGCAAGAATTGTGTACTCTACAGACGTGACTGCCAAGTCAAATGATGTGCTGGTTTTTGAAGGCGTGTCCAACGACATAAGCCAAGGCGGTATAGGCATATGGTCAGACAACGAACTAAAAGCCGAAATCGGTGATGCCTTCACATTGGAATTTTATGTAAATACTCAATTCAAATTAAATGCAAAGCTTGTGCGCAGCGGAGAGAACAAAAAAGGCGGCAATTACCCTTTTGAACACAGCTTCGCCTTTGCCGAAAACGATTTAGAAACAAGAGAAAGGTTTTTTGAGGAAATTTCGTCAATTAAGGTTAAATAATTTATGTTTAGAAGAAAGCGCGGAAAACGCCTTCGTTCGGTTGCAGAAAAGTATCTACGTTTTAAAATAATCTCCCTGTCTAGCATCGCTATTTTGCTAGGTGGGGTTTTTGCGCTTGTTTTTGTTAATTATGACTATATGCAGTTTCGCTTGCTAATCGCAGGAAATTATATCCACACAGACACACTGGATGAGATGTTTGAAACCCATCTAGGTTTTGCACCAGACAATTACGGGCGTTATTTTGATAATTTAGTGATTGCCGTGATGACCCAGGAAATTCGGAGGGTGGGCGGCGACCGTTTCACCTACCAATACACCCCTGCCATGCGGCATGCACAGCGGGATAGGGTTATAAGCCAGGCACAGCAAGCGGAGTTTAGGGAAATTGCCCCTGGTGTAGCATATTTATGGCTGCCCAACATTTCCCCTTTGGTGGAAGATTTTGTAATGGATAATAAGGCAGAGCTTACAAATTTTGACAATTTGGTGCTTGATTTACGAGGCAATGGCGGGGGCAATTTGTCCGTTTCCCAAGCCATTTCAGGGCTTTTTGTAGAACGCAGAACCGTTGTTGGCATAGACTACGCCC
>WQSI01000090.1 GCA_009787945.1 Defluviitaleaceae bacterium
AGGTGCTTTGATTGTTAACAATTTTTACCATGGGGCTAGCGGCTTCGAGGTACACACCCCTACCGACCCTAACAATCCCCCAGGCAATATTGACAGACCGCCATGGATTGTACGCCCTCCAATAGAACCGCCGCCCCTTATCCCTACAGAGCCTTCCTTCCCAATAATCACCATAGACCCAGACGAGCCGCCCTTCGTTGACAAGCCTATCGAACCGCCAATTGGCGAAGTTCCTCCAGATACAGGTCAACCTGATGAGCCTACAGAACCAACTGAACCAACTGAACCGACAGAACCTACAGAGCCAGGCGAACCGACAGAACCGACTGAACCGACTGAACCAGGAGAACCTACTGAACCTACTGAACCGACTGAACCAGGCGAACCGACAGAACCGACAGAACCAGAAGAGCCAACTGAACCTTCTGAACCAACTGAACCAGGAGAACCAACTGAACCAGGAGAACCAACTGAACCAGGAGAACCGACAGAACCAGGAGAACCAGGAGAACCAACAGAACCAACTGAACCAACAGAACCCACCGAACCACCCATCACAGTGCCACCTACAGTGCCAGCAGAACCTCCAACCATACCGATAAACCCAGAAGAGCCGCCATATATAGCTGTGCCGCCCTTCGGCGTAATCCCCATCGACCCATACGACCCGCCATTTATAGGCATTGTACCCATCGACCCTGACGAGCCTACACCACCAGGGGTTTTCCCCATCGACCCTGACGAACCGCCAGCAATCGGCATTGTAATTCCGCCAATTTGGACATCACCTCCAGGCCCTAACCGTCCTCCTGGCACTATAGTGCCTGTAGACCCGTCAAAGCCCATCGGCATTATACCATTTGACCCAGAGTTGCCGCCATTTATAGGCGTAAAACCCCCGCCACCTGCGGGAGCTGGACCTTCACCTCAACCACCACAACCCCCTGAGCAGGTTGTAATAACCCATGAGGAAGAAATCCACGAACAGCCCGAAATACCCGAAACAATAACCCAAGTAACCACCCCGCCAACCCAAACAACTTTCGACAACCCAAACACAGGTGACAATAACTCTAACCTTAACATCATAATCTCCACAACAGGGCTAACATTATCTGCCGTGTCACTAGCCATTTTAAAAAGCCGACGTAATATAAGGATTGTGCGTAGATAATAATAAAAGTAGGGGCGCATATTATGCGCCCCTACATGCGTCATCCCGCACCCCGCCACCCCGCCGTCATCCCGCGCTTGACACAGGATGACGCACAGGGCGCGCGGTATGACGTATCAGGTACTTGGCATCACCGCCCATCGTAGGGGCGCATATTATGCGCCCGCTGTCGGGCAAACGTACCCTCCATAAACATCACGTTTATCGGACAACGGGCGCATAATATGCGCCCCTACGCAGGTCATCCCGCCAACAACTAGCCCTATTGCCTTTTCAAAATCGTAACCCCAAGAGGTGGTAAACGCAAAGTTATCCGCCCATTTTCTGGAATTAGCGGAGCTGTATTAACCACACCACTCCCCCCATACTTCACCTCATCAGAATTAAGAATTTCCACATACCCTTGGTCTGCGGGAATTTGATGAGCCTCATAAGCAACGGGTGTAAAATTACAAATTACAATCAGCTCATCTTCTGGCTTATCGCCACGGCGGACAAATGACGTAATAGACTGGCTTGCGTTATCCGCATCAATCCAATGGAAATTATCCCCATGAAGGGCAGGCTCTAAATTATACAAATGGTTAAGGTCGCGGGTGAAATCTTGAATTTGACGGTGATGCTCAAAATCCATTAAAAACCAGTCAAGCTCACGCTCGTGGTTCCATTCAATAAACTGCCCAAACTCCCCGCCCATAAACAGAAGCTTCGCCCCAGGATGCCCATACATAAAGCCAAAAGCAAGGCGCAAACCTGCGCATTTCTGCCACAAATCCCCAGGCATTTTGTCAAGAAGGGAGCGTTTGCCGTGGACAACCTCATCATGTGACAAAACCAAAACAAAGTTTTCGCTGTGGTTGTACATCATGGCAAAGGTTAGCAGGTTGTGGTGGAATTTACGGTGGATGGGGTCAAGGGTCATATACTTCAAAAAGTCATTCATCCAGCCCATGTTCCATTTGTGGGTAAAGCCCAAGCCCCCGTGCTCCACAGGGGTTGTAACACCTTGATATTCTGTAGACTCTTCCGCTATCAAAAGGGTATTTGGATGTCTTTGGGCTATGATGGAGTTTAAATGCTTAATAAAATTCTCTGCCTCCAAATTGGTTGTGCCGCCATAAATATTCGGGCTAAAATCCCCCTCATTACGGGAATAATTAAGGTGGAGCATAGATGCCACCGCATCCACCCGCAAGCCGTCTATATGATACTCTTCAAGCCAAAATAGGGCATTTGCTATTAGGAAATTGGCAACTTCATTACGCCCGTAGTCAAAGGTCAGCGTACCCCAGTCAGGATGGTGTGCCGTGCGGGGGTCTGGATGCTCATAAAGGTCTGTGCCGTCAAAAAACTCCAGCCCGTGGGGGTCTTTAGGGAAATGGGCAGGAACCCAGTCCAAAATAACCCCAATGCCGTTTTTGTGGCAGTGGTTAACAAAATATTTAAACTCATCAGGGCTGCCAAAACGGCTTGTTACCGCATAAAAGCCCGTCACTTGATAACCCCAGCTAGGGTCGTAAGGATGTTCCATAATGGGCATTAGCTCCAAATGGGTGTACCCCATGTATTTGGCATAATCTACCAACTGATGGGCAAGGTCTGTATATGTTAGGAAATTATCCCCATCCTCTGTTTTGCGCCAAGAGCCTAAATGGACTTCATAGATGTTCAAAGCCCCGTCTTTTCGGCGTTTTTTAAGCCATTTGCTGTCACCCCACTTAAAGTCACCCATTTTGTATAACAATGAGTTGGTAGATGGGCGCAACTGGGCAAATTTGGCATATGGGTCAGACTTTTGAAGCAACACATCATGGGCTGTTTTAATTTCAAATTTATAAGCGTCATAGGTGGCAAGGTTTGGAATGAAAATTTCCCAAACGCCGCTGCCCCCAAGAAGCCGCATTGGATGCCGCCTGCCGTCATAATTGTTAAAACTGCCTATAACAGCGCAGGCTTTGGCATTAGGTGCCCAAAGGGCAAAATGCACCCCTTCCACCCCTTCATGGGTGATGAAATTTGCCCCCATTTTATCCGCCAGGTTGTAATGTGTGCCGCTTGCAAACAGGTGAAGGTCAAGCTCCCCAAGAACAGGGGGAAAGACATAAGGGTCGTGGGTTATGTGGGTGTTGCCGCTTCCAAAGTCAACCTCCAACTTGTAAGGAAAAAGGTTTTTGCGGCGGGGAACTTTCAGCTCATAAAAACCATCTTCGTGGATAAGCTCCATTTGCCATTTCATGCCCTTTGCGTCACAAACCACGTGGACAGCATGGGCATGTGGCACAAAAGTGCGCACCACAAGAACATCCCCCGCCTTGTGCATCCCCAGCACTTCATGGGGGTTATGGTGGTTTGCATTTACAATTTTTGTGATTTGGGAAAGGTTTGTTGATGGGGTCATTTTTTCGCCCCCTTTCTTTTATATACTCTTACCGTTACCCAGCGACCCCTTTAGCCGCCGCGATAGCATCATCCATTTTACCAATATCCTTAATCCCCGCCTGTGCCATATTCGGGCGGCCGCCTCCTCCGCCTCCTGCGGCGGTTGCCCCTGCCTTCACCATATTACCACAGTGAACACCCTTAGAAACAGCACTTTCCGTTGCACGTATCAACAGGTTGCCCTTACCCTCGGCAACACCTGCCAAAATCAGCACCCCGTCAGACATTTTGCTTATAAGGTCATCAGACAAATTGCGCAAGCCGTCCATGTCCACTCCCTCAAGGGTGGCTGTGTACACTGTAACATCGCCAATTTCTTCCCCTGCGGACAAAATGTCCCCTGTGGCATCCTGTGCCAGCTTCGCTTTTAAGGCAGTCAACTGCCCTTCAGCCTCTTTATTGGCGGCAATAAGCTGCTCTACCCGCTTAATAAGGTTTGCTGTGGGGGTTTTAAGAATGGCGGCGGCTTCTGCCAACTTTTCTTCCGTCTGGCGGAAATAAGCAAGGGCATATTTCCCCACAACGGCTTCTATACGGCGAACCCCTGCGGCAATACCACCTTCGCTGACGATTTTAAACGCGCCAATGCCGCCAGTGGAGGTTAGATGTGTTCCCCCGCATAACTCTACAGATTCGCCCCCAATGTCAACCACACGCACCACATTACCATACTTTTCCCCAAACAAAGCCATAGCCCCACGGGCTTTTGCCGCTTCCATGCCCATCTCTTCAATAACAACAGGTATGTTGCGCAATATGCCATCGTTTACAATGTCCTCCAACTGAGAAATTTCCTCTTTTGTGAGAGCCGCATGGTGGTTAAAGTCAAAACGCAAGCCATCATGTCCTTTAGAAGCCCCCGCTTGAGTGGCTGTCTTTCCAAGAACCTTGCTAAGAGCCATATGAAGCAGATGTGTTGCAGTGTGATGGCGCATTGTGTCCATTCTACGCTCTTCATCAACAGCAAGTTTCGCAACCTGCCCCTGGGTTATTTCCCCGGAAATAATTTTGGCAATATGTGCGAATTGCCCATTCTCTATTTTGACACAACCTATCACCTCTGCCGCGCCTGTGTCGGTTTCAATTGTACCTGTATCCCCTTTTTGACCGCCGCTTTCAGCGTAAAATGGGGTTTTGTCTGCCACAATCAAAACATTTTCCCCTTGGGGGATTATATGCTGAATATTAGCCGTTGCAAACAAATCATCATAACCTACAAAGTCCACAGGTGCAAGGCTTAACCCTTCAAAGGCAGAGCTGTCGCCACCTGTGTACCCTGCATCCTCACGGGCAGAACGGGCGCGAGCCTTCTGTGCTTCCATTTCAGCGTGAAAGCCAGCTTCGTCAAGCCCTATGCCCTGCTCTTCTAAAATTTCCCGCGTAAGCTCTAGGGGGAAACCATAGGTATCATGGAGCTTAAAGGCATCAGCCCCTGCCAAAACGCCCCCCGCCTTAATTTCAGCAATTTTAGACTTTAACAACGCCATACCGCTGTCCAAAGTGTCGTAAAAACGGCTTTCTTCGTTGGTGATAATCTTCAAAATATGGTCTTGCCGCTCTGCAAGCTCTGGGTAGGCATCTTTATAGACATTTATAGCAACCTGCGCCAGCTTGGCAAGGAAAAGCCCCTCAATACCAAGCAATTTCCCATGACGGGCGGCACGGCGAAGCAAACGGCGCAAAACATAGCCCCGCCCTTCCCCAGAAGGCATAACCCCATCAGCCAGCAAAAAGGCTAGGGAGCGGGTGTGGTCTGTTACAATATGCACAGAAGTATCAAGCCCCGCCTTGTCGCCAAATTTTCCGCCATATTCATAGCCCGCAAGCCTGCAAACCTCTTCACGAATGGCGCGCATGGTGTCAATATCAAAAATTGAGGTTGCCCCTTGCATAAGCATGGAAATACGCTCCATCCCCATGCCTGTGTCAATGCCCTTTGCAGGCAAATCCCCATAATTTCCTTCCTCGTCCTTATTAAATTGTATGAAAACTAAATTCCAAATTTCCAAATACCTATCTTCTCCCGCTTCGTTACTTGCGAGGAAATCGTCTTTTCCAAATTCTGCACCGCGGTCGTAGAATATTTCGCTGCATGGCCCACAAGGCCCTACAGACAATTCCCAAAAATTGTCATCTTTACCAAGGCGGTTTATACGCTCTGGAGCAACTCCCACCTCTTTTTCCCAAATTTCATGGGCTTCGTCATCATCTAAATATACCGTCACCCAAAGCTTGTCCGCAGGGATTTTAAGCTCCCCCGTCAAAAACTCCCACGCCCAATGTATGCTCTCCTTCTTAAAATAATCCGCAAAGGAAAAGTTACCGAGCATTTCAAAAAAAGTGCCGTGACGGGCTGTTTTGCCCACCTCGTCAATATCCCCTGTACGCACGCATTTTTGGCTTGTTGTCACCCGTTTAGATGGGGGGGTTGCCTGCCCCATGAAAAAAGGCTTCATAGGTGCCATACCCGCGTTTATAAGCAACAGGGATTTATCCCCATCAGGCACAAGGCTGTAGCTTGGCAGGCGCAAATGCTCCTTGCCCTCAAAAAACTTCAAAAACTTTTCTCTTATGTCATTAACTTTCATTTATATGCCTCCAGAAATGCTTTTTATTAATTATACCATTAAATTACAGCCAAGTCAATTACATATTGACGGCTGTTGACAAACCGCCAATCCCGCCATCCCATGCTCATTCTCTCACGTCATTGCGGGCTTGACCCGCAATCCCACATGTCATTCCTAGCCCCATACTGTAGGGGCTACTTATTACTGATGGGTTCCCGCGTCAAGCGCGGGATGACGAACTGGAAGGTTTGTCTACAACCTAAAGTCAATTACATATTGACTTTATAAGCAATAACTGGTATTATATGTAATAAGAATACTTCGGAGGATATACAATTGCTTATTGTTCAAAAATACGGCGGCAGCTCTGTCGCCACAATAGAATTAATGGAAAATGTTGCCCGCCGCATTATAAAAACCAAGGAAAGCGGCGCAAAGCTTGTTGTTGTCCTTTCTGCCCAGGGGGATACCACAAACCGCCTTGCAGAAATGGCAGACGCGGCAAACCCCCACGGCTCAAAACGAGAGCGGGATATGATTTTGGCAACAGGGGAGCAGCAGTCAATTGCCCTTATGGCTCTTATTTTGCAACGTATGGGGCATTATGCCCGCTCTTTAACTGGCGTACAAGCGGGGATTGCCACAACCGCATTCCACACCACTGCCCGTATCAAAAACATCAACACAGAGCGTATTTTAATGGAGCTTGACAGGGGTAATATCGTCCTTGTGGCAGGCTTTCAGGGGCAATCCCGCTTTGAAGATGTAACAACCCTTGGACGGGGCGGCTCAGACACCACCGCAGTTGCCCTTGCCGCCGCCTTGGAAGCAGATGCCTGCCAAATTTACACAGATGTGGAAGGGGTTTTCACTGCCGACCCTCGGGTTGTGCCAGATGCGGTTAAGCTTGACTGGATAAGTTATGACGAAATGTTAGAGCTTGCAAGCATGGGTGCAAAGGTGCTTGAAAAGCGCAGTGTGGGGCTTGCAAAAAAATATGGCGT
>WQSI01000091.1 GCA_009787945.1 Defluviitaleaceae bacterium
CGCCCGTCATTTCGGGGAATTATTAGGTAATGATTGGTTATAATATGGTCGCCTTGGAACATGTCAACTCCCAAAGACGTGTTGACAATGCCGTCAGGGCCAGGCACGTGGGCCGTGGCAATGCCCGAGCGCAGAATAACCACACTGCCCTCGCCCCCTAGAATTACATTGCCTGCGGACACTTGCACAGGGGCAAACGCCACAGAGGACGAGCCGCCAACGCCTGCGGGCAAATCCTGCAAGGCTCGCTGCACCGCTTGATGGACATAACTGCGAGTGACCAAGGGGTCATCAGCGCTTCCAGGGTTGGCAGACCCTACAAGCCCTGTGTTTCCGCCTAATAATGCGCCTACGGTAAGCGCGCCTGCTATCCCTAATATATACATTCCTTTTTGAAATTTTTTCATATGTATACCTCCAAACAAATTATACATCCGAGTATACCACAAAACCAAGCAAAAGTCTATTTCAAGATTATGACATTATTGCATTATTTTTGTTTTTGTGATATAATGGTTTTTTCGTGGTCAAGAAGCCATATTTTGCGCTCCATGCCTCCGCCGTACCCCACCAATTTGCCGTCAGCCCCAATAACACGATGACAGGGTATGATTATGGAAATAGGGTTTTTGTTGTTTGCTCCGCCCACGGCACGGCTGGCTTTAGGGTTGCCTAACAACGCTGCCATTTGCCCATAAGAGCGGGTTTCACCATATGGAATGGTCTGCAAAGCCAACCACGCCGCTCTCCGAAAATCTGTACCTATTGGATTTAGCGGCAAGTCGAAATTTAAAATATTTCCCTGGAAATATTCGTCAAGTTGCCTTATGCAACTGCTAATCAGCTCATTATGCGAATATTCGCGGGTTTGGGGTCTGTCAAAATGCAGCCCCAAAATATGTAAGTCATCATAGGTTATTAAAACCTGCCCAATGGGCGAATTATAAGTAAATTCAAACATTTTTAACCTCCAAATTTATATTCTACCACACAAAAGGAGTAATTTCAATGAGATTGCAAAAATATATTGCTGAAGCAGGAATTGCCAGCCGCCGAAAGGCAGAAGAGCTGATTTTGGCGGGCAAGATTACAATAAACGGCAAGGTTGCCGAAATTGGTGAAAAATATGCAGATGGTGACATTGTGTTGGTTGATGGTGACCCCATAATGACCACCGAAAAGCCAGTATACATAATTTTGAACAAGCCATCAGGTGTTATTTCCTCGGCAAAAGACCAATTTAAGCGCAAGACCGTGCTGGATATTGTTGGCAATGTAGGCACACGCCTGTACCCCGTTGGGCGATTGGACTATCACTCCACAGGCTTAATTTTGCTAACTAATGATGGGGATTTGGCTCAGAAGATGACCCACCCCCGCCATGGCATGGAAAAATCTTACATAGCCCGCGTGGCAAATCCGATAAAGCCCGAAGATGCGGCGGCATTTCATCAAGGCATTACAATTGACGGATACAAAACCAAGCCTGCTCGCTTGGAAATTATTGACAAATCTGCCAGACAAGCCAAAATAACCCTGTTTGAGGGGCGCAATCGGCAGATACGCAAAATGTTTGAGGCTTTGGGAAATAAAGTGGTGTCGTTACAGCGTGTGTCCATGGGCAAGATAACCCTTGGTGACCTTGGGTCTGGCGCGTGGCGGCATTTAAGCCCTGCCGAAGTTGCTCTTCTGCAAATGGGCGGTGGCGCAGAATGAGCATACCAACCAAGTTTGCAGAAAACATGCGCCAAATTATAACCGACCCTGCTGAATATGACGATTTCATGGCATCCTTGAATAAAGAGCGTCACCACGGATTGCGCATAAACACTTTGAAAATCACCCCCGAAGCCTTTGAGGCACATTTTCCTGGTTTTGAGCCTGTGCCCTGGTGCGAAGTTGGACGATATTACGACCACCAAACCTCTGGCTCTATGGGCAAAAATCCACTTCACAGCGCGGGTTTGTACTATATACAAGAACCCAGTGCCATGTCTGCCGTTTCAATTTTAGACGTAAAGCCTGGGGAAAAAGTTCTGGATTTATGCGCATCTCCTGGGGGCAAATCCACCCAAATTGCCGCTAGACTGGCAGGGGAGGGGCTTTTGGTATCAAATGATGCCAATTTTGGGCGCATACCCCAGCTTATACGAAATATTGAGATGGCAGGCATTGCCAATTCCATAATCCTCTGTGAAACCCCAGAGCGTATAGCATCCCGCCTTCCTTATTATTTTGACAAGGTTTTGGTGGACGCACCCTGTTCTGGCGAGGGCATGTTTCGCAAAGACCCCGCTTCCTGCCTTGCGTGGGATGAGGGCAAGCCTGTGCGCATGGCGGCAATCCAAAAAAACATCCTGTATCACGCGGCCCGAATGGTGGCAAGCGGAGGGTATTTGGCATATTCTACCTGCACCTTCAACACCACGGAAAATGAGGATGTTATATCAGATTTTTTGGCGGAAAATAGAGATTTTGAGCAGGTTGACCAGAAGCGGATTTTGCCCCATAGGCATAAGGGTGAAGGGCATTTTGTGGCATTGTTACGCAAAACCACCCAAAAGACCCACATTGCTGACGATTTGCACCAATCACGCCAACAAAAGCTTGATAAAGATTTTAAAAGTTTTATTGATGCCTACCGACCAACCCTGCCCCCAGGTGAAATAAAAACGCACAACAATAACCTGTTGGTTTTGCCGCAAATTTACCCAGACCTAACAGGCTTGCAAGTTATCCGTGAAGGTCTGCTGCTTGGTACGCTTAAAAAACACCGCTTTGAGCCGTCCTACGCACTGGCAATGACCTTAACTGCCGACGGCTTCTCAAATGTGATAAACCTACCCAATCATCATCCGAACATTACAAAATTCTTAAAGGGCGAAACCTTTGAAATTAATGCCCCCGATGGTTATAATTTATTTTGCGTTGAAAGCCACCCTATTGGCTTCGCGAAAATCCTCAAAAATCGTTTAAAGGGGCATGTAAAATAAGGTAATTATATACAACTTTACATAAACCCAACAACCGCGTCATCGTCATCCATCGTAGGGGCGCATATTATGCGCCCGATGCTGGGCAAACGTATTCTACATCATCATAATCTTTGTCGGACAACGGGCGCATAATATGCGCCCCTACAGGGTGTTGTGTAAAGTTATATATAGTTACCTAAAATAATTATAAAAAACACCATTGCAACGCTTGGGCAATGGTGTTAATTTTTTTATAATCCTGCAGCGTAATTTTCCTCAGCTTGTTGCCAATTTATTACATTCACCCAAGCATCAATATATTCTGCTCTGCGGTTTTGGCGCAGCAGATAGTATGCATGTTCCCATACGTCCAAATTAAGTATAGGATTAAGGTTTACTGGCACTGGTGTGTCTTGGTTAGGTGTTTTGAAAATGGACAGCTTGCCATCGGCAGAGCTAACCAACCAAGCCCATCCAGAGCCAAACACAGACAAGGCAGCCGCCTTAATTTGTGCTAAAAACTCATCAACGCTGCCCCATTCGCCTTCAATGGCAGATTTTAACGCGCCATCTTTCAGCGGCGTGCCACCTGGGGACATAAGTGCGAAAAACAAGTCATGGTTGTATACGCCGCCGCCGTGGTTTCGCACAGGGGTTTGTATATCCGCTGGCAATTTATCAAGGTTAGCCAACAGCTTCTCCAAAGACCAGTCTTGATATTCTGGATACTTCTCCAATGCCGCATTTAGATTGTCAACATAGGTTTGCAAGTGTTTGCTGTGGTGTATTTCCATGGTTTTTGCGTCAATAAAAGGCTCTAACGCATCATAGGAATAGGGTAGTGGGGTTAGTTGAAATTTGTAATGCATAAACGCACCTCCAAAAAATATATTTATCCGACCAATTTACTAAGAATATTATAACAGACACAATCTAAAAAAGCAATAGTTTTTTTAAAAAAATATTCTTTTTTATGAAAAATTAATTATAAGGCGCAGGGGGAGGGTCTGCAGGTGGTGGTGTTATTTGTGGCGGGGTTTCTGGCGGTGTTTGCACAGGCGTGTTGCGTATTGGCGTAAAGTTAAATTGCGGAGCTTGTCCAGGTGTGTTGTTTGCAAGGGCTTCAAGCAGATGTTCCATAAAATAAGCCATTGCTGTCTGCACGCCAAATTCTATAGCCGCGGCAATTTCCTGACTGCGATAAAAACCCGCTTCATTAATCATACGCAGGCTACCAGCTTGATAGGTGTCTACAATTACATCGCCCACCAAAATAACGTCACCCTCGGCTTGGAGGTTGCCAACACGACCTTCAACCAAAATCGTCACAGGAGAATTACTTTGCCTAGCTAAAATTTCAACATTTCCAAATCTGCCTTCTAATGATGCGTCTATCGTGCTAATACGCACATTAGGCGGCTCAGCTCTACTTGTCAAAAGCGACGTATTTACAGTGGCAGGTGCTGATATGTGTACATTCTCTATTTCAGTATTTCCAAGTAGGTTAACAGTGGCTTCGCCTAAAATATACAGCCCAGACGCGCGGCTGTTGCGAATGTCAACTTGGGCAAGACCATGTTGGCTTGCAGTGATGATTATATTGCCCGCAATATCCACACCATCAAAAAATATAGTGTTATCATATCTGCCCACAACCACAATATCGCCGCTGCCAACCACTCCTGACACTAGAGCGTCAACATAGAGTGACTGGTGGTTTATAACCAACGCACCATCTAGGTAAACATCTGCCAAACTTAAATTAAAATCGTCAACTATATAAATTTGGATTAGGTCGCATAAAATTTCTGCCAGCTCTCCAAAGGTTAAAAAGCCAACGTGACTATGAAATAAGGCGGGTTGCTGTCCCAGAGCTGTTTGTAAAATGCCCAATGCTTCGTGACGCCTAATATACATAAACCCAGAGTTGAAAGTAAACCTTTCATCTAGCTCATAACCCAATAAATTTTCTAGCAAAATGGCAAAGTTGTGATAGGTGACATGTGCATCCAAATGCTCATGTATATTTTCGGGCAAAATGCCGTAATCTACCCAACGTTGCACATGCTCGTTTGAAGGGCTTTCGCTTACAACAAAAACCGCCCCCAATAAAACCATAATAGCGACGACCGCTAAAAAACATCCATTTTTCCTATTCATATTAAACTCTCACTTTCAATTTTTGCCATCTAATTCATCTCTGTATGCTTTCAAGTTCTCAACGGTTCTAATAATGAATTTTCTGTCTGGTCCGCTTAAAATGTCTAAATTTATGGTTTCGCACTCTATTTCATGCAAAGAATCTTGAAACAAAAAATCCATAGACACTTTTAGCTCATTACAAATTTTAATAACCGTACCAAGACCTGGCCGCCCATTATCGCTTTCAATGCGCGCCAAAAAGTTCTCACTAATACCTATCCGCTCTGCCAACTCCCGCATGGTAAGCTGCCTGTTTTTCCTGGCTTCACGCGCCCGCAATCCAAATTCTTTAAATTTTACATCTGAATTGCCATCTAACCTCACATCACCACTCCTCTCTAATAAATTTTAAAGCTTGTAAGTGTTAATATAAATACCCTATTAGGTAATTTTTATTATCTAATAGGAAATATTTTTTGTACTTGCACAATCCGACAACTCCTCGGCATAAAATATATTTTACGGCACCCCCACGCAAGCGTGTACATAGCACCCGCCCAAAGACCTGTTCCAAAACCTCATTCCGCCATCTTTTCGGTCTTTTTGCCGAAATGCTACAGCGTCAGAACCCCCACATACCTTCGGGTATGCAGGGAACCTGCCCCCTTGCATTTCAACAAAAATCCTCAAAAATCTGACGAAAGCAGGTTTCAGAACAGGTCTAATGCATGGGCAAAATTATGTGTTATGTGGGAGAAGGTGCGAAATGAACAAGCCAAAAACCACACCAGACGACCATAAAACAAAAAAAGCCCAGATGACTCCAAGTCAAAATCCAGGCAACTCTTTTCCTGCCCCCCTAAATGCCGACCAAGAAGCCTACCACATCAACCTTTACACCGCAGGAAACCCCGAGGAAAAAAGGCAGTCCAAAAACATTCTCATCGAACACAACTTGCGCCTTGTTGCCCACATTGTCAAAAAATTCCACCACCCCGACGTGGACGACCTAATCTCCATCGGCTCCATCGGCCTAATCAAAGGCATCAATTCCTTCAAACCAGAACGAGGCACCCGCCTAGCCACTTATGCTTCTAGGTGTATAGAAAATGTGATATGGTTCTGTGTGACGCGCATCACTCCTTTCAGACGTTGTCGTAAAATTTTCGGGTACTTCGCTCCCTTTTAGGAATATGTGGGCGGTATCGCCTTTGACGATTACGCATTCGAGAACTCGTCGTAGAAGTTGCAACTTGCCCTCGTAGTCAACCAATTTTATAAGTCGTGGAAAGTCAAGTATTGTTTGCTTGGCTTTTTCTATATCGGCGAGTTGGCTCTCTTGAGTTTCAACCGCCCCTTGAATCACGTCCAGTCGGGCTTGTTTTTCATCACGTTCTTTGGAAAGCGTTTCGATGTCAGTATATATTGCCTGCTTTACGCTTTCAGGTGCAGAGCGTAAATTTGTGATTTGAGTGCCGATGTCGCTTTCGATTTGATTTAGCCGTTTCCTTAGCTCGACAAGTTCTTTTTCGATTTCATGTGTTTTTGTGGCTAGAGCCGCATTTGAATTAAGTAGTTCTTCATACATGGTATCGCTGGGATTTATCTTACTTATCTGCTCAATCACGAAGTTATCCAATTCAAATCCACGGACGGTTGGCGGCTTGTCACACTTCCAATCCTTGCTGCGGCGGCTTCCGCAGTAGTAGCTATAGCGTAACGTGCCATCGGGGTTTGTGCGCCCACTTTCTGCACGGACATACATTTTGCCACCACACTTCACGCAACGCACAACCCCAGACAGTAGAGCGTTAGATGATTCTTTGTTGGCTCGTGCGGATTGGTCTTTGGATATGGTTACCATCATACTTTGCGCCCTAATCCAATCCGCTCCGCTAATTATTCCCTCGTGCTTACCAACAGAAATAACCCATTCTTCAATGTCACGGCGGGNTGACTTCTGCACATAGCTTGGGNCTAATGCCCGTGAATCGGTGTCAAGCTCTTTCGT
>WQSI01000092.1 GCA_009787945.1 Defluviitaleaceae bacterium
CCGAAATTAAACGGCTTTGCCCTGATGCTATTATTCAGCCATCAACAGGCGGGGCTGTGGGCATGAGTGACGAGGAGCGGATGCAACCCCTAACCCACAAGCCCGAAATGGCAACCCTCACCCCTGGCACGGTGAATTTTGGCGGTGATGATATTTTCATTAACAGCGAAACCACCGTAAAAAACTTCATCACCCGCATGAACGAAATGGGTGTAAAGCCCGAAATTGAAGTTTTTGACAAAGGTATGATTGACACAGCAATAAACCTCGAAAAGCGAGGCTTTTTCAAAGCTCCCATGCATTTTAATTTCGTCCTGGGCATAAATGGCGGAATTGCGCCAACCACGCGGGATTTTGCCTATTTGATGAGCAGCCTGCCAGCTGGGTCAACCTTTACTGTGGCAGGCATTGGGCGGCACGAGTTTCCAATGGCTACCCTATCCATTGTGTCAGGTGGTCACGTTCGTGTTGGCTTTGAGGATAATGTGTATTTGTCCAAAGGTGTCCTGGCTAAATCCAATGGGGAATTGGTTGAAAAGGTTGTCCGCATCGCCAAGGAGCTAGGCAGAGAAATCGCCAACCCCGCCGAAGCACGGCAGATTTTGGGATTGTAGACATGGGCACAAAAAATAAAATCAATAGATTGGTTGCAGTCATCATCGGCTTCGGGTTTATTTCCTTTGCGGGATGGTTTGTTTTACAATGGGTGTTTGCGCCACCGACCTTCATGGGCAGTCGCTGGGAAGTTGTAGATAGCATTAATCCTGATTTTGTTGTGGGTGATGTTTGGCATTTTAGGCGCAATGGTCAAGTTGTTGTAAACGGTCAGCCTGTCGGCGCCTATAGCATCCTAGTCAATAATTGGGATTGGTTTGATGGTGTGTTCGATGTACAACTCACTCTCATCAGAGAAGATTTCTTACCAACTTATCCATTTTTCGGATATAGACCTGGAGGGTACGCTGGGCTTTCTGACACATCATTTAGGTTTAGACGCGACGTGTCAGAATGGGCAGAGGTACTTTTTCGTCGGGTAAGGGGGTTTTAGTGTGCAAGGACAAAAACAGGAAATCCCAACCATTGGGATAGTAATATTTACTACCATGGTTTCCCTTGTGGTGCTTGCCGTAATTGGGTGGATTGTTTTTACAGCTTTGTTTGTGCCCCCACACCTACAGGGTAATCGGTGGGAATTTGTAGAAATTCAGAACCACAACACCCATGTGACCATTCCCCAACTTGCACAGGGAAGTGTTTGGCATTTTCACCGAAATGGACAGCTTATAGTTGATGGTGAGCTTTTTGGTCACTGGGAGCTAATTAGTACATCATGGGATTGGTGGTATAGAAGCAGAATTACTTGGTTTTATCTAGAAACTGAAAACTGGGGCAGAAACCGTCATTCTCTTAGCTACAGGTCGGGTTTTGCTGATATGTGGCATGTGTTCCTAACCGACAACGAATTCAGGAGTAGATTGGCATTTAAATTATTGTAAATATTAGGAGGAAAATTAAATGAAACTATGCAAATTCGGAACAAACAGAGTGATAGAGCCTGCAGGGGTGTTGCCCCAGGCGGCGTTGAAAATTGACAACAACATGGAAATTTATTCCAATGAGATTTTGATTGATGTAATTTCCTTGAACATTGATTCGGCTTCCTTTACCCAGCTGAAAACAGAAGCAGATGGGGATGAAGGCAAAATTGGGGCGAAAATCAAGGAAATTGTGGGGGAGCGGGGAAAGATGCAAAACCCTGTAACAGGCTCTGGCGGGATGCTTATTGGAAAGGTCGCTGAAGTTGGTGCAGATTTGGCTGATGGCGATTTAAAGGTAGGCGATAAAATTGCAACCTTGGTATCGCTATCCCTGACCCCGCTAAAAATCAAAGAAATTAAGGCAATCCAAATGGGCATTGACCGCGTGGACGTGGATGCTCAGGCGATTTTGTTTGAGTCTGGCATTTATGCCAAATTGCCAGAAGATATGACGGAAGCCCTAGCCCTTGCCGCCTTGGACGTGGCAGGCGCACCTGCCCAAACTGCCAAAATGGTAAAACCTGGGGATTCTGTCCTTGTTCTTGGTGCATCTGGCAAGTCTGGCATGATGTGCTGTTATGAAGCTATGAAGCGGGTTGGCCCTACGGGCAATGTGGTGGCAATGTGCCGCAAAGAAGAAGATAAAAAGCGGATTTTGGAGTGCGGTTTTGCCCATCAAGTTATTTTGTCTGATGTTACCAATGCTTTGGACGTGTTGGAAAAGGCAACTGCCGCCAATAATGGGCGGGAATTTGACCTGTCCATAAACTGCGTAAACATCCCAAACAGCGAAATGGCAAGCATTTTGCCCGTCCGTGATGGCGGTATTGTCTATTTCTTCTCCATGGCTGTCAGCTTTACCAAAGCGGCTTTGGGAGCAGAAGGGGTAGGCAAAGATGTTAATATGATAATAGGCAATGGCTACACCAAGGATCACGCCGAAATTACCCTGCACCAACTGCGGGAATCTCCAGAACTTCGTCAGATTTTTGAGGAACGTTATATATGATAATAGAAAAAGCTTTGGAGCTTAGAATAAAAATGGTTGTGCTGCCTTTGGAGGTTTTGCAACATGCAAAGGCTGATTTTGCAGAGCTTGCAGAAGAAAACGAGCTTAGCGATTATCAAAAAGACGTGCTGTCACGCCTTGTCACCGATGTGCCAGAAGATATGGACTTTGTGCCGAAATCCATTGTTTTAGCCATTTGGAACAGCAAAAACATGGAAGATTATGTGGACACAGAAAAGCTGTTCGCGCAAATGGGTGTTACCTTCCTAAATGTGAGATATATGCCTAAGAAATACCTTGCGGCGCGGTCTGGCATGGGGGTTTATGGCATTAACAACAGCATTTTTGTTGATGGCTGGGGCAGCCTTGGGCGCATTGGCACATGGTTTACAAATATAGAGCCGCCAGAAGAATACACATGGCAAGAATCCGAAATTTCAAAGGCATGTGACAATTGCTCCAAATGCCTAACTGCTTGCCCTGGCGGAATTGGCGTAGAGGGCAGATTTTTAATTGACGCAAGCAAATGCATAAACATAGGTAAGAAGATAAAAGTTTGTTCTATTTGCCAAACGGTTTGCCCAGTTAATGAAAAGCTAACATTATGGTAAGTTGGAGGGTTTAACAATGCAATATTTCGACGCACATTCGCATTACACACATAAAAGATTTAACAAAGATAGGCACAGGCTTTTTGCAGAAATCCAAAAAGAAGGCGTTGCGTATATAGTTGACTGCGCCAGCGAGGGCAAAAACCGCGACCTTGCCCTGCAACTTGCTAGGAAGTATGATTTTTACTACCTTTGCACAATTGATGACCATTATTATAAAACCGAATGGGATTATAAGGCGAAGGAAGCCGAGATAAATGCCCTGGTTGATGAAACCGTGGTAAAGCTGAAAAAGCTGTGTGAGGCTAACAAGAAAATTGTTGCCTATGGTGAATGTTATATTGATTTCCGAAGAGTGGAGAAAACCCCAGAAGAGGTGCAGAAGCAGTCTTTTTGGTTTGGAAAAGATTTGGAAGTTGCGCGGAGAGTGGGTCTGCCCGCCTTAATACACTCTGGCAACGCCGACCAAGAAGCTTTTGACGTGATAAAACGAACAGATATGCCTGACTATGGCTTTGGCAAGGGCGTGCTTCACAGCTATTTAGGGCCGCCCCAAATGGCTCTTGACTATATAGACATGGGCTATCTTATCAGCATAACAGGGCTTGTTACCCACCGCTCTGCCCGAGGCAAAAACTTGGCGGAAGTGGTTAAGACAGTGCCATTGTCGCACATGCTTATCGAAACCGACTGCCCATACCTGACCCCCGAACCTTTTCGGGATAGACGGAACGACTCTAGCCTGCTAAGGCTGACCGTGGAGGCAATCGCTGAAATTAAAGGGATTTCTGAAGAAGAAGTGGCAGAAGCTACGATGGCAAACGCAAAAGCGTTTTATGGGATATGATTATATTTTAAGGAGAGAATCTAATGAAAAATAATATTTTTAAATCCATCACCCCCAGTGATTGGGCTGATTGGCGGTGGCAACTTCGCAACAAAATCGAAACTGTTGCCGATTTAAAGAAATTGGTGAATATTACCAGTGAGGAAGAGGAACAAATCAACCAGGTATTGGCAGATTTCCGCATGGCGATAACCCCCCATTACATGTCTATGATTGATTTGGATGACCCCCATTGCCCTGTGCGCAAACAGGCTGTACCTCATATTATGGAAACCCATATACCGAAAGAAGATATGGCAGACCCGCTGAACGAGGACGGCGACAGCCCCGTAAAAGGGCTTACCCACCGCTATCCCGACCGCGTGTTGTTATTTGTGACCGACCAATGCGCCATGTATTGCCGCCATTGCACCAGAAGGCGCAAGGTGGGAGAAAACGACGCAGCAGCGGCAATTTCCCAAGTTGAGGCAGGTATCGAATACATTGCCCGCACCCCAGAAGTGCGGGATGTGCTTATTTCTGGCGGTGATGCCCTATTGCTAGAGGATGACACCCTGGAACACATCATCAAAAAACTTCGTGAAATCCCCCATGTGGAAATTATCCGCCTTGGAAGCCGCTTACCTGTGGTTATGCCCCAACGGGTAACTGACGATTTGTGTAACATGCTTAAAAAATACCACCCTATTTGGCTTAACACCCATTTCAACCACCCTGCGGAGTTTTCTGACGAATCCCGCGAGGCTTGCAGAAAATTGGCAGATGCGGGCATCCCCCTCGGCAATCAGTCTGTGTTGCTGGCAGGGGTTAATGACTGCGTTCATGTGATGAAAGAGCTTGTTCAAGGGCTTGTTAAAATGCGCGTGCGCCCTTATTATATCTATCAATGCGACCTTTCCCAAGGGCTTAGCCACTTCCGCACACCTGTTGCAAAGGGCATCGAAATCATCGAGGGGCTTAGGGGGCATACATCTGGCTATGCCGTGCCTACCTTTGTTGTGGATGCTCCAGGCGGCGGCGGAAAAATCCCCGTTATGCCTGACTATCTTATCAGCCATGGAGCGCACAAGGTCATTCTGCGCAATTATGAAGGTGTCATCACCACCTACACCGAGCCAAAAACCTATGAGCCAAACTGCCATTGCAAGGTTTGCAAGTCTGGCGAAGAGGTGGAATTCCAAGGGGTTGCCGCGCTGATGAACAATCAGCAACTATCCCTAACCCCTGTGGGCTTAAAACGCGCTAAGCGCACAGAAAGTTAGGTAAAGATTACCACCAAGAGAATATTTTTAGCAGATAAACAACCGAGGTGATTATTATTAGCAAATTAAATTTGAATTTTGAACAGGTGGCAAAGGCTAGGGAGCTGGCTCATAGCGTTGCGGTGGACACACAGAAATTTATTGACAAACACACAACCGTTGCTATTGAGCGGACGGTTTGCCGCCTTCTTGGCATTGATGGGGTAGACGAGGTGGAAGTGCCGCTACCTAACATTGTGGTCAACCACCTTCGTGACAAGGGGCTTTTAGGCACTGGCGCGGCACTTATGCTTGGCAACGCCATGGTGGCTCTCGACAAAAGCCCTCAAGAAATTGCCCAGGAAATAAGTGGTGGCAAGGTTGACTTGTCAAAAATCCCTATGGGGGATGTTGATGCCGCCCGCTCTGCTATTTTTAAGGTTGCAGAGCAAACCGTGGCAAAAATTGCCAAAAACCGTGCTGACCGCAATACAAAACTAACAGAACATGGCGACAAGTCTGGTGCTTGGCTCTATGTTATTGTGGCAACGGGCAATATTTATGAAGATATTACCCAGGCGGTTGCGGCAGTTAAACAAGGGGCAGACATTATCGCAGTCATCCGCACAACGGGGCAAAGCCTTCTGGATTATGTGCCATATGGCGCAACAACCGAAGGCTTTGGCGGCACATACGCCACCCAGGAAAACTTCAAGCTAATGCGCAAAGCCCTTGATGACGCAGGGGATGAGGTTGGGCGTTACATCCGCCTTTGCAACTACTGCTCTGGTTTGTGTATGCCCGAAATTGCCGCCCTTGGCGCAATGGAGCGGCTTGACATGATGCTAAATGACGCGCTGTATGGCATACTATTCCGCGACATTAACATGCAAAGGACAATTGTTGACCAGTATTTCAGCCGCATAATCAACAGCTTTGCGGGGATTATCATTAACACTGGCGAGGATAATTATTTAACAACGGCAGACGCGGTGGAAGAAGCCCACACGGTACTAACAAGCCAGTTTCTAAACGAGCAATTTGCCCTGATGGCAGGCTTGCCAGAGGAGCAAATGGGGCTTGGTCACGCCTTTGAAATTTCCCCAGATGTCCACAACGGCTTTTTGTACGAGCTTGCCCAAGCCCAAATGGCAAGGGAAATTTTCCCAAAAGCCCCGTTGAAATACATGCCCCCAACCAAATTTATGACAGGGGATATTTTCAAGGGCGTGGTGCAAAATGCCTTGTTTAACGCTGTCACGGCGATTACGGGGCAGAAGGTGCATCTGCTAGGCATGCTGACAGAGGCAATCCACACGCCTTTCATGTCCGACCGCGCCCAGGCGTTGGATTCTGCCAATTATATTTTTAACACAATGGCAGATTTAGGTGATGAAATCGAGTTTAAGCAAGGGGGCATTATGCAGGCTCGCGTTGCGGAGGTGCTTGATAAGTCTGTGAGCTTGCTTGGGGAAATTGAGCAGAAAAAGTTATTTGCTACGCTGGAGCAAGGGATTTTTGCAGGGATAAAGCGTGGGCGTGATGCGGGTAAAGGGCTTGATGGTGTTACCTTGAAGGCTGATGGTTATTTTAACCCGTTTATTGAGTTGATGAGGTAGGCAATTCGTCATCCCGTGCTTGACCCACAATGACGTTTGGATATGCGCGCACAACAACGGGGTAGGGGCGCGTGCGCGCCCGTTATCCAACAAACGTAATATTAATGTGGGTTACGTTTACCCAACAGCGGGCGCGCAATGCGCGCCCCTACCAGTTCGTGTTGATACCACCCGTAGGGGCGCATATTATGCGCCCGTTATCCGACAAACGTATTGTTGATGTGGGGTACGTTTACCCGACAGTGGGCG
>WQSI01000093.1 GCA_009787945.1 Defluviitaleaceae bacterium
GGCGGGGGTGGCTGTGTTGCAGGCTTTGTGGGAGGTTTGCGGGGGCTTGCCCTTAAAAATCAAATGGCCAAATGACATTTTGCTTAATGGCAAGAAATTATGCGGCATCTCCTGCGAGAAAATTTTTGTAGGCGGCAAGCAGATTATTGTCCTTGGGATTGGCTTAAATGTAAATAATATTGATTTTCCTGGTGAGCTTGCTGAAACTGCCACCTCTCTTCGCCTTGCAACTGGCAGGGATTGGGATTTAGAGGGCATTTTATATGAGATTATCCACGAAATCCACATGCATATAAACCATCTTCCTAAAGAGCAGGTTTTAAAGGTTATTCAGCAAAACTGCATCAACTTAGGCAAACATGTGCGCATTATAAACGAAGGCGGGCTTGTTGCGGAAGGCATAGCAACCCATATTGACGCAGATGGCGGAATTGTAATAATTACAAAGGACGACACGCCGCAGAAATATCACAGCGGCGAAATTTCCTTACGATAACAGAGGTGACTGAAATGTTACTTGTAATTGACGTTGGCAACACAAATATTGTGCTTGGGCTGTACAAAGGTGACGTTTTACAACGCAGTTGGCGCATGGGCACAAGGCAAAACCAAACCAGTGATGAAATGGGTTTGCACATCCATGGCTGGCTAAGACTGGAAGGGGTTGCCCCTGAAGATTTGCAGGACGTGATAATATCGTCGGTTGTGCCTGACATTATGTATTCGTTAACCAATGGCATACGAAAATATATAAACCTGACCCCCATGATTGTCAGCCAAGATATGAATTTGGGGATTGATTTAAGTGCAACCCAGCGCAATTTGGGGGCTGACCGCATTGTAAACTGCGTTGCCGCATACACTTTATATGGCGGGCCCGTCATTATCATTGACTACGGCACGGCAACCACCTATGACGCTATGAGCCGCGGGGGCCGCTTTGTCACAGGCATCACAGCCCCTGGCATTAAAATTTCTGCTGACGCTTTGTTTAGCCGTGCGGCTCTTCTTGGGAAAGTGGAGCTTAACCTGCCCACTTCCTTAATTGTGACAACAACCACCGAAAGCGTCCAAGCAGGGATTTTGTATGGGGAGATAGGTGCGACAGAATATATCGTCAAAGGTTTGCGGGAAGCTATGGGTGAGCCAGAGGCCCTTGTGGTTGCCACAGGCGGGCTGGCGCAAACCATTGCCCACGGCAGTGACATCTTTGACCATATTGTGTCAGGGCTGACCTTAGAGGGCTTGCGGATGATTTATGACATGAACAAGAGGTAACTAATGAAAGTTAAAGATATTGAATTTTTGTCGCCTGTGGTGCTTGCCCCCTTGGCGGGGATTACAGACCTGCCCTTTCGGCGGATTTGCAGAAGCTTTGGGGCGGGCATGGTAACAAGCGAGATGGTTTCTGCCAAAGCCCTTGTCCATGGCAACGAAGCCACAAGGCGGCTGTTGCGGACAGATAATGGGGAGCGGCCATCTGTTGTGCAAATTTTTGGCTCGTGCCCAGAAACCATGGCGCAGGCGGCAGAAATTTTAAACAACAGCCCTTTTGAAATTTTGGATATTAACATGGGTTGCCCTGCCCCTAAAATTGTTAAAAACGGGGATGGGTCGGCTTTGATGCGTGACCCTGCCCTGGCGGGGCGCATTGTGCGGGCGGTTAAGGCGGTTAGCCACAAGCCTGTCACTTGCAAAATACGCCTTGGTTGGGATGGCACAAGCATAAATTGCGTCGAATACGCCAAGATAATTGAGGACGCTGGGGCGGATGCAATTGCCGTCCATGGCAGAACCCGCTCCCAAATGTATGCAGGGCTTGCAGACTGGTCTTGGATTAAAAAGGTGAAAGAAGCCGTTAGCGTGCCTGTTACAGGCAATGGTGACGTGGCAAACCCAGAGCAGGCAAAGAAGTTAATGGAAGAAACAGGCGTTGACGCGCTGATGATTGGCAGAGCCACCTACGGCGACCCTTGGATTTTTAAGCACATTACCACATATCTTGCCACAGGGGAGCTGTTGCCCGCGCCCACCCCCAGCGAGAAAATCGCTATGTCTTTGCACCACGCTAAAATGGCGGTGGAGCATGATGGGGAGAAAGTTGCCCTGCGGGAGATGCGAAAGCACTTTTCTTGGTATGTCAAAGGCTTGCGGGAGGCGACCGAGGCGAAAGTGGCGATAAATAAGGCTGAAAGCTTTAACCAGGTGGAAGAGATTTTGAGAGAGCTAGAGGTCAAACAATGATATTAACCAGCGGAAATTTGACATTGCGTTCGGCTGAGGTAAAGGACGCACCTACCCTTGGCAAATGGTGGCGAGATGGCACGGTTATGGCACATGCAGGCTTCCCCAATGGTTTACCAATCACCGACGAAAAAATTGAGGATAATATAAAAACCAAAGCTGGCGGTATCAATTTGATGATTTTGGAGGTTGGCGGTGTTGCCATTGGCGAAACCCACTATAAAGACAAGGGTGACGGCATTTGTGCAATTGGTATAAAAATTTGTGACTTTTCACAGCAGGGCAAGGGATATGGCAGTCGCTTCTTAACGATGTTAATTAGGGAGTTGTTTGGCGATTTAGGTTTTACCCAAATCACTTTAGACACTGGCGATGACAACATTCCTGCGCAAAAAACTTATGAAAGACAAGGCTTTGTAAAAACAGGCGAAGTGATAGAGTGGACGGATTCTGTTGGCGAACACCGAAAAGCTCTTTGCTATAAACTTGATAAAAATAATTTTATGTAGTTTAAAGGAGAATTAACATGGTAATGGAGAACGGCAAAAAATTTGCATTAACAAATGAAGGTATAGAGAAGTTGGAAGAAGAGCTGAAAAACCTGCGGGGGCCATGGCGCAAAGAGATTGCCCAAAAGCTGAAAGAAGCCCGCGCCCAAGGGGATTTAAGCGAAAACGCGGAATATGACGCGGCAAAGGACGAGCAGTCTAGAATGGAAGGCAGAATTGCGGAGATTGAGCATATTCTGCGCAATGCAGAGGTTATCAGCGGTGCAGATGGGGATTGCATAGCCCTTGGCAGCAAAGTTAGGCTGTTTGACGTTGAATTTGATGAGGAAGTTGACTATCACATTGTAGGCCCTACCGAAGCCAACCCAAGAGAAGGGCGCATTTCTGATGAGTCGCCTTTAGGCAAGGGTTTGATTGGGCAAAAAGAGGGCGCAAGCGTGGACATTACAGGCCCTGCTGGGGATGTTATGAAGTTTAAGGTTTTGAAAATATCTTAGAGCATGTTAACATAGGTCAAACCTTGGTAAACTATATATACGTAACACCGCGTAGGGGCGCATAATATGCGCCCGTTGTCCGACCGATGTGATGTTGATGATAAATACGTTTGTCCAGCAGCGGGCGCATAATATGCGCCCCTACGATGGTCAGGCAGGTAATATACAGGCGTGGGAGTTATATAAAGTATACAATTATAGCAAACGAATAAACAAAGGTGAGCGCATGGGAATAAAAGCAATTGGGTTTGATATAGGTCAAACCTTGGTAAACTATAACGCGCCTTTAAGTTGGAAAAGCCTATTCCCCGACGCTTTAAGTCAGGTTGCCCGTGTTTGTGGGATTGACAAAAATATTAATTTAAAATCAGCAATTGCAATCCTCTCGAAATATAACACAAGGGAAAACCCTAGGGAATATGAGGTTTCTTCAGATGTTATTTTCAAAGAAATTTTGGGCGTATGGAATGTGAGCTATGAAAAGCTAGACTGTGCCAAGGAAGCTTTTTATAGATTTTTCCAGTCAAATGCTGTTTTGTTTGATGACGCAGAGCCTACACTGGCGAAGTTGTCCGCAAAAGGCATTTTGCTGGGGTTTTTAACTGATGTTGCCTATGGTATGGATAATAAATATTCCCTTGAGGACATATCCCAAATAAGAAGCCGCTTTGATGGGGGTTTTACTTCGGTGGATGTTGGATTTAGAAAGCCCAGCTCCCACGGGTTTGAAATGTTACTTGAAGCCTTTGGGCTATCGCCATCTGAGATGATGTATGTTGGTGATGAGGAGAAGGATATTATAGGGGCTAATAATGTTGGTATGGTTTCCGTTTTGATTAGCCGAAATGGCGGCGAAAAATCTTGGGGTCAAAATTATACCATTAAAGGTTTAGATGAAATTTTGGGGTTATTATAAGAAAATACCAACAAAGGAGGAGAAGTCTTGGACAATCAAGAAACTAATATTTTGTGCCAGCAAAAAAGGGATAAGCTGTCAGCTTTGCAAGCTTTGGGCAAAGACCCTTTCCACGTGACAACTTTTGATGTGGATGCCCACGCGGCAGACATTTTAGAAAATTATGAGGAAATGGAAGGCAAAACCGTAGCTTTGGCAGGGCGCATGATGAGCCGCCGCGACATGGGCAAGGCTTCTTTTTGCGATTTGCAAGACCAAAGCGGCCGCGTTCAAATTTATGTTAACAAAGATAATATTGGCGAAGAAATGTATGAAGAGTTTTGCAAAAAATGGGATATTGGCGACATTTTCGGCATTAATGGCGCGGTGTTTAAAACCAAAAAGGGTGAAATTTCTGTTCGTGCAGAAACAATTACACTCCTCGCTAAATCCCTTCAAATTTTGCCAGAAAAGTTCCACGGGCTGACGGATGTTGACAAGCGTTACCGCCAGCGTTATGTGGATTTGATAATGAATCCAGAGGTGCGCAAAACCTTCGCAAAGCGTTCTGCTCTTATTAAGGCTATGCGCCGCTTTTTAGACGACCGCGGGTTTATGGAGGTGGAAACCCCAATTTTGCATACTGTGCCTGGGGGAGCTGCCGCCCGCCCCTTCCAAACCCACCACAACGCCCTGCATCTTGACATGTCGCTACGGATAGCCCCCGAGCTATATCTAAAAAGGCTGATTGTAGGCGGTTTTGAGCGGGTTTATGAAATTGGGAGAAGCTTCCGCAATGAAGGCATCTCTATTAAGCATAATCCAGAATTTACCACTATGGAGCTTTACCAAGCCTATACAGACTACAACGGCATGTTGGAAATTACCGAAAGCATGTTCCGCCAGCTTGCTGTGCAAATTGCTGGTGACAGCAAATTTATGTATCAAGGGCAGGAAATTGACTTTGGCCCTCCTTTTGCGCGGATAACCATGCTTGATGCCGTGAAAAAATATGCAGGGGTGGATTTTAATGAGATTCCCGACCTTGAAGCCGCAAGGGCTGTTGCGAAAGAGCATAAAATCCCCTTTAAGCCAGTCCACAGCAAGGGGGAAATCCTAAGCTTTTTCTTTGAGGAATATTGCGAGGAAAAGTTGATACAGCCAACCTTTGTTCTTGAGCATCCTGTGGAAATTTCGTTTTTAAGCAAAGCAGAGCCAACTAATCCAGATTTTACACAGCGTTTTGAGCTGTTTATCGGCGGGCGGGAGTATGCAAACGCATTTTCCGAGCTTAACGACCCTATCGACCAACGCCGCCGCTTCGAGCATCAAGAAAAGCTCCGTGACGCAGGGGATGACGAAGCCAACCCAATTGATGAGGATTTCATTAACGCCCTTGAGGTGGGTCTGCCCCCCACAGGAGGGCTTGGAGTGGGCGTTGACCGCCTTGTAATGCTCCTTACAGACTCTGCATCTATACGTGATGTGTTGTTTTTCCCGACTATGAAGCCGTTGCAATAGACAACCAGAACCCGCGAAAATTATCGCGGGTTCTTTTTTATTGCGCCCACTGCTAAGATGGTCAGGCAGACGATTATAAGGACGGCGGTTGTGACGGCAAAGGCGGCGGCAGAGTTTACAAAGGTGCGGGTTATGGTTGGTGCAAAAACCGTTTGGGCTTGCCCCCTTTCCATTGCCCTTGCAAACAGCGGGAACATCAGAAACGCCGCTATTGCGGATATTGCCCCATGGGCGAGTTTGCACAGGACGTACACCCCGCCCTTTAGGTCGGTTTTGCCCACAAAGCTAAGACTTTGGAACATAATAGACAACCCGCCAAAGCCTAGCAAAAACGCTGACAGGGCAGCAATACCCCCTGTTATGCCAAAATCAGAGGCAAGCCCAAGCCCTCCTGTCATTTCTATAAGCCCAGACCAGAGAGCGGGGGCATAATCTCCCCCAAAGGGGATGAGGGCGAAAAGTCCCGCCTGCCCCAGCAAGGCAGAAACCACGGAAAACAGCACAATAAACCCGCCTACCAGCAACATGGTTTCCATGGCGTTTTTAACCGCCTGCCCCAGGATGTGTCCGAAAGGCTCTTTGGGTCTGCCTGCTATGATGAAAGGGGGGGCTTCCTGCGGGGCTTCTGCACCTCTTTTGCCGTATAGGCGCATTAAAAGCCCCACCAAAACCGCTCCTATGTAGTGGGTGATTAGTAGCAAATACCCAAATGCCGCTGACCCAAACATGCCCGAAGCGACTGCCCCTAAAATGAATAGCGGACCTCCGTTGTTGGCGAAGCCTAATAACCGCTGGGCTTCCACCCTTCCAAGCTCTCCTCTGCCCCGCATTTCGCAGACAATTTTTGCGCCGATTGGGTAGCCTGAAACCAAGCCCAGAGCTAGAGCAAAGCCGCCCCGCCCGCTGATGCGGAAAAACCGCTTCATCACGGGGCTTAGTGCCAAGCCGAATAAATTAACAGCCCCTAATGCGGAAAGGACATAAGCCCCAACCACAAAGGGCAAAACCCCAGGTAAAACACTGTTAAACCACAAAAAAAGCCCGCGTCGTGCCGCTTCCAAGGCAACGGAGGGATAAACAATTATTAAAATATTTAAGATGACCACTGTAAAGACTAGCAACCATTGCCCGAAACTTTTGCTTTTCACAAAAAACACCCCCACAGAATTATATTCAGTGGGGAGTGGGAATAGACAAGTTTTGAAACCAAACCGTCATCCCGCGCTTGACCCGCAATGACGGTGTTAGGTGCGGGGGCGGGTTACACAATGCAAGGTAGGGGCGCGCATTGCGCGCCCGCTGTCGGGCAAGCGTACCCTCATTAACACCACGTTTG
>WQSI01000094.1 GCA_009787945.1 Defluviitaleaceae bacterium
AACATGCCCCAAGCCAGCACGCCCCACACAAGCCACAAAAACCAACCCTCCGTCAGCATTTGGGGGTTGGTAGCGTAGAAAAATATTGACACACCTAGCAAAATCAACCGAAACGCCATTTTAAACAGATGGCGTTTTACCATTTTTCTTGATGTATACGGGTTTCATCAAATGTATCCACAGGCTCAAGGGGTTGATGGGGATGACCTAGCGCAATCATAGAAAACGCGGTTATGTGTTCGGGCAGCCCAAATAATTTCTGGCAACTCTCTACACGTTTTTCCATTGGATACATGCCAAGCCACACAGCACCAAGCCCCAAATCCATAGCTTTTATTAGGATGTTTTGTGTGGCGGCAGAACAGTCTTGCGTCCACCAATCCCACGCTTTTGCCCGCTGTCTGTTGCCGCAAACCAAAATGGCACAATCTGCTTTTTTCAGCATCTCTGCATATTCATGCCAATTTGTAACGCTTGACAAAATACTTTTATCACGCACAACAATAAAATCCCATGGTTGTTGATTAAAAGCGGACGGCGCGCGCATGGCAGAGCGCAAAAGCTCCTTAATATCCTCATTTGACACAGGTTGGTCTGTAAAATTCCGTATACTTCTTCTGTTTAGAATTGCATCCATGTTTTTCCTCCAAATACAAGTTGATTTAATTTAGCTTCCTATCAATTTCATTAACGCCCTTTAGTGACAACAGGCGATTGCTGGCTTTTTCCAAGGTTTCGCGGTTGTCCACTTCCAAAGCCACGGTGCAAACCACATCTCCGCCAGAATAACCCCCGTTTATCGCCTTAATGTCGATTTCCATTTTGGAAAACACATCAACAATTTGTTGGAGATACTTCATAGAGTCACAATAAATTTTCATTGTGGCTGTGAAACGGTTGCTTTCTAGGGTTTGCTTGTTCCATTCTACCTCAATTAGCCGCCTTTTGTTTTCTTCGGAAATATTGCGTATTGTGGCGCAACCAACCCTGTGAACGGCAATACCTCTGCCTTTTGTCACATAACCGATAATGTCATCCCCCGGAATGGGGTTGCAGCATTTAGAGAAATGGGTCGCCAAACCGCTGTCCCCTTGGATAACAATTGCTCCGCGGGTGTGGCGGTATTCTTGTCCACGGGTATTTTTGTTAATCGCCTCTAAAATTTCCTTCGTGTCTACGGTTTCTGGGTTAAGCTCTTGGTAAACCTCATGAAGCCTGTTGATAACGCTGATTTCGCTTATTGTGCCCCGTCCGACGGCGGCGCAAAGGGTGTCAAAATCGTTCATGGAAAAACGAGAGAGAGCCAACCTTTCCCCTTGTGGCGTGTGCAGGGCGGCAAAGGTGAAGCCCTTGCGCTTTGCGGCTCGCTCTAATAGCTCTTTGCCTTTTGTTAAGCTAATCTCTTTATCTTCCTGCCTTTGCCATTGACGAATTTTGGTTTTAGCCTGGGTGGTTTTAGCCATTTTAAGCCATTCATCAGTTGGACCTTTTGCGTTTGGTGATGTTTCGATTTCTACTAAATCACCATTTCTTAGCACAGTTCCAATTTTTACCATCTTGCCGTTAACCTTTGCTCCAGTCATCTTGTTGCCCACGGCAGAGTGAACAGCATACGCAAAGTCGATGCAGGTAGCCCCTGCAGGCAAAGGCTTCATCTGCTGCTGCGGGGTGTAACAATAAACCCATTCGGCATGAATGTTCAGGCTTTCCTTCAGCAAAGGCAAAAACTCGTCATTATCAGGGTTTTCCCTTTGCAATTCTAAAATCCCAGCAAGCCATGCCAGCTTTTCGTCACCGCTGTCCTGCCCTGTAGCGCCCTCTTTATATTTCCAGTGAGCGGCAACACCGCGCTCTGCTTCTTTGTGCATGTCCTCTGTGCGAATTTGCACTTCAAAAGGCTCGCTATCAGGCCCCCACAGTACATTGTGAATAGACTGGTATCCGTTGCCCTTGGGGTTGCTGATATAATCCTTAAAAGTATCAGGCATGGGGGTGTAAGCTCCGTTGACAATACCAAGCACACGCCAACAGTCCTCTTTGCTTTTAACAATCACCCGAACCGCAAATAAATCAAGGATTTCGTCTAAGTCCTTTTCCTTGTTGTTCATTTTTTTGTAGATGGAGAAAAAGTGCTTCGGACGACCTTTAACTTGCCCGAAAATCCCATCTTCATGTAGGCGCATCCTCAATGTTCCAACAATATCTTCCATATATTCTGTCCGTTTGTTAAGTTTCATGCCCACTTTGTCTTTTACCATTTGGAAGTTTTCGGGGTCATAATATTTAAACGCCAAATCTTCCATTTCACGGCGCAGACTGGTAACCCCTAAACGCCCAGCCAATGGGGCATAAATCTCCAGAGATTCTTTTGCAATGCGCCGTTGATTTTCAGGGGGCATGGCAGATAATGTCCGTAAATTGTGTACCCTGTCTGCCAACTTAATCAAAACCACACGAATGTCGTCAGCCATTGCCAAAAACATTTTGCGGTAATTATTTGCCTGTTCTTCTGCCCTATCCCTATCATCTCCGCGGGTTTTGACCTTCTTGGCTTCTTCTTCGCTTTGTGACTTTTCCTTGCGCCGCTCCCTGCGTATAACTTTTAGCTTGGTAACGCCATCAACAAGGCTTGCCACCTCGCTTCCGAACATTTCAACCAAATCTTCTTGAGTGTAATGAGTATCTTCCACCACATCATGTAAAATTCCTGCGGTTATGGTTTCGCGGTCCACCTCAAGCTCGGCTAAAATGGCGGCAACCTCCAAAGGATGTATGATATATGGCTCTCCAGAACGGCGCAGCTGCCCCTCGTGGGCATCCTTCGCCAATTTATAAGCCCTTGCAACCATCGTAAAGTCAGAGGAGGGTCGATAAGTCTGCATTTTTTTTATAAGAGCCTTAAAAATTCTGTCACCTTCATCTCCATTAGCCTTGTACATAAAACCTCCCCTTTCCTTAAAAATGAAATTTCCTTATTTTAACACAGATTAAGCAGAATAACAAGCCCCTTTGTCGAAAAATTTGACTTTCGGCGTCATATGTGATATATTATGATGAAGAAGCGAAGGGGGTCACAACAAATGGATGATTTTATTGAGTTGATTTATATAATGCCCAGTCAGCCAACAGAAAAACCTAAGGCGGACATTAGCATAATTACTGATTATGACCAGAGATATTTGGGAATTATAAGCAGAATTTTTAAAAAACGAATGAGGGTTAATGACTTAAATGACATTTTAGACGCAGGAGGCAATATTGCGGCTTATTGGCATAAAGGAAGGCTGGTTGGGGCTTTGGTTTGGACTTGGAGCGAGGATGGAGGCGAAATTCTTCATATCGGCTTTAAAAAGAAACTTCGAGGAAAGGGCTTTGGCGGGGTTTTAATGAACTATGCAATTTACATAATAAGCACGAAAGATGATTATATTGGCGGGTTGCCCTTCGGGGTCAAAGTGGGGGGTAATGCCCAAGCTTTCTTTGAAAAATACGGCTTTAGCAGGATGTTAACGCAGGTCTAATTCATTTTAAACAAAGGAGTTACATATGAAAAAACTAATGATAACCTTGTCCATTGTAGGGCTGACCCTAGTTGCAGTGGTGGCACTAATCCTATTTTTGCCTGAATTTCCAGGCTTTTTTGCGGCAGACACAGGTTCGCAAACGGCGATATTATCGCCAAATATACCGCCAGCTGCAAGTCCGCCTGCTCAATTAGCCGAAGCGGATGAGCCAGATGACTATGAAGAGTACATACCACAAACAATACATGATTTTCTGGCGCAAAACCCATTTCCTGAGGGGTTTGTGGCGGACAATTCTGCCCTGCCCTGGTATTTAAAGCTTGTAAACCGCTACAATGCCATAGATGAGGATTTCGATATAGCGGTGGTTTATGTTGAGGGTGTCAACTTTGAAGAAAGGGCAGCCCAGCCCTTCGTAGCAATGCTTGAATATGCCCGCGAATTAGGACTTGACCTTGTTGCTTTTTCGGGCTATCGCGGCATGGAACACCAACAGCGGCTTTTTGACAACCAAATGCAACGTAACCGCAACGAAGGTTTGAGCGAAGAGGATGCCTTTGAAGCCTCCCGCCGTGTGGTGGCATACCCAGGCACGAGTGAGCATAACTTGGGGCTTGCCCTTGATATGGCTGTTCGTGGGCAATATACCCTTTGGGGGGCTTTCGCCTACACAGATGAAGGCATTTGGGTGGCAAACAACGCCCACCGTTTCGGCTTCATTTTGCGCTATCCCTACCACAAACAGCACATAACCAACATCATCTACGAACCATGGCATTTCCGCTATGTTGGAGAATACCATGCCACATTTATGTTTGAAAATGATGTTGTGTTGGAAGAGTACATATTTTGGCTGCAAAACAAACAATAAGTTATAAAATATATAAAATAATTCGGTATTTTGCAAATTTAGGGTTGACACGAAGCCGCCCCCGTGGTATAATTCGTATTTGGTGACCGCAAGTCGCTCCGTAGGAGAGCCGACACAGGTTGATAACTACCAAAGAAGATATATTTGTTAAGAAAGGAAGTTTGAAATGCGACAAACAACAATCACCAAACCCGCAGACATTAAAAGGCAGTGGTTTGTGGTGGATGCAGAGGGCAAAACCCTTGGTCGTCTTGCTACAGAGGTCGCCAAAGTTTTGCGCGGTAAGCACAAGCCAACCTATCAGCCCCATGCTGACAACGGCGACCATGTTATCGTCATCAATGCGGAGAAAGTCCATTTAAGCGGCAACAAAATGGACCAAAAAGAGTATTTCCGCCACACTGGCTACATGGGCGGTCAAAAGCACATTCCAATCAAAGTAATGCTTGAGAAAAAGCCAACCGAGGTATTTTCCTTAGCTGTTAAAGGGATGTTGCCAAAAAATGTTATAGGCAGAAAAATGTTCCGCCGCCTGCATGTTTATGCAGGGGCAGAGCATGAAAATCAAGCACAAAAACCAGAAGTCTTGGAATTTTATTCCAAAGGCATTAAGTATTAGGAGGAGGACAAATTATGGCTGGAGCTAGATATTATGGCACAGGACGCAGAAAGTCCTCTGTTGCTAGAGTTTACATTATGCCAGGAAATGGCAAAATTACAATCAACAAGCGTGACATGGATGATTATTTCGGGCTTGAAACCCTTAAAATCATCGTTAAGCAGCCTTTGGAGCTTACAGGGCTTGCAAGCAAGTTTGACGTGAAGGTAAACGTCCACGGCGGCGGTTTCACTGGTCAAGCTGGTGCAATTCGCCACGGCATCACCCGCGCTTTGCTAGAAGCAGATGCAGAGTTGCGCCCAACCCTTAAAAAAGCGGGCTACCTAACCCGCGACCCAAGAATGAAAGAGCGTAAGAAGTACGGTCTTAAAAAAGCCCGTCGTGCGCCACAATTCTCTAAGAGATAATGGAATTTTAAACCCCCAACTGATTGGTTGGGGGTTTTTGTTTTTAACTTTATTCCATATCAATGTTTGACGAAGTGTTGATTTCATCAATTTCCTCTACGTTCCGCAGGGCGCGGTTGATGGCTTTTGTGCGGGTTTCTGCCAGCTCGCCCATGGTTTTGTCCACGGTTTGCAGTTGCTTGCGGGCTTTGTCGAGAACATCAGCAAACTTGCCAAACTGGACTTTTACAACTTGCAAAACGTCCATAACCTCTTGGCTTCGTTTTTCGATGTTTAGGGTGTTGAAGCCCATTTGCAGGGACATTAAAAAGGCAGACAGAGTGCTTGCGCCCACGGCTGTTATATTATATTTGTCACGCAGCTCTTCAAAAAGGGCAGCGTTTTGCACTACTTCGGCATAAAGGCCCTCTGTGGGCAGAAACATTAGGGCGAAGTTGGTGGTTTTTGGGGGTAATATGTACTTTTCGTGGATGGTTTTGGCTTCGTTGCGTATGCGGGCTGCCAGGGCTTTGCGGGCAAGGTCAATTTCTGCCTTATCTTCCGCGTCAAGAAGGCGGTTATAGTCCTCTATGGGGAACTTGCTGTCAATTGGCAGAAGCAGAGGTTCGTCGCCATTACCAGGCAGTTTTACGGCAAATTCCACCCGTCTGCCTGCCACGATTTCGGCATTGGTTTCATATTGGGAAGGGGCGAGGATGTCGCTTAGCAACTTTTCTAAGCGAACCTCCCCGTATGTTCCTCGCTCCTTCACGTTGATAAGGGCGTTTCTAAGGCTTTTAGCGTCTGCCGCCAGGTTTTTCATCTCCCCAAGCCCCTGTTGGACGCTGTCCAGTTGTTTGCTGACCAGCTCAAAAGACTGGGAAAGGCGGGTTTCCAAGGTTTTTTGCAACTTTTCGTCAACAATGCCTTGCATTTGCTCCAGCCGCTTTTCGTTGCTGTCTTGCAATGCCTTCATTCTGGTTTCTATTGTGGTGTTGGTCTGGTTGCTGGTGGATTG
This sequence comes from Defluviitaleaceae bacterium, assembly GCA_009787945.1. GTDB lineage: Bacteria > Bacillota > Clostridia > Lachnospirales > WRAX01 > WRAX01. The sequence continues at coordinate 6,419 of WQSI01000094.1, forward strand.
GAGGGTGGCGTTAATGCTCTCCTGTATAACGGCAAAACGGCGGAATTGCTCCGTTGCCTGTTGGTTTAGCAGGGTGGTGATTTCATCTGTTGGCGGCTTGCGCCTAGCTAAAAGCTGTAAGATAATTACAATAATTAGTAACAAAATCACAGCGATGATTAGTATTGTTTGCATATCCATTATTTAAAACTGCTCCCTCCAATAAACTCCCTTAAAAGGGAAGTTGAGGGAACTTCCTTTTCCACAATGCCCATGAAATAATCAAGGAATTTTAGTAGGCGGGTTGCCTCTAAATAGGCTTCATCTTCTGGCTTTATGGCAAACAGCTGTGGCATGGCATACTGTTTTAAAATACACAATTCGTAAACCAAAGCAGAGTTGAAAAACACATCTGCTTGGGCTTGGAATGGGAAAATGTTCTCCTGCTCGCCTTTAACAACCTTTGGCCACATGTCAATTGTGCGCTTGGCATCAAAGCCGCGATAGTGATTATCCCGCACAATTCTGCGGATTTTGCGGGTGTCGCTGGCGG
>WQSI01000095.1 GCA_009787945.1 Defluviitaleaceae bacterium
GGTTTTTGGCGGCATGGTTTTTTATGGCGGGCTTTTTGGCGTTATGGCGGCTATGCCCTTTTATGCCAAATTCCTAAAGCGTGACATCCCTACAATTTTGCAGGTAATTGTTCCTGTTTTGCCCCTTGCCCACGCAATTATGCGTATTGGGTGCTTTTTCGCAGGCTGTTGCCATGGTGCGCCCCACGAAACCCTTGGTGTTTATTTCGCTGAAAACAGCGTAGCGCCAAGCGATGTTAGGTTATTACCCGTGCAACTCTACGAAACGGCTATGAACATGGTAATTTTCGCTGCTATCTGGCTTTGGAGTGCGAAACCCCGCCACCACTTGCACCTTGTAGCGTTTTATGGCATAACCTACGCCGTCGGTCGCTTCAGCTTGGAGTTTTTGCGAGGAGATGCCCACCGCGGACAGTTATTAGGGCTGTCAACATCACAGTTTATCAGTGTTTTGGTGTTTGTAATATGTATCGGACTAATCGTCATCAGCAAAATCCGCCCTAAACCCACCGAATAATCTAAATTAAGAAATCCAACAAAAAACCCACCACAGTAAAATGGTGGGTTTATATATTTGGATTATCTAGCGTGATTAAAGGCTTGCATAACAGCTTGTTGCATTTGTGCCTCGTAAGAACGGTTACCGTTGTGGGTGCGCGAGCCATAGAAGTGCAGGCAGATGTGACCGTTAAAATTGTTGCCTTGGATGGTCCAGCCAGCATGGGGCATGGAATTGATTGCGGCGGCAACGGTGCGGTCGCCCCAGGAAACAATTACAGGACGAGGGTCCCAAGTGAAACGACCGCCGTTGATGCTGCGGATAATTTCTGTGTCGTTTGCCGTTAGCGGCTCAACATCAGCGTGATTGCCATTGGAAAAGTTTCTCACAGTGTATGTGCGGCCACTCCAAATGTCATACACTTGAATATGGGTATGCATTGGGAGAGCGGTGCGTAGGTAGCTCCAGCTCAACAGCTCCACATTGCCATTTGGCGGTCTGTGAGTTGTTGTTAAAGATGCCGCTGAAGCTTGAGGTGCATTTGTAACAGGCACTATGTAATTTGTTGCAACATATCCGTTTAAATCCCCTAAAATTACAGGGTTGAAAAGGCTGTATGGGTTAAAACTTGGCACTTCTATGATAGTTCCTGCAGGCATTACCAAAATGATTGAATGGTCAGTGGAAGGGCCAGTGCGCAATCTTAATGGGTCTGTGGTGCGGAATTGCACGGGTTGCTCAAACTCTTCTGTATATTCATTTCCTATGTAGAAATTATAATCATCTGTTAAAGCAAATGCTGTTTGTGCCATGACGGCAGTTGTTGCAACTGCTGCAGTGACCACTGCTAAAGATTTCATTTTGGTTACAAAATTTGGTTGTTTTTTAATCATTTCATCCCTCTTTTAGTAAAATTTGTCATATTTGTAGCTAATTGTTAATATTTTGTAAAAGCTACTAGGGATATTTTAATACTTTTGTAACATCTTGTCAAGTCTTTTTTCCAAATTTATTCAAAATTTTTGGGAATTTTTTTCAAAATGCCCAATTATCCGCAAAAAACCGTCATAAAAACTTATAAAAATTTTTCTTTTCAAATGGCTTTGGTTGTGGTAGAATTGAGATAACTATATTTTACCTACCTAAGGAGGTACATAATTTATGAAATCCTATGCGGCAGATGCTATTAGAAACGTGGCCATTTTGGGTCACACGGGAACGGGCAAAACCACCATTGTGGAAGCTGCCCTTAATATTGCGGGAATTACCAACCGCTTCGGCAAAACTGAGGACGGCAACACGGTGTCAGATTATGACCCAGAGGAGATTCGTCGCAAAATATCCATAGGCGCGTCTTTAATTCCTATTGAATGGAAAAGCGGCAAAATCAATTTTATTGATACTCCAGGTTTTTTTGATTTTTATGGCGAGGTGCATCAGGCACTTTCCGCGGCAGACATTGCCCTTATTGTGGTTAATGCAAAGTCTGGCGTTGAAGTTGGCACGGAAAAAGCTTGGGATTTAGCAACAGCGGCAGGCTTGCCAAAAATGGTTTTTATCAACGGCATGGATGATGAAAATGTGGATTTTGATGCGTTGATTGAAGAGTTAAAGGAAAAATTTGGTAAATGTATCGCTCCTTTGCAAGTGCCCATTCGTGAGCATGGCAAATTTGTGGGCTATGTGAACGCCATTAAAAAAGAAGGTCGTTTGTACCGCGAAACAGGCATTGAGTCTTGCGAAGTTCCTGCTATTTTAGAAGACGATGTGGAAAGTGTCCACGAGATGATTAAGGAAGCTGTTGCAGACGCTTGTGAAGAATTGATGGAAAAATTCTTTAATGAAGAACCTTTCACTCGTGATGAGATTTATTCAGGCATTGGCATGGGCATTTCCAACGCAGAAACCACCCCTGTAATCATCGGTTCTGCTGTACATTCTATGGGCGTTGGCGTTTTGATGGACAATATTAAGGACTTCTGCCCGCCATCTTCTGAGCTTCGCCCAAGTGTTAAGGCTGCTGACCAGAAAAATAATGAAGAAACAGAACTTCCTGCAAAGGTTGACGGGCCTCCTGTTGCCCAAGTTTTCAAAACAATTGTTGACAGCTTTGGTAAACTGTCTGTTTTCCGTGTTTATTCTGGTGTATTTAGGAAAGATACCCCTCTTTGGAACGCAAATAAAGAGCAAACCGAGAAAATCGGGCAATTGTTTGTTGTGCGTGGCAAGGAGCATATTGCCGTGGACGAGCTTAAAGCGGGAGATATTGGAGCTATTGCAAAGCTTGCCAACACTTCCACTGGCGACACCCTTTGCACAAAGGACAATGCATATATTTTGCCTTGGATTAACCTGCCTAAGCCGCTGTATGCCCAAGGCATCATCCCGAAAAATAAAGGGGATGAGGATAAAATTTCCCAGGCAATTTCCCGCTTCCTAGAAGAGGATAAAACCCTTAGCTTTAAGGTTGACCCAGAAACCAAGCAAAGCGTAATTTCTGGCATGGGTGACAACCATCTGGATGTGATTGTCAAGAAAATGGAAGGGCGCAATAAGCTTGAAGTTGACTTGATTCCGTTGATTATCCCTTACCGTGAAATGATTAAGGGCAAATCTGACGTGCAAGGCCGTCACAAAAAGCAGTCTGGCGGTGCTGGGCAGTTTGGTGACGTTAAAATGCGTTTTGAACCAAGCGGAGATTTGACCCAAGAATATGTATTTGAGCAAGAGATTTTCGGCGGCTCTGTCCCTCGTAATTTCTGGCCTGCTGTTGAAAAAGGCGTTAGGGAATCTTGCAAACATGGCCCATTGGCGGGCTATCCTGTTGTGGGCTTAAAAGCCATACTTTATGATGGCTCTTATCATGCTGTAGACTCTAACGAGTTAAGCTTTATGCTTGCGGCACAAATCGCCTTTAAAGAGGGCTTTATGGCGGCCAAACCTGTGTTGTTAGAGCCGATTATGAAAGTGGAAATTCTTGTTCCTGATGAGTATACGGGAGATATTATCGGTGACATTAACAAGCGCGGCGGACGAGTGCTAGGCATGAACGCCGTAGGCAACAAGCAGGAGATTTCTGCCCAAGCCCCTTACGCTAAAATGGTGCAATATTCCATTGAATTGCGCTCCTTGACCCAAGGCCGCGGCGAATTTACCATGGAATTTGATAGTTACGAAGAAGCATCAGCAGAAACATCTGCGCGAGTGATTGAAGAGCGTAAATCTCAATAATAAACTACACGAGGAACGCCCCTAACCCTAGGGCGGCAGACTGATGACGAATCCTCCAAACCCGTCATCCCGCGCTTGACGCGGGAACCCATCAGTAATTCCAAGCCCACAAAATAGGGGCTAGTTATTACATATGGGATTGCGGGTCAAGCCCGCAATGACGTTGTGGTCACTTTGTCTACAGCCTGATGCCCCTAACCTTAGGGGCGGTTGCCCTCGTTCGCGTTTCGTGTTCGCAGATTATTATAGATGAGGAGAGAGCAAAATGTTTAACATATTTCTGATGACATTTTTAATCTTCGTGGCCATTGTTTTCGTGGCTCACGGTATATTTTTGCTACACGGCAAAGGTATACGCGGCATCTACACCAAAAAACGCCTAGCCATAATGGAGCAATGCTATAACTTGCCTGCCGTTGTACGCTTTAACTCAATAGCACTGATTGCTGCGGGTGCGATTTCCGCTGTCTGTGCATTTTTCGTGATTGTCGGTTTTGTTTGGCAGGGATATTTTGTTGCTGTACCTTCTATCGTAATGGCGGCAGGACTTATGATTTGGTCGGGATATGGTGGTTTTTTTAAGAAGTAGAGCGGAGGTGGCATTTTGTTTGAAAATTTTAGAGAGCTGGCTAGCGTCATACTAACAAGAGTTGGTCAAAGTGCCGAATATTTTAGCCAACGTTTTCTTGATTTTTCAATATCTATTCAGTCCACTTTATACACCTTATGGTTTATAGCCCTACTAATAATGGGGGTTGTGTTTTTTACAATGGGAATTTTATCCATTTTCAACAAAGGCGAGGGCGCATTATTCAGCAAAACACAACTATATAAAATTAACTTACAAATGGACAAGGTTTTGGTGCTTAACTTCAAAGGCAGGGTCGCTTTAGGTGTGGGAATGAGTTATTTTGTTGCCGCCACCTTGTTTTACTTCGATGTTTCGGGGTCGTGGCTTCTCGCTGTACTGTCACCCCTCCCCCTGTCTTGGGTAGACGAGTATATAATGAGAACCCCGCGTTTTTATAAGGAGGTTTAAATGCTAATATTCACAATTTTAATGGCGGGCATTGCTGTTTTATTTACAATTATCGGCATTATTTGGCTAAAAGGCGGCGGCATCAAAATGATGTCTTTATGGAATTTAATGTCCGAAAAAAAACGCGATAAAATCGACCAAAAGGCTTTTTTACGTTTTAACGGCATGATAATGATAACGATTGCTTTTGTTTGCGCCATTTCTGCTGTGTTCACAAGTTTTGCCTTCAACTGGGGTTATTTACCTGGGTTTTTGGCAATCATACTTGGTGGGCTTCTTGCGGTTTGGTCGTCCTACGCAAAGGCTTTCCGCAAAAAGGATAGTGACGAGAAACCTTTAGAAGATGACCCGAAAAAGCGCAAGAAATCCTTGGTTTTGCTAGGCATTTTTGTGTTAATCACAATGTTGCCTATGGGCTGGTTGTTTTTTGAAGGCACGCGCCCTATAAATTCAAGTTTTTCAACAGATTCCGTCACCTTTTCTGGCTTTTATGGCATCACCGTGCCTTTTGATGAAATCGCCGCCATTTATCTGCTAGAACAGTCAATGGAAGAAATTGGCTCTGGAAACCGCCGCATGGCTCATGCCACTCCAGGAAATTTGCGCGGGCGTTTTGCCAATGGTCATTTGTTGGTGCAAAATCCTGACATCGGCCCAACCATACGCATTAGCCGCCACACGGCAGGGCCTATGTTTATCAGCCTTAGCACCCCAGAAGCCACTCTGGAGCTTTTTGAAGAATTGTATAACGCTGCTCAATAGAAAGGTTCGTTAATGTTTGTTAAGAATGCGGGCTTTATGCCCTCCGCTGTTTTTTCTGATGAAACCAAAAATTTTCTGAGCAACCCTTACCCTGAAAAGGGCGAAGTTGTTCGGTTTACTTTGCGTTGCGGGCAAAATGGGATTGATGCCGTCCAGCTAGTCGCTGACCATAAGGCTATCCCCATGAAAAAATCCCATAGCCACGGCATTTTTGATTTTTATTCTGCCGAGCTTGCTGTGGGTGGGCTTGTCAATTATCATTTTGTCATCCAAAGCGGTGATAATAATTATTTTTACAATCGCGCAGGGGTGAAGCATTATTTGGATGCTGGGCATAATTTTGTTGTAGCATCTGATTTTTGCGTGCCAAAATGGGCAGAAGGCGCGATAATGTACCAAATTTTTATTGATAGATTTTTTAATGGGGACCCTACAAATGATGTGGTTGACAATCAATACACTTATTTAGGCGTGTCCTCCAGAAAAATGGACTGGGATGACCCCTTGGAAAATCTTGACATTTGTAATTTTTATGGTGGCGATTTGTCTGGCATTGCTCAAAAAATAGGATATTTAGCAGATTTAGGGGTGGAAGCCTTATATTTAACGCCTTTATTTGCCTCCCCCAGCACACATAAATATGATATTTCTGATTATGAAAACGTTGACCCTTGTTTTGGTGACAATAAATTATTAGCAGACCTTATCGCCCTAGCTCACGACCACGGAATAAAAGTTATTTTAGATGGGGTTTTTAATCATTGCGGGCATTTCCACTCTTGGTTAGACAAGAACGGTTCTCACGCTGACCATTTCCTGTGGAATGGCGACAACTATCATGCTTGGTGGGGGCACGACAATCATCCAAAGCTAAATTACGAAGGCAGCCCCACCCTATACGAATATATGCTAAAGATTGCTGAAAAGTGGGTTTCGCCCCCTTATAACGCAGACGGTTGGCGGCTTGATGTGGCGGCAGATTTAGGTCAAAGCCAGGATTTTAACCATCAATTTTGGCGGGACTTCCGCAGGCGTGTCCGCTCTGCCAACCCTAATGCCTTGATTTTGGCAGAACATTATGGCGACCCTGCGGCATGGCTAACTGGCGACCAATGGGATACTGTAATGAACTATGACGGCTTTATGGAGCCTGTTAGCGGCTTTTTCACAGGTATGCAGAAACACAGCGAAAAAGCATTGCCCCATTTGTTAGGAGATGCCGAGGCTTTTCGCGATGCTGCAAGCCGTTATATGAGCAAAATGCCCCTTGGGGCTCGCGAAACCGCCATGAACCAACTAAGCAACCACGACCACAGCCGTTTTTTGACCCGCACCAACAGGCAGGCAGGGCGGCTTCACACCCAC
>WQSI01000096.1 GCA_009787945.1 Defluviitaleaceae bacterium
CACCCCCGCCACAGTGTTTACAACCGCCAGGGAGATGGACCTCAACATGCATATAAGAAAAAATTTCCATACAAAAACCTTGCGGGCTTTGTTAACAACAAGCTGTCTGACAAAATTATCGCCACAAGCCCTGCCGCCAAAATTAGCCTGGTAGAAATGGGAACAAACCAGCGCAAAACCGTTATGATTTACAACGCAATTGACGGCTTGCGCCAGCTGTCGCGGGAGGAGAAGAACGCAAACCGCCACAAATGGGGCATAAAAGACGAGGATTTTGTTTGCGCTATGATTGCACGCTTTGAAAAGGTTAAAGGGCATGAATTTGTGCTTAAAGCGGCGCAAATGGTGCAAGCAGAAAATGTGCCCGTTAAATTCTTATTTGTGGGCGTTGGCAGCGAAGAAGCCAATTTGAAGAAAATGGCGCAAAACTTAGAGCTTGATAATGTGATATTTACAGGCTTTGTAAAAGATGTGGAGGAGGTTTTGGGCATCAGCCACGTGCAAATTAACGCAAGTTTCAGCGAAACCACCAATTTGGCACTTTTGGAAGGTCTAAGCCTTGGCGTGCCTGCCATTGCCACAGACGTTGGGGGCAACCCCTTCGTGGTTAACGATGGTGTAAATGGCGTTCTGTTTGAAAGCAAAGATTACGCCGCTTTGTACAAAGCCATCATCGAATTGCGGAACAGCCCTGCCGAATATGCCCACTACAGCAAGCGCAGCAAAGAGATTTTCAACGAGCGGTTCACCGCCCCTGTAATGACTAAGAAAGTGGAAGATGTTTACAATAATTTGCTAGGGGTAAAAGCCCCAGAAGAAACAGAAGTCGAATAAAAATGAGCAAAAAAGCCCCCATGGTCGGTTGGGGGCTTTTTTCAAACTTCGTTACCCGTTAAAAGACTGGGTAAGTTGGCTTTTAAGTTGAGAAGATGCCGCCGCATCTGCTGGGGGCGCTGGATGGTAATAACCCTTTTGCGCCGCAATTTTGTAAAGGTCGTATTGGAATTTTTCGTCACCATCCCGCATTTGCTGGAAGGTTTGGCGAAGGTTTTGGTTGTTACATTCTGCAATTGTTTTAGCATATGTGCCAAGGCTGGATTTTACACCAGACAGCACATCATAAACCATATCTTTTTCATGCATATTCATTCACTCCTTTAAGTTTTATTTTTTACAACATTCCCGCTAATTTTTGCGCGCTGTTCATAGCATCTTGCGCCGCTTTTGTGAACATTTGCTTGATTTGTGGGTCTGTGCATTTCTGGGCGTAATCATTTAGTTTGTGAGCCGTCGTAACATGTCCGCCAGCAACCTCTCTTATGGAATTGAATTCCATTTGACTTAAACCTGCCATTTTCCCTACCTCCTTTGTTTTTAATTAACTTCAATATTATGATTAGCATGTTTAGGCAGAATATACAAAAAAATTCTCGTCATATATTATGACGAGAATTTACATCTAGCTCTGTTCCTGTAAAATTCGGCTTTGCTCTTCTTTTTTAAATTGGTTGGTGTAAAGGCTGTGATAATGCCCTTTTTGCGCTAAAAGCTCCTTGTGGCTGCCCATTTCTAGAATTTTGCCCTTGTCGATGACCAAAATGCGGTCACAATGGCGGATTGTGGACAGGCGGTGGGCAACAATGAAGCTTGTGCGCCCTTCCAAGGTTTTGTAAATGGCAGATTGGATTTTCCGCTCGGTTTCTGTGTCAATGGAGCTTGTCGCTTCGTCTAGCACGAAAATGGCAGGGTCGCCAATGATGGCGCGGGCAAAGGAAATCAGCTGTTTTTCCCCTGTGGAAAGGCGGCTGCCCCCTTCTCCCACATCGGTGTCAAAGCCCTTTTCGCTTGCCATTATAAAGTTGTAAGCGTCTACGGTTTTAGCGGCTTCTTCAATTTCCTGGTCAGTTGCATCTAGGTTGCCGTAACGGATGTTTTCGCGGATTGTGCCAGAAAACAGGTGAGGGGATTGCAAAACATATCCAAGATTAGATTGAAGCCAAATCTGCGGCCTTTCGCGGTAGTCCATGCCATCAATTAAAATTTGCCCGCTGCAAGGCTCATAAAAACGACACAAAAGGTTGATGATGGTGGATTTGCCACTACCCGTTTCCCCCACCAGGGCAATTTTTTCCCCCGCCTTAACATCAAGATTAAAGTCGCTTAGAACCGTTTCGGCATTTTTGTAATTAAAATTTACGTTTTCAAAAGTGATGCGCCCTGTAATTTTATCCCAGGCTTCCCGTTTAGGATTTTCAAAATCGCCATATTTCTCAATCACATCAGGTCTGTCTACAATATCTGGTTGGGATTCTAAAAGTGACATTGTGCGCTCGGCAGAAGCTTGTGCAGACTGCATTTCTGACAGCACCTGGGCAATAAGGCTTATAGGTTCGCTCATTTGGTTGGCATAGGTGATGAAAATAAACAGCACCCCAAGGGATAACCCTCCCGCTAAAACCACAGAGCCGCCTGCCCCCACAACAAGGGCAACGCCAACACCGCCAATAAGGACAATCATAGGGAAGTAGATGCCTGTTAAGGTTGCCGCGCGGATGCTTGCCTTGCGCATGCCTCCAGAAAGCCCCTCAAATTCATCAAAATTGCGCCCTTCCCGCATAAGGGTTTTGGTGGTTTTCGCCCCTGTAATCCCTTCGTTATACGCCCCTGTAATCTTAGAGTTTATTTTGCGGCTCTCGCGATGAGCCTTCAAAATCCGCTTCTGGAAGTAGTAGGAAACCACAAAAAGCACGGGGAAAATGGTGATTGTAATAAGGGCAAGGCGCACATCCACAATAAACATAAAAATCACGTAAAAAAGCACCATAAAAACGCCGTTTACAATGTCGATGGCCCCCCAAGACACAATGCGCCCAATGCTGTGGACATCAGAGGTAAGCCGCGCCATTATCCAGCCTGTTGGGGTGTTGTCAAAATAGCTGAAGGACAGGGTTTGCAGGTGGTGGAAGGCGGACTCCCGCACATCTGCCGTCACATCGCATTGTATGCGCCCCGCTAACCACACAAACAGATATGTCATTAGGGATTGGAAAACAATTAGAAGGGAAACCCATACAATAAAATTGGGCAAACCAGATAAATCCCGAATATATTCCCCGCCGATATACTGCAATTCCACAAAATTGTCAATTGCGTAGCCCATTAGCAAAGGGAAAAGGGCGGTGCCCACCGCCAAAAGTATGGAAATTGCAAACATTTGGGCAAAACGCTTTTTATATCTTGCACAAAACTGAAATAGCTTCTTCCAAGTGGTGAAATCAAAGCCTTTTGTATAGTCTTGCTCTTCAAAATGATGGCTGCTCATTAGGTATTCACCTCCTGTTCAAAATCTTGCTCAATCATGGCTTGAATCTCCCAAATGCGCTTATACAGCCCGCCTCGCTCCAATAACTCTTCGTGAGTGCCATGGTCTGCAAGGCTACCTTGTTCTATCACAAAAATACGGTCGGCATCCATCAGGGTTGTAATGCGCTGAGAGATTATGAAGGTTGTAGCGTCAGATTTATTATCTTCCAACGCCTGGCGGATTTGGGCATCGGTTTCTGTGTCCACCGCTGACAGGCTGTCATCAAAAATCAACAACTGGCTGTTTTTTATTAATGTTCTAGCAATTGCCACACGCTGTTTTTGCCCTCCAGAAAGGGTTGTGCCCCGCTCGCCCACAAGGGTTTCATATCCTTCCTCAAATTCTGTGATGAAGCCGTGGGCGCTGGCAGTTTTCGTGGCTTCGTAAACCTCTGGGTCATTTGTGGTGTCCTTTGCCATTTTTAGGTTGCTCATTATGGTTTTGCTGTATAAAAACGGCTCTTGCAGCACCATGCCAACATTGTGGCGCAGATGCTCCTTGGAAATATCCCGCAGTTCCTTGCCGTTTATGGTGATGCTGCCGCTTTTATAGTCATACAAACGCAGTAAAATATGCATTAAGGTGGATTTTCCGCTGCCTGTTGCCCCTAAAACAGCGATTGTTTCGCCCCGTTTAACAGTAAAGGACAGATTATCAAAAACCTTGCGCCCTTCTTCATACTCAAAGTCAACATTTTGAAACACAATATCCCCTTGCAAGTCGTGGGAGGTTGCCCCTTCTGTGTCGGTTTCGGCAGGTTCGTCAAGAACCTCATAAATACGCTCAACAGCCACTTGCATACGCCCCAGGTCGCTTAAAACACGCCCAAGCTGGCGCACAGGCCACACAACCATAGCTGTAAACATGTTGAAAATTACCAATTCGCCTAGGGTCAGCGTGCCGTTGTATGTAAGGAAAATGCCTACAACAAATGTTGTCATAATTTGGGCAAAACAGAGCAAATCGGATAATCCCCAATACCAAGACAGATATTTCATTTGCTTAAAATCCAAATCCCGAAATTCTTCGTTTTTCTTTACGAACTTGTCAACCTCAAACCTTGCCCGCCCAAAAGCACGGACAACACGGATGCCTGTGACACTTTCCTGAAGAACAGACTGCATTTCCCCGTCCTTTTCATCCGCAAGCTTAAAAACCTTTCGGCAATATTTGAAAAACACATAGGAAAACACGAAAATGATGGGCAAAAAGCCCATTGTTACCCAAGTTAGGGTGGCGCTTATGGGTATCATCATCACCAGCGCGAAGGCTGTGAAGAAAATAGCCCTCCCAATTTCCACGGTTTGGGCTTGCAGAAAGCGGCGCACCTGCTCCACGTCTGCCGTACAACGCTGAATCAAATCCCCTGCCTTTGCGTGGACATGATAATTATAAGGCAGCTTTTGGATATGGTCATAAAGCTTGTCTTTCATGCGTTTTGCGGTGTTTTCGCCAAATTGAGAAATCATCCTATGTCTGCCGAAAATAAAGATAGCAATCAAAGCCACAATGGACAGATATGCCAAAGCCGCAAGCCAAATGTTGCCCTCAAAGGCTTCCACCCCTCCGAAAAGCCCCACAACCCACATAATAAAGGCGTTGGTTTGCTCCAAAGGCAAGCCCCCCAACACATTGTCAATTGTAATGCCGATAATAAGCGGTGCTACAAAGTTTGAAAACGCCGACCCAGCAGAACATACCATGGCAACAAAAAACATCCACAAATGCCCTTTTGTCAGCTCTCTTAATCGTTTGAATAAAATAAAATCAACTCCAATACAAAAATTTCAGCCGCGGTATAATGAGCATAACACAAAATTCGCTAATTGTAAAGGGGCGGAATTTCCAAGCTTGACAATTATATACTGTTTGTGGTAAAGTAAATTCAAAAACAGGAGGTAAAATTATGGAATTTAAATTAAGATTACCAAGAAGGCGAGAGCATTGGGATTTTATTGAGGTGCTGTTTTTGGTGCTAGGCAGCGTCACTGTGATATACTTCTTGACAATTGCGGTGTCATCAACAAATAATTTTGTTACTAGGCAAAATTTGTCCGTTAACATGACTTTTGAAGAAGGAGCAAGAGAACGAGGCGACCGCGGCTATTGGCTCACTGCCGTTGACAGGGTTTTTAACCAAAACAGTTTGCTTGGCAGCTCTGGTGATTTTGTCCTCAGCGGCAACTGGACATTTAACGCCATAGAAGCCCGCGGCAGGTCTTTGCGCATAATGCGCCTTAACAGGCGGGAAATGGAACGTTTTCACGTAACCAGCAGCAACGAATCAGGGCAGGTTACTTTGTGGGTTCGTCAGGCTGGCCCTCCCACCACCACTGTCCAAGTGGATTTGTCAGGGGGCTTTGATGACTACATAGATTTAATCGAGCTTGGCATTACCCCTGGTTGGGCGGCGGAGTTTACCTTGGAATTTGTTAGGGCGGAAGATGTTGACGTGTGGATTAGTTGGCGATAAATTTTTGTTCGGGATTTTGAACACCTCTATGGTCATTCTGCTCCCCAATGCGTTTATCGTTAAGGGGTAGGTCAAAACAATATGGAACAAGATTGATTATTTTACGTCTTAGTAATGGAGGTGCATGACCGTGAAAAATTTATGCAAGAAAGTATCCATTATGGCTTTATTGCTTGTTATTGTGCTGATATTTGGAGGAATCACAGCTAACTCAGATTCTTTTATGCCGCCAGAACCCTTTGAAATTTGGTCGGAAGATGAAACAATGGTGTTTCGGTGGAATCCTGGGTATGAGAATAATTGGTTTGTAGTAGCACAGGCAGGAGTGTATCGTAACAACGAACTTGTTTATTCGGTGGACAATCTTCCAATCATGGGTTCACACGCAGGGGAATTTTTGTTTTCAACAGACTTTAGGCATTTTGTGTTTATCCCACAAGTAGGTCAAAGTGCGGCTTTAGGCTTTTTTGAGGATGGTGTTTTGCTTCGGGCCTATAGAATTGATGAGCTTGTGAGAGATATGAATGTGATAATATATAGCGTAACAATGGCTGGTTGGGAAAGTTGGCAAGGTAGAAGTTTTGACGCTGCTAACAACACAATGACCATTGTAACCCGTGATGATATTACATATGTTTTCGATATTACTACGGGCAAAATTATTTATGATACAGTGGGCGATGCTCCATTTATACCGCACCCCGAAGATTCTTGGGGGTATTTTGCCAATGATGTCAGAATGCCTTTGTGGGCACAAGTGGCAAGGGAAGATATGCCCTCATCTTGGGCACAAGAATATACAGAAAGAGCAGGTGAATTGGGTTTATTGCCCGATTCCTTTCGCTTGGGATTCGGAA
>WQSI01000097.1 GCA_009787945.1 Defluviitaleaceae bacterium
CCCCGCCAATCCATATAAAAAACAACATCTCAATCAAGCTCATTGTAGGCGGATGAGCATAATAAGAAATGTTTGCAGGTTGTACAATTTGGATAATCTGTGTCTGCACAACCTCCACAGGAACGGCAATTTCCACAGCAGGCGCAGGCAAAAAGCCCAAAAACGGAGTTAACAACGCCGCTGACATAATTAACCATAGGACATGACGGCCGTTTGGTGCAAAAACCCGACGCATAAAAGGGGTTAGCGCCAAAACAACCAAAACAATGGGTGTCACCACCAAAGTCGCCGACAAAATACCGTAAAACAGGGTCATTTTGCCTCACCAGCCTTTTCGTCTATGTAATTGCGAAGCTCTGCCAAGTCCTTGTCAGAAATGGTGTCACCATCATACAAAGAGGCTATCAAGCCCGTGAAAGAACCGCCATGCATCCGCTTCAAAAAAGAGCGGCTTTCTTTCTCTAAATATTTATCTTCATCCACCACGGCAGTGTAAATGTTTATTTTGCCGCTTTTTATAACACTAACAAACCTTTTATCCACAAGCCGCGCCAAAAAATTTAACACGGTGGTGAGAGCCCATTTGCGCTGATTTCCAATTTCTTCCATTATCTGGGCAGAGGTAACACCTTCCCCTTGCCTCCAAATAATTTTCATTATAAACAATTCTGCATCAGGTAATCTTAAATTTTCATCCACTTTATCCCCTCCCTTCACTCTAATTTTACACTCGTAAAACCAATTTGTCAACCTTTTTCTTGAAGAGCTGCGCAAAACCTGTTATAATTAGCCTGGAGGGATTTTTATGACATTTGAAAACAAAGTTGTTGTGATAACAGGCGGAGCTTCTGGCATCGGCAAGACCATCGCCCAAGAATTTACCGAAAAAGGGTCAAAAGTTTGTGTGATTGATATTTTGCCAAATGGCTACTTTCAAGGTGATGTTGGCGACCAGCGCACACTGGAAATATTTGCTGACAAAGTAATTACAGAACATGGGAAGGTTGATTTTCTCATTAACAACGCCCCGCCGCCTATGAAGGGCATAAATGAATGTACTTTCCAAGATTTTAGCCGAGCATTACAAATTGGCGTAACCGCGGCATTTTACCTTACCAAGCTGTTTATGCCCCATTTTACAAGAAACTCCGCAATTGTGAACATTTCATCCACCCGCGCTATTATGAGCCAACCTCAAACAGAAAGCTATACAGCCGCAAAGGGCGGAATTTCAGCACTTACCCACGCTTTGGCGGCAAGTTTGGCGGGGCAGGTGAGGGTGAACACGGTTTCACCTGGCTGGATTGATGTAAATTTTGCCGAACATCATGGGGCAGATGCCGCCCAACACCCTGCGGGCAGGGTAGGTAACCCCTTAGACATTGCAAGCATGGTGCTTTTTCTGTGTTCTGAAAAGGCAGGGTTTATCACAGGGCAGGATTTTGTGGTGGACGGCGGCATGACGCGGCAAATGGTATATTCTGGCGACTATGGTTGGGAGTTAAAACACGACCATAACCAAAATTAAAGGGTTGACGACAAACCTCCAAGACTATTAGACCTGTTCCGAAACCTGCTTTCGTCAGATTTTTGAGGATTTTTGTTGAAATGCAAGGGGGCAGGTTCCCTGCATACCCAAAGGTATGCAGGGGTTCTGACGCTGTAGCATTTCGGCAAAAAGACCAAAAAGATGGCGGAATGAGGTTTCAGAACAGGTCTACTTATCTTGGAGGTTTTTTATTTCTTTTATACATGGCTCTATAAACTCGCAGGCAATGGCGGTTTTGTCCTTGGCGGCATACATTTTGCGCACTGTGGCAGCATCCAAAAGAACCGTTTCTGCAACTTTTTGCGCCTGTTCTTCAGTTAGCTCATATTTCTCGGCAAGGTCGCAAAATACGCCATTGCAAATATCCAACATGTCCTTTGTGTCATCTTTAACAAACTTGCCGATTATTTTCTCAAATATGGCACTAAAGACAAAACCCAGAACCCCAGCCCCAATAACCCCTGCAATTATGCCAATTACGGCATTTTCAAAGAGGATATAGCCAAGCTCCTGCCCTCTATACCAGCCCAATGTGCCGCCTACCAGCAAAAGTGCCGCCATCGCCACATTTATGATATATTGCTTCAGGGAAATGCGCTTGCGTACAAACAGATATGTGTCAATAGAAACCAACACAACGGCAGAGATTATGCGGGTTATGATGTTGGCGCGCAAAAGCTGAAAAGCAGAGCGCATAATAAGCCGTGGACCAATTGTCACGATATTATATAATACCTGCGCCGCCTTGGGGGCTGCCATTTTTGCCAAATCTTCCTTGCTGCCCACCTTGGATTTTTTCTTAACACCTAATTTAAATTTTTTATAGTCTATTTGTGATTTTTCCATAAATTTATAATATTCAACCCCTTTTCTTCTGCATAATCATGGGTGTGCCGCGTGCCGCCTGCCTTGCCCGAATAAAAGCAAATCAAACGGCTGCTATTATCCACTAAATAGCGGTTTCGCTGGTGATAACATCCCGTCACATACCCTTCGTTAAGGTAAATTGCCTGGTCACAATACTGCAAAACCTCGTCATGGCGCACTTTCCAATCTTTCGCCCATTTAACCTCCTGCCCGCGGAAGGGTATGGCGGCAACAAGCTCCACATCATAATGGTTTTTCGCCAAAATTACAGCTTCTGCGGCTATTATATCAAAACCTCTCGCCATGCCGTTATAGAAACGGTTACAACCTTGATGTATAGCGTCATCTATGGCTTTTGCAAGCATTATTTGAAAGACATGCCCCTCGTATGAGCCTGTCCAGCTAAAGCTTGCATCCCGATGCCCAGAAAAACAACATGAAAAAGATGTTTTATCCACCTAAAGCCACCGCCTTTTTAGCGAGTATCTCGTCAATGCGCCCGATATACTGGTCCAAATCGCGGATGTTGACAATACGGTCAATTTGCCCTGTGGAAGAATTAACAAGCTTTGATATTGACCCGCAACCTGCCGCGTATACAGAGCGGGTTTCCTCCATCATATGAATGTTATAACGCCCTTCAAATCCAGGTTTGCTGTACCCAACATTTTCAAAATTTCCTGGGGAATTTTTTTGGCGGTATAAATAATATGGCGCAAGCCCTGCGTTTTTCATGGCTTTGGAGGTTTCATAGAGCATTTCCTCCAAAACTGTATAATCTGTTTTGTCAAAATTGCCTAAATCCTCTTTTAGCTTAGATGCCCGTTTAATCGCCAAAGTGTGTACAGTGACAGAATTTGGTTCAAGGGCTGTAATTCCCTGCAAAGTGCGGTTTACATCCTCGGCAGTTTCGTCTGTTAGCCCCAAAATCAGGTCTATGTTAATGTGGTCAAAACCATGACTGCGCGCCGCGTCATAAGCCTTAAAAAATTCCCCAGTGGTGTGGGCTCTGCCAATTTTATCCAATGTTGCCTGTTTCAGGGTTTGAGGGTTGATTGTCAACCGCGTAACGCCAAAGCGGCGCATTAGCAACAGCTTTTCTGTGGTTATTGTGTCAGGACGGCCTGCCTCCACAGTGTATTCAAGGGTTTTTTCCACGTTGAAATTGCGGTGGATGGCTTCTAGTAATAACTGTAAATCTGATGCATCAAGGGCAGTTGGTGTGCCGCCGCCTATGTAAATATTTTCCACAAACTTATTGCGGGTAACTTGCCCTAAATGGTCAATTTCCTTGATTAGAGCGGTCATATATCCCCCAACACGCCCGCCAAATTTGCCGACAGGATAGGCAGAAAAGCTACAATAATGACAAATTGTTGGGCAAAATGGAATACTTATATAAATGCTAACCGAATCCTCGGGGCTTGTTGTCATAAGACGACCTTGAGCCTCTGCCACATCGGCACAAAGTAGGGCTTTTCCAGGCTCTACCAGATACCGAGCCATCATATCCAATGACGCTTGCTCTTTGGTCATCCCCCGCGCCAAAGCCGAAGTTATCAGCTTCGCAGGGCGTATCCCTGTTAGCAACCCCCAAGGGGGGACATATCCCGTAAATTCAGACAAAACCCGATAAATCGCTGAAGCAACAGGTTTTGCTTCCGTGTCACCATCTTCCTTAGGGGGCGAATGGGCGTGATGCGCCATCACCCCATCCCGAAAAAGCCCTGCAAAAACAGCTCCATCATCAGTTTTTTCCACCGCAAGGCAAAGCCCTTCCTTCGGCACATCCTCCACCAATTCAAATCCCACATGATGAAAAAACACCTGTGCCATAACCTGCACGTCGTTATGGGAAATATTATCAGAAACCACAAATTTCATTAGCCCACCATCCACATCAAAATTTGCAAGATAGCCATTATCAAAAACCCAACAATAATTACGACCCAAAAACTAATGCCAAAAGCCGACGGGGTTCGCTCCCCCTCTGCAACGGCGGCGGCATGTTCGTCAGTAATAACGCCTTCAAGTTGGTTGCGCCGCAGATTGTGATTTCGGAACGGAATGTACAACGCCACAAAAATACCTGCGCCTACAATTGCCAAAAAGCCCCAAAACAGCAGACCTATCAGCATAATCGTAGAATCTGACGGCATGGGCATATAAGGGTCATAAGCTGCCATTTCGCCCCCGCCAATTAAGGTGAAAACCCCCATTAACAGCACAGCAGTGGCGTTTATCACCACATGGCTAAGGACTGGAGCCCAAATGGACTTTGTGTAATATATAAAATAACACATGAACACACCCAGCAGAAATGCATATGAAAATTGATTAAAATTTTGGTGCAAAATGCCGAAAAACAGCCCGTTTACCATGGCGGCGGCAAAGATTTTAACCTTTCTGTATCCAGTAAAGACTATGCCTCGCAACGCCACCTCCTCAAAAATCGAAGGTAGGATGGGAAACAACGCCAACATCATCCAAATGCCCCCAGTTTCCATTACTTCGTTAATGGTTGCATCAATGGGGCTTCCAAAAATCATGCTTGTTATTACGTTTATAAAGTTGCCAACAGGGTAAATTGCCAAAGACAAACCTATGATAAAGAGCCAGTTTTCCCACCCAAGCCGCCTCATGGGCAAAATTTCCCTTATATTTTTGCGTTGTATTATTAGATAAACAGCGCAGGGTATGCCGATGATGCCTGCCTGGGACAGTATTAGCCCCGCCCAAGCAGGCATGACCAATTCGTTGCCTGTAATGAAATAGTGCATGAGAAAAATCCCAGGAAGCACAAAAACAGACACAATAATCGAAAAAATTAGGATGGAAAGCATAAATATATTTGCCCACAAAGGGCTAGTTGCAGAAATTTTCATAAAATCTCCTATCCACTTGCTTTTTTCTCTATAATATCATATAATAAAAGTATGCGCAATCCTTTTGAGTATATAAAAAATAGTTGGGTCGATTTTATCGACAGCTTCCGCACGAAACAGGGCAGGGAAACCTATGGCAAAATCCGCAAAATAACCTTGCCTGCTTTTTTCGAGCTTTTTTTAATTTCGTTAAAAGGTGTTGTGGACATGATAATGGTGTCCGAGCTTGGCCCTCAGGCTGTGTCCGCTGTTGGTTTGACACATCAACCGTTTTTCCTTCTTATCGCTGGCTTTAACGCGGTTAATGTGGGCACAACCGCCCTTGTTTCCTGGAATGTGGGCAAGGGTGATTTTAAAAAGGCGGCGGCAATCACCAAGCAAGCTGTTATCTTCAACCTTTTAGCGGGGGCAGTTTCTGCCGCAATCGGCTTTTTCGGCGCGCGCCACCTTTTCCCCATTATGTTTGACGACCCCCAGGTTATTTATTATGCCACTAACTTTTTTGAAATAATCAGCCTTGGTCTTGCTTTCCATGCCGTTACCATGGGCGTTACAGCGGCATTTAGAGGGGCTGGGCAAACAAAAATTTCCATGTTTTACAATTTGGTTGGCAACGGGCTTCATTTGTTGCTTAATATTTTACTAATCCACGGAAACTTAGGCTTCCCCGCTCTTGGGGTTCAAGGTGCGGCAATTTCTGCCACCATCGCCCGCATCATCACTTTTGTGATGGCGTTGTCGCTGCTGTTTTTCTGGAAAAAATCACCATTGCGTGTAAAGTTACTTTCTAGTTGGAAGCCAAATTTCCGCATGGCAAGGAACATTCTTTCCATCGGCATGCCCGCTGCAGGGGAACAATACGCCATACAAACGGGGCTAATGCTCTACACCGCCATAATTGCAAGCCTGGATTACCAAGCATTTGCCGCCCACACTATCGCCATAAGCATTAACATGCTTGCTTTTGCCGTCAGCTTTGCTTTTGGTGTGTCCACAACGGCTCTTGTGGGGCAGGCTGTGGGGCGGGATGATTATGACGAAGCCCAGCGAATGGCAGTTTTCTCCGCCCGAACAGCAAGATTAGTT
Organism: Defluviitaleaceae bacterium; assembly: GCA_009787945.1. Classification (GTDB taxonomy): domain Bacteria; phylum Bacillota; class Clostridia; order Lachnospirales; family WRAX01; genus WRAX01. Next base: position 6,388 of record WQSI01000097.1, read on the forward strand.
ACAGCCGTGCTTACAATTTCTTTCATTGTGTTTTCCCGCCAAATTTTAGGTATTTACACTGATGACCTTGTGGTTATCGCCTACGGCATACCAGTGTTTTACTTTATGGCATTGGCTCAATTTGTCCAATCCAGCAACATGTCCACGGCAGGGGCATTGCGGGGCAGCGGCGACACAATGTACCCGCTATATTCTGCCATAATCGGCGTTTGGGGGGTTCGCCTCGCCCTTGCCGCCCTCTTCGTACTCGTGTTTGACTGGGGCGTGGCAGGGGG
>WQSI01000098.1 GCA_009787945.1 Defluviitaleaceae bacterium
ACATTGACGAAGAATGTGTGCTTAGAAAAAAAACCTTTGACAGACAGGGTTAAATGTGGTATACTTTTTCTCGTGGTGTGGTAGCGGTTTCCCTCCACGAGAAAAGCTCTCATAGCTCAGTGGATAGAGCGTTCGCCTCCGGAGCGAAAGGTCTCAGGTTCGAATCCTGTTGAGAGCGTTAAGCATAAAATTAGACGCACACCTATCTATGGTGTGCGTCTAATTTTGTTAACATGCTCTAACTTAGTCGCTTCTTTGTTGCTATCAGCACCGCGAAAACACCGCCCAAGGATAAAAGGGTAGCAGATGCTGTGACTATGAGTATTGGTATGGAGTTGAAATCGTCTTGGGTTTGCGGGTTGTTGCTAATTGGTGCTGGTGGTGATGATTCTGGGATAAATGGGTTGTTGGGATTGTCCCCAAAATCATCTTCGGTAAAGCCAAGTTCAACAAGCTCTTCTTCGTCAAAATCTCCACGGAAAGGGCGGGAGTGGAAGGGGTTGGAAGGCGCATGCATAAAATGGTCAGGACGGAAACCCCTTTCGATTAAATAGTCTATATAATAATAGTAATACCAAGGCAAATCCCTATAATTAAACCAATCGTCTGGTGCTGGAACAACAGGCAGGGGTTGGTCTGGCTCTTCTTCTATTTCGGCGGGGATTTCTGGCTCAGGCTCTGGTTCGGGTTCTGGCTCGGGTTCGGGCTCTTCTATTTCAACAGGTATTTCTGGTGTTGGTTCGTCTGGATATTCAGGGTATTCTGGGTATTCTGGGTATTCGGGATACTCGGGGTATTCGGGTTCAACAGGAATTTGTGGCTCGACGGGTGCTGGTGGCTCGACGGGTGCTGGTGGCTCTGGTTCAGGTTCAGGTTCTGGCTCGTCAGGTTCTTGCGGCGCTGTTATTTGAAAGTCGCTTACAGTGGTGTGCTGTACAATCCCTGGGAATTGCGCGGCATTAAATGACGCTGTAACCTCGGTAACTGTAACAGAAATTCGATATTGACCAGGCACAAGCCCGCCAAGCTCTGAAATTATATGGATGCTTTCTGTAAATCCAATATCCTGGATTACAGAGCCATTTGCCAAATTTGTTATTGACCACTGCACAGACTCTATTTGACCCACTGTATCAGTAGCTACACGCCCCACTGTTATGTTAGTTGGGTTTGTAGTAGCATCCATGACGATGGAAGCCTCTGTGCGCTGTACATTAACGTATATATATGCAAATTCACCATCTGGCGGCGCACTGAAGGGGTATCCATATATCAAAACATGATAGATGCCTTCCTCCATAAGAAGGTTTGTGAAAACCGCTATGGGAGCAAGATTAGGCAGTTCAGAGGTTTGCCCTATGTCATAACCTTGCAGCGTTCCTGCATCGGTAAATCTATATACAACATAGCCTTGAATATAAGGTGGGTTGACAGGCTCGTGTGCATGTATGTGCGCAAATTCAATTATACCTGGATTTGTTACAAAAAATGCATTACCAACAAGCCCATCATGTAAAATATGGTGTTCTACACCATGAAAATTTACATTAAAATTGTGGGGAACACCTCCAGGTCTAGGGTTGTAGCTGGGCGCAATGGAAACATTTGCAAATGTCATAGTTGAGATTAGAGTAAGAAGAAAAATCAGCCCTAATGCAGTGAAGCGATTGAAAAACCTCTGTTTAGCAGATTTCATAATTAACCATCTCCTTTGTATTTTGCTGTTTTGGCAGGGAATAAGTATACTTAATTATAGTACGAAAATAGCAAAAAGTCAAGACCGATTTGAAACGTAGGGGCATATTGTGCGCCCGCCACCTACGCAGCAGCGGGATTTATCAAAACAAAGGTCATGTAAGCGGTGAAAAGCACAACCATAATAAGGCCTTCTGCCCGCGCCAGCCGACCGCCTGTTTTGCAAAACAGGAAAAACAGGGCAGTTGTGGCGGTTAGCATTGCCATGTCAAAAAGCATGGAAGCATCAAAAGATAGCGGCGTTATAACCCCTGCAATGCCCAGCACAAACATTAAATTAAACAGGCAAGAGCCAATGATGAAGCCCAGAGCAAACTCCCCTTCGTTTTTCTTGCAGGCAACCAGGGTGGTTACAAGCTCTGGCAAGCTTGTACCCATGGATACAATGGTTAGGCCGATGATGCGTTCGCTGACCCCTAAAGCTTCTGCAATGTTGCTGGCAGAAAACACAGTTAATTGACCGCCGCCTACAATAAGTCCCGCCCCAATAAGGGTTAGGATAATTGAAAGCCATAAAGGTTTCGGCTTTTTGTCGTCGTTTTCCACAGGTTCTTCTGGAAAGTTGGCTTTGTCTTTAATGGTTTTACGTATCAACAAAAACATATAGACAGAAAAGCCCACCAAAAGCAAAGCCCCGCCCCATTGGGGGATATAGTCTGCAAAAATTATCATCAGCACCAAAACAACAGCCGTGGACAAAAGACAGACCCAAAAGTCGCGGGAGATGCGGTTTAATTTTACATAAAAAGGGAATATAAAGGTGCATAAACCCACAATAAACAGCATGTTAAAAATGTTAGAGCCTGTTACATTTGCCATGGCAAGCTGGCTGCTGCCCCCAAGGGCCGCGGACACGCTAATGACCACTTCAGGCGCGCTAGTCCCCATGGCAACAATGGTTAAACCAATAACAACCTTTGGTATTTTTAAGTGTTTGGCAATTGCCACGCTAGAATTTACAAAAATATCAGCTGACTTCACAAGGATTACAAGCCCCGCCACCAACAACACCGCATTTAGTAAAATCCCCATAATCTCTCATCCTTTGTTTGAAATTGTTACTCGTCTATAGCCTTTTCATGGAAGTCTTTCAATTTATTGTATACTAATTCTTCCACGGCAACTGGCTTTTTACCCATTAAAATTTCTATTGCATCATCCACATTTGTTATTGCGTAAATGTGGAATTTACCCTCTTTTACCGCGTCAATAACACTATCTTTCAGGGTTAAATCGCTGATGTTTTGGTGAGGAATGATAACCCCTTGGGAACCTGTTAGCCCGCGGCTTTTGCAAAGGTCGAAGAAGCCTTCAATTTTCGGGGTTACAGCCCCAACAGCTTGGATTTGCCCCCGTTGGTTAATTGACCCAGTTACAGCAATTTCCTGATTAATTGGCAATTCTGCCAAGGAGGATAAAATCGTATAAAGCTCCGCGGCAGATGCGGAATCTCCATCCACTGTAGCGTAGCTTTGCTCAAAACAAACGCGGCAGGACAGGCTTAGAGGAAAATCCTGCGCATATTTTTGACCCAGATAACCAATGACAATTTGCATCCCCTTATCATGGATTTCCCCGCTTAGCTGAGCCTCGTTTTCGATATTCACAATCCCCGCCTTGCCCACGTAGGTGGTGGCGGTTATTTTTGTGGGTTTAGCAAAGGATGTTTCGCCGCTGTCCATTGCCGCAAGCCCGTTAATTTCGCCAACTTTTGCTCCAACGGTGTCAATCATTATAACACCGTCCTCAATTAGCTCTGTTAATTTTTCCTCGTACAGCCCATGGCGATAATCCCATTCTGTAATGGCTTTTTCCACATATTGGGCAGTCACTTTGTCAGCACCATCCTCTTTCGCCCAAAGGTCTGCCTCCACTAGCACCTCTGCAATGCGGTTAAAGCGGGCAGACAGCTTTTTCTGGTTTCCTGCCAAACGGCTTGAAAACTCAATAATAGTAGCAACGCCGCAGGTTGCAAAAGGCAAAATGTCCTCTTCGCTTGCAAAACGCTTTATAAAACAGCAGATTTCCGCTAAATTTTCGGGGTTATGTGTCATTTCGTAATCAAAGGCGGCAGTCACCTTAAATAAATCCCCAAAATCTTCATCAAACTCCTTCAAAATGCCGTGATAGTAATAACTGCCCACCATTATGACCTTTATGTCCAGCGGAACAGGGTCTGGATGGATGCTAGATGTGTTTTGGGTTTGCTGTTCTTTAGGGTTTTCAAAGGTTGCTTTTTTGGTTTTTAAGGCACGCTTTAAATTTTCCCACAAAAAGGGCACGCCCAGCACATCTGTCGCCTGCAGAATTAAATAACCGCCATTAGCGTCATGGATAAGCCCTTTTTTGATTTTCATATAGTCCGTGGTAAGGTTTCCCATTTCGTTGTCAAACTCCACCTCTCCCATTACCATGGCATAGGTTGGGTTTACAGCAACTTTAACAGGTGCGCCAACAAGGCTGCCATTGTCGGCTATTATGTTAAGCTGATATTTACAGGTGGTTTCCTCGCGGCTTTTGCGCCCGCTCCATGGTATTATTTGGGAAACAAAATCCCCCTCGTCATGCCCTGTGTGCGCCCCTTGAAAATCATGGAAATTTTCCAAAACATCCTCTTTCACTTCGGAAAGATAGTCTAAAATCCCCTGTTCTGCCTGATATTTTTCTTGTAAAGGGGAAATTTGACCGCCCACAATAAGTAACGCGGTGGTATAGTCCAAATTTTCCACGGCTTCCCTTAAAGTGTTGTCAAAATAACGAAGTCTGTTAACAATTTCTACAGCTGTTTCTTGGATTTCGTGGGAAGCATCGGTTATTTGGTCACGAATTTCTAAAGATAGCTTGCTGAAATTATCAGCATCTATAACCTCACCGTCAACAATGGGGGCAAAGGTTATGCCCTTATCAACAAGCCGCATTTCAAAGCCTTGTTCCCGCGCAATTTTTGAAAATACCTTAACCTCTTCATCCCGTTGTTTGTCGATTTTGCGGATAATTTCCGACTTTTCAATTTCATATTCATCACTTTCAAAAAACTTTGGGATTTCCACGGCAAGAACCTCTAAAGCCTCCTGTAAATCAGCCTTTAGCACATTTAAAACCCCAGGAGGTGCAGTTAGCAATTTGGGGCTTTTGGGGTCGTCAAAATTGTAAATATACGCCATGTCCTGGGGAGGAGGGTTGTTTTTGGCGGCTTGTTCAGCAAAATATGTGGAAAATGTGGTTTTGCCGCTTCCGTTTACCCCTGCGGCGTAGATATTGTAACCCATTCGGCGGGTGCCAAGGGCAAAAGTGAAGGCAGAACGCGCCCGACCTTGCCCGATAATTTCCTTCGTGCCTTCTACAACCGAAATGCCGTCCAAATCAAGGCTTTTAGGGTCACAGAAGTTTTTAAGCTGGCTTGCGTCAAGTCTAATCATGGTTTGCCTCCGTGGCAGAAAATATTTTTTGCATCACAATTGCATCTTCAACTGGCTTTCGATAGTAATTTTTTCGTGCGGCTATGGGTGTAAAACCGTGGTTTTTATAAAGTTTTATGGCGGCAGTGTTGCTTGCCCTAACATCCAGGTTTATTGTTGTAACGCCAAGCTTTAAAGCCCGCGTTTCTAATTCATATATTAACTTGCTGCCGTTTTTTTGCCCGCGAAAGTCTGGGTCAACACCAATGTTCACAATTTCTGCCACATCCAAAACATGGTGCATCCCTGCATACCCCAAAACCGCGCCGTTTTCCGTTGCTACTATGTAAGTTGCATAGGAAACGCCTAATTCCAACTCAAAAGTAGAAATTGACCAAGGGTCTTTTGGGAAGCACAAATTTTCAATTCTGTAAATTTGTTCAATATGTTCTGCCGTCATTGGCTCTATTCTAATCATCTTATGCCTCGTTGGTTGGGGTGGTGTTTTTCTCCCGCTCTGCTTGGCTTTGGCGTATATATGTCAACTCAAAATCCGCTGGGCTTACGGCTTTGTGCTGGTTTTGATGTGCCAAAATGGCGGTTGCAGATGCCCGTTGAAAAAGCTGATGAGGGGGGGCAATTTTGTGTCCGTGGGCTAAAATGGCATCTTTGTACACTTCTGCGCCGTCACCCAAAAACACTGCCGAACCCTCAAGCTTGTCCAGCAAGACTTGGATTTCGCAAGCTACAGGCTCTGCAATCCTCTCAAAATCAGGATTATAAACCGCTGTGTAAACCTGACCCCGCCTAGCGTCCATGGTTGGCACAGTAAGCCCGCTGTTTTGGAGGGCATTGTAAGCCAGAGCATCAAGGGCAGAAATTGGCACAATTTTAAGGTTTAAAGCAAAAGCCAGCCCCTTTGCCACCGATGCCCCAATGCGCAAGCCAGTAAAAGAGCCAGGGCCTGTAACACAGGCTAAAAGCTCCAAATCACCCTTGTCCACTTCGCAGGTGTCCAGCAAGGTGGCGATGGCAGGCATTAGGGTTTGAGAGTGGGCTTTGTCGCTCGTCACGCTTAATTCCCCTAAAATTCGCCCATTTGAGGATATTGCAACAGTGGAAACCTTGCCAGAGGTATCAATTGCTAAAATGTTAATTTTTGCCACCTCCAGTAATTGTAATTTTTCTATATTCTTCACCGCGAGCCAAATCCCGCGTAAATTCAAGGATTTTGGCGTGATGGGGCAAAATTTCTTTTATCAAATTTGCCCATTCTACCAAAACAACACCTTGGGAGCTGTAAAAATAGTCCTCGAAGCCTGTATCTTCCATGTTTTCGGCAGATTGTATGCGGTACACGTCAAAATGGTACAAAGGCAGCCGCCCGCCGTGATATTCGTTGATAATGGCGAAGGTTGGGCTGGAAATGGCTT
>WQSI01000099.1 GCA_009787945.1 Defluviitaleaceae bacterium
AACCATATGGGGTCGCCGCCGCCTAATTCCAGAGCTATCCAGCGGAAATTATATGACGAGAAGCTTTGGTGAACGAGCCGCAATGAACATGCCCGTACAAGGCTCTGCGGCGGATGTTATCAAAATTGCCATGGTAAAGGTTTATAAGAGATTGCAGGCTGAAGGGTTGCGTTCTCGTCTAATTCTGCAGGTCCATGACGAACTGTTAATCGAAGCGGCAGAGGGGGAGGTTGACGCAGTAATCTCAATCCTAAAAGACGAGATGGAGCGCGCTGTGGAGCTTTCCGTAACGCTTACAATAGATGTAAATATTGGGAGGAATTGGTATGAAGCCAAATAGAATTATATTAGGTGTGACAGGGGGAAGCGGCGTAGGAAAAGGCGAAGTTTGCAACATTTTAAAGGAAATGGGTGTTCAAATTTTATATGCAGATGCCATAGGGCATGAAGTTATTTTAAAAGACCGCACGGGAGCGTACACAGAAATCTGGAAAACGTTTGGGGAAAAAGTATTGAATTACCACGGTGAAATTGACCGCAAAATTCTCGGGGAAATCGTTTTTAAAGACAAAGAAAAGCTGGCTCAATTAAATGACATTACCCATAAATACATCATCCAGCGTATTCTTGAGGCTTTCGCCCTAAGCAAAAGCCGCATTATTGCCATTGATGCGCCCCTGCTGATAGAGGCGGGTTTACATGAAATGTGCCATGTGGTGTTGGGGGTTTTCGCGCCCATGGAACTGCGTAAAGAGAGGATTATAAAAAGAGATGGCATAACGCCTGAAGATGCAGCGGCTAGGATTAACAGCCAAATGAGCGATAGTGATTTGGCCATTTACTGCGATTATATTATACACAACGACGGCACTTTGGAGGATTTAACCCTTCAAATGGCAGACTTTTCAAGGGTGATTGAATGGTAAAGTTTCTACTGCTACCCCTGTTGTTGCTGATTTTAGCGGCATGTGGCGGCGAACCACCTAATCTTGCCCAACTTGACCCTAATTTCGCCAACTCTGCGGTCAGCAGCGGCAACGAATCCGACGAACCCGCTGACAATGAGCCTGAACCCGTTGCCCAGGTCGCTTTCGCTAACCACTTAAATGTCGCCATGCCCATGCCGCGCACTTTAAACCCGTTGCTTAACAGCGACCCCCACCTGGCGCAAGTGTTACGCCTTATTTTTGAGCCAATCGTTATTTTTGATGAGCAGTTGCAGCCCCACGCAAACCCTGCAATCATTGAAAGCATCGTTTTCGCCCCTAGCGGTCAAAGCCTGACCATAACCTTGCGGCAAAACATTTTCTGGGAGGACGGCACGCCCATAACCTCAGCCGACCTCGCCTTTAGCATTGACGTTTTGCGCAATCAAGCTCCTGCAACCGCTGTATACCGCAATAATGTGGCATATATCGCCAACCACAGCATGTTAGACGACCACGCTTTGCACATCAACCTCCACTATCCAATGTGGCAAATGAAATATTTGTTAGATTTTCCAATAATACCCAGGGAATATTATAGCCCAGTACCCATGACAAATTTAACCCACCCCCGAAACATGCACCCTGTAGGCAACGGGGCATTTCGCTTCTATGACTACGCACTTGCCAGCCACCTAGAATTAATCCCAAACACAAATGCGCCAGGGGGCAGACCTCACATTGACGGTGTAACCGCCCTAATACTGCGAGATATGAATGACGCCCCCCACGCCTTCGAGCAGGGCTTAATTGACATTTTGCCCGCAAATGCCGCTGATTGGGGCAGGCTTCGCGCCATGGGTAAAAACGAGGGTGGAATAATACCCAGCACAAACCTTGATTTTATTGGATTTAACCATAACCGCACCATCTTTGCCGAAAGAGAAGTGCGGCTTGCTGTTGCTTCCGCCTTGAACTGGAATTCGCTGATGCCCCCAGGTTCAGACAGAGCTTTTGCGCCCTTAAACCCAATTTCATGGCTTGCGGTGGACGTGGAGGAAACCCCTTCCGCTACTTTTGCAGATGCAGGCTTTGTTCTTGGTGCTGGTGGGTTTTTGCAGCGGCAAATTTCTCCCGCTCTGCCCCCTTTGCAACTGGCTTTTGACATTATTGTAAACGCAGAAAATCACAAGGTTGAAGCCGTGGCGCAGTCCTTGGCGGATGCCCTTGTGGCGGAAGGCGTTAACGCCACTCTACACATCTTAGCTGAAAACGAATTCCAAAACCGCATAAATACAGCAGATTTCGACCTGGTGGTAGGTACAACAACTCTGCAAACCCGCCCCAATATGGATTTTACCATGGGCTATAACTCCCATTATTTGTCAAACCTGCTTCACGCAGCCAACCGAGCCGTTACCCCAACCGCCCTATCCGTAGCCGCGGCAGATGTCCAGGACTACTTCGCCCAAAACTTGCCAATAATCCCCATAACTTTTCGCAACCGAACCCTATTTGCAGCAAGCCACATCGGCGGCAACCTTTCCCCATCAGCCCACAATATTTTCCATAACGCCCACACCTGGCGTATACCATAAATCTATTTTAAAGCCTCCAAACGCGTCATCCCGTGCTTGACCCACAATGACGAATAAGGGAGCTTGTCTACAGTCTGAAGCCGCCAACGCATTTAGCGGCTTTTTTAGATTGATGCCCAAGCATCATTTTTAAATAATGTAAATTTTATATTGACAAATATCTCAACTTAAATTATAATGTATGCAAAGGCAAAAAGGACACGCAAGTCGTCTTGTCGTCGAAAACTTCCGACCTGCGTGTCCCCAACAGCCTTTAAAGCCTAGTGATATTCTACCTCACTAAGGCTGATTTGTCAATCACATTTTTCAAGCCGAAGGAGGATTTTTTTATGAAAGACAAATTAGCAGCGCTTAGGAGTTGCAGAAGCGCAATGCAAGGAGTGTCAGCGAGGCTTTATGGTAATGTGTCAGCGCCTACACTTGAAAAAATGCTGGACACAATGTTGGAGTGCAAGAGAAATTTGGAAAGCCTAGGGTACAATGTGAGCAGTATAGGTGATGATGAAGAAATAACCAAAGTTATCGGGTGTTTGGGCTACCTTATAATGGATATTAAATTTGGCTCTGCATCTGGTTGGACTCCACATCAGGTAAACTCAATTTTACAAGATGCTTTGATTGCTATTGATAAAGAAATTTATCATTTGCTTCCCGAAAAAGAAAAAGCAAAACTCGAGTCAGAGCAAAGGGCAGCTAAGGAAAGGGAATATGAAAAACTGCTTGAAAAAGAAAAAACAGCCACTACCGAAAGCGACTTCCGCGACCTTGCTAGTGGTTACAAAGAACTAGGTGATTTCAAAGACGCCAAAGAGCGCGCAAACCTCTTCAAAATGAAAGTGGATAATCTTGAAAATGACCAAATGAAGTCAGAAAGAGATAAAGTCGCATCAATGGGTACAACCTCGCTTTTGTTAGGGATTGTTTCGTCTATACTCTCATCCATCGCGATTCACGGAGCAAGCCAATGGTGGAGTCCTTGGTGGGGTTATAATATTACGCCTAGTGCTTTTGTTGCAGGTGCAATCGGACTAGGGTTAGCAATTGTTGGAATTGTTGTTGGGAACAAAGTTGATTATAAAAGCAGACTTGGAAAAGCAGGAAAAGTAGTGTCTATTATTGCGGCGATATTCGCCAGTTTAACATTCCTTGGTATATCCTGTCACGGGGCTTGTGTCGGTCCAGGTTGGTAATGATGATTAATAAAACAAACCCGCCAAAGCGTAATGCTCGGCGGGTTTGTTTATATAGGTTTTAAAATTAGTCAAGAATTTCAGTAACTACTCTAGCGGTCTACCCTAGTAAATCCCCAATCATCTCAATAAGCCCGTCAATCTGCTCATGGGAGGCTTTATACACAACTTCCATAGATATATCCTCGTAAGAGTGAAACAGCCTATTACGCAAACCAATCAAGCCATACCATTCATCCCTGGGATGTTCTTCAATAAAACTGTCACTAAGGTGAGTTGCTTTTTCGCCCATTTGACCCAAAGCGTACAAAATCGCTTCTTGAATGTCATCGTTTTCCAAAAAACTCTCAAAAGTCAAATCATCCATCCTTCTCTTAACTTTATGAGCAAATTCCAACATACCCCGCAATAATTCCCTATCTTTATCCCTCATAAATCACAACCCCTTCCTGCTGTATGGCTGTATATGTTTCGGAGGGGTTTTTGACTTCGGACAGTTCAAAAATATCAGCCCGCAAGGGCAGAGCTTTCACCAACTTACCAACGGCACAAAGCACCTCAAAACCCTTCAAAGTGCCACCGCTATCTATCACCAAATCAATATCGCTATTTTCTCCCTGTTCGCCCCTGGCGTAAGAGCCAAACACAATCACCCTTCGCAAATCCAATTCTTCGGCGATTGGTGCTATAACTCCTTTTATTGCTTCCAAAGTTAACACAACAAAACCTCCTTCCCATTAGAAGGATTGTATCACGAAACCCGCGGTTTTGTCAATAAAAAACCACCAGGTTTTTGAACGCCTGGCGGTTATTAATATAGGTTTTAAAATTAGTCAAGAATTTCAGTAACAACGCCAGAACCAACAGTTCTGCCGCCTTCGCGGATTGCAAAGCGCATTTCTGCTTCGATGGCAACAGGGCTGATAAGGTCAACGGTAAGCTCTACGTTGTCGCCAGGTTTGCACATGTCAGTGCCTTCTGGAAGGGTGATAACGCCAGTTACGTCGGTTGTTCTAAGATAGAACTGTGGGCGGTAGTTGTTGAAGAATGGAGAGTGACGGCCGCCGTCCTCTTTAGAAAGAACGTAAACTTGACCTTTAAACTTCTTGTGGCCTTTGATAGAGCCTGGTTTTGCAAGAACTTGCCCACGCTCAACCTCATCACGGGCGATACCGCGAAGAAGAACGCCGATATTGTCACCAGTTTGAGCAGAATCCAAAAGCTTACGGAACATTTCAATACCAGTTACAACATATGGACGGTTTGCGTCGGTGAAACCAACGATTTCGATGGTGTCAGAAACTTTCAAAACACCACGCTCAACACGACCAGTAGAAACAGTACCGCGGCCAGTGATAGTGAACACGTCCTCAACAGCCATCAAGAACGGCTTGTCATCTTCACGAGCTGGCTCGTCGATATATGTGTCAACATGCTCGAAAAGCTCGATAATTTTGTCGCCCCACTCGCCAGCTGGATTTTCCAAAGCTTCACGGGCAGAACCTTTGATGATTGGCGTGTCATCCCCTGGGAAGTCTTGCTTGTCAAGGGCTTCACGGATTTCCATTTCAACAAGCTCGATAAGCTCTTCATCAGCAATGTCGCACTTGTTCATAAATACAACAATTTTAGGAACACCAACCTGACGGGCAAGAAGAATATGCTCATTAGTTTGTGCCATAACACCGTCAGTTGCAGCAACCACAAGGATTGCACCGTCCATTTGAGCCGCTCCAGTAATCATATTTTTAACATAGTCGGCATGGCCTGGGCAGTCAACGTGGGCATAGTGACGCTTGTCAGTTTCATACTCAATATGAGTGGAGTTAATGGTTATACCACGAGCCTTTTCTTCTGGAGCTTTGTCAATTTTGTCAAAGTCTACAATTTCACCAGTGCCGTAACGTTGGTTAAGGGTGCGGGAAATTGCAGCGGTTAGGGTGGTTTTACCATGGTCAACGTGACCGATAGTTCCGATATTAACGTGGGGTTTGTTTCTTTCAAACTTAGCTTTCGCCATAAGTAACTTCCTCCTTAATGCGGGCGTTGCCCATAATTCATTATACAAATTATAGTAATTATACTAGGTTGTTCTTGATTTTGCAAGTGTTTTTTGCAAAATTAAATCACATTAGCTATTTTTTAGAGTTGCTTTCTCCATAATGCTCTTTGGAACTTGCTCATAATGACCAACTTCCATGGCGAAAACGCCACGACCTTGGGTCATGGAGCGCAGGCGGGTTGTGTATCCAAACATTTCGGCAAGAGGTACAAAAGCATGAACAACAACAGCACCAGAGCGGGCTTCGGTGGAGTCGATACGGCCGCGGCGGCTGTTCAAATCACCAATAACATCACCCATATAGTCCTCGGATACAGTAACGTCAACTTTCATAATAGGCTCTAGCAACACAGCGTCACCTTTGCGCATTGCTTCTTTAAACGCCATAGAACCAGCGATTTTAAAGGCAATTTCAGAAGAGTCAACATCATGGAAGCTTCCATCATAAAGGGTAGCTTTTACCCCAAGAACAGGATAGCCGCCGATAACACCAGATTCCATGGCTTCTTTGATGCCAGCCTCGATTGGGGAGATGAATTCGCGAGGAATTGCACCACCAACGATTTTGTTTTCAAAGATGAAGCTGTTTTCAGAATCATTAGCGTCAATTGGCTCAAATTTAACCTTACAGTGACCATATTGACCTTTACCACCAGACTGCTTAACATATTTACCTTCAACGTCAACAGCTTTGCGGAAAGACTCACGATAGGCAAC
>WQSI01000100.1 GCA_009787945.1 Defluviitaleaceae bacterium
TAAAAGCGGCAGTGGGTAAAACCATCCACCCTGCCCGCTACGAACTATACAAAAACTTTATAACCACATAATCCGCCCCAACGCGCAATAACGGTTTATACGTACCCTATATTGACTTGACGTTTACCCGACAGCGGGCGCGCAATGCGCGCCCCTACCGCGCAACGTGTGGGATTGCGGGTCAAGCCCGCAATGACGGTTTATACGTACCCCCCGTAGGGGCGCATATTATGCGCCCGCTGTCCGACAATACGCATCCACAAGGAGGTCAACCCATGCCAGAAACCCTAACCCAAGAAAACCAAGAAATAATCCGAATTTTCCAAAACCTAAGCAAAGACTCTAAATATGCCGCCACCAAATACATGGAATACCTAGCCCACGAAGAAGCAGAAAACCAAGCAGCCATAAATGACTACGACAAAGCTCAAGCAGAGAATGACGGTTCTTGGATGTCCGCAAAAGATTTGAGGGCAAAATATGGCATATGAAATAAGATACCAAAAATCCGCCATCAAATACCTAGACAAGCAAACAAAAGCCACCAGAACAAGAATAATGGATGCCATCGACCTGTTGCCGTCAGGTGAGGTCAAGAAGTTGCAAGGTCGAAAGGGTTATAGGCTGTCCATTGGTGACTTTCGTGTGATTTTTGATTTTACAGAAGAAACCAATGAAGAGGGCGCACCCATTATTTATGTGGACACTATCGCCCCTCGCGGCGATGTTTACAAGGTGTAGGGGCGCATATTATGCGCCCGTTGTCCGACAATACGTACCCCCAAGGAGGTCACAAATGAAAAACCACAAAGCTTTAGCCCCTTCAATTCTATCTGCAAACTTCACAAACCTAGCCACTGCCATAACTGAAACCGCAGAAGGCGGCGCGACCTACCTTCATCTGGATGTTATGGACGGTCATTTTGTGCCTAACATCAGCTTCGGCATCCCTATAGTGCAGTCCCTGCGGAGCTTCGCAGATGAAAACGCCTTAAACCTAACCTTTGACGCTCATTTGATGATAGCAAACCCCAAATCCTACATAAAGCCTTTTGCTGACGCTGGTGCAGACCTTATCACCTTCCACTACGAAACCTGCGAAAACGCCGAAGAAGCTCGTGGGATTATCAGCCTAATCCGCGGGGAAGGCAAGCGGGTGGGCGTTGCCATCAACCCCCACACCCACGAAGATGTCCTAAAGCCCCTTCTGCCAGAAATTGACATGGCTTTGGTAATGTCCGTTGTTCCAGGCTTTGGCGGTCAAGGCTTCATGCCCCACACCCTGGACAAAGCCCGCAAAATACGAGGGTGGGCAGATGAGCAAAACCTCCCCCTAAACATCCAAATGGACGGGGGCATAAACCTTGATAACATCAAAACCGTTGCCGACGCTGGCGCAAATATTATTGTGGTAGGCTCTGCCATTTTCGCCCATGAGGACATCACCGCAAAAACAAGAGAATTTGTAGACAAAATAACATAACCCTCCCACCCCTTCCATATATTGGCAAGGGGTGATATTATTAAACGACCAGCAAAATCTGAAAAAATGCGCCGTGTTTATGGGCTTTCTATGCTGTCTGCCGTGGCAGGCATGATAGTTGCCTGGCTTTTTTTGCCCTTTTCCTTTGTGGCGGCGGTTGTTCTTCTTGTTCTTGGGGTTTATTTTTTGTTTATGTGAGGGCGCGTAATTGGGCGCGTAATATGCGCCCCTACCCTTCTGAAAATATTTCGCCAAAATTTGAAATTTGTGCTTGACAAAGGGGTGTCCTCTGTGTTATCATGGGTTTTGTAAGAGCGGTGCGTAAACGTGCCGCAAGAAATTTTTTCTACAGTCTAGGAGGACTTTTAACATGAAAAATGGCACCGTAAAATGGTTCAATGCTGAAAAAGGCTTTGGTTTCATCTCCGTCGAAGGCGAGGACGATGTTTTTGTTCACTTCTCTGCAATTATGACCGATGGTTACAAAACCCTTGAAGAAGGTCAAGAAGTTGAGTTTGAAGTGGTTGATGGAGCAAAGGGCCCACAGGCAGCCAATGTTTCTCGTATCTAATTAAGATACTTTCAATGCTTTTAAGTCCATTAAAAAAACATATAACGATGTTCTGAAATAGTGGTTTATAAAGCACATCCAGCCCTTCAAGGTACGCCTTGAGGGGCTTTATTAATAAATTGAGGTCGGCACATATGAATTCCACTCAACCACGTCATCCCGTGCTTGACACGGGAGCCCGTCAGCACTAACAAGCCCCTGCTGTATGGGGCTTGGAATGACATGTGGGATTGCGGGTCAAGCCCGCAATGACGGTGTTGGGTGCGGGCGGGGCTTGGAATGGCGATTAAAAAAGCCCGCAATGACGGTTTAGACAAAAGATTAAAATTAACAATAGAGGAGCGGATTATTATGAAAACACCTAAGAGTCTTGCCACGAAAATAGGCATTATTGGCGGCGGTCAGCTTGGCAAGATGATGATTTTGGAAGCCAAAAAGATGGGCATGCACATTAATATTTTAGACCCAGAGCCAAACTGCCCATCCTCGTCCATTGCTGACACTCACATTGTTGGCGGGCTGAAAGATGCTGATGCAATTAAAAAATTAGCGGAAATTTCTGATGTGGTTACTTATGAGATTGAACATATTAATGTTGACGCCCTGTTTGAGGTGGAAAAAACTGGTAAACCTGTTTACCCCACCCCTGCAAGCCTGAAAATTATCCAGAACAAGCTATCCCAAAAAACCCGTCTTATAGAGGAGGGCGTGCCATCTCCTGACCTGCTTGCGGTTAATAGCCCTGAAGATTTGCGCCGCGCGGGGGAGAAATTTGGCTACCCTATGATGGTTAAAGCCTGTCTTGGGGGTTATGACGGCAAGGGCAACTTCCTCATTAAATCTGCAGACCAGGCGGAAGAGGCGTTTGCGGCTCTTGGCGGCAGTGATTTGATGGTGGAAAGCTTTGTGGACTTTACCATGGAAATTTCTGTGCTTGCCTGCCGTGGCAGAAGCGGCGAAATTGCGGTGTATCCCGTTGCGCAAAATGACCATGAAAACGAGGTGTTAAACGAAACAAAAGTTCCCGCAAACATTAGCCCCGAAACCAGCAAGCAAGCCATGGACGTTGCCCGCCGCGTTATGGAGATTTTTGAGGGGGTGGGCATGTTTTGCGTGGAAATGTTTGTTTTGCGGGATGGTAGCGTTAGTGTTAACGAAATTGCCCCAAGGCCTCATAACAGCGGGCATTATACCATAGAGGCTTGTAATAGCAGTCAGTTTGATAATCATATCCGCGCTGTGGCGGGGCTTCCTCTTGGCGACACGGCTTTGATTAAGCCTGTGGTTATGCGTAATCTGCTAGGAGATGCTGGGGAAGATGGGGTTGCACATGTTACGGGGGTTGATGAGGTGTTGAGTATTCCTGGGGCGCGGTTGCATATTTATGGTAAGGCTGAGGTGAAGCCTAAGCGGAAGATGGGGCATATTACTGTGATTGCTGATAGTTTGGAAGAAGCTGTGGAGAATGGTGATAAAGCCCATAATGCTTTGAAGATTAAGGGTTTGTAGGGGCATAGTGCTTGCTGGACTGGGGCAGGCAATGCCAGCCCCTACCACGAACATGCGTTCCACGAACATGCGTTCCACAAAGATGCGTTCCACAAAGATGCGTTCCACGGACATATGCCAAATGGTAGCGCGCGCATCATATGGTAGGGGCGCGCATTGCGCGCCATAGTTCGACAATACGCACCCCCGCGTAGGCAACAACGCCACAGGTTGACAAATGCCTATGTTGACAGAAAGAGAGGCGTGAAAAATGATTAAGGAATATGATAAAGTCAGATTAAAAACAGGGGAATTAGCCCGTGTGGTAGAAGTTTTTAGTGACAGCATCTTTCTTGCCGAAGTTGTTTCAAAAGCAGGTGATGTAGACACGACAGAAATCACCATTGACCAAATTCAAACAATTTTTGAAGAAACCGAACGGTCATTGGCATAACTATATTGGAGGTAAAAAATGCAAAATATACCAAAAGTAGGCATAATAATGGGTAGTGATTCTGACTTGCCTGTTATGTCTGACGCTGCTGTAATTTTAAAAGAGTTCGGCATAGAATACGAATTGACGGTGGTGTCAGCCCACCGCACCCCTGACCGCATGTATGAATATGCCAAAACCGCCGCAAAACGGGGCATTGGGGTTATTATTGCGGGGGCGGGGGGCTCTGCCCATTTGCCTGGGATGGTGGCATCCCTGACCCCTCTGCCTGTTATTGGTGTTCCTGTGAAGTCCGCCAATTTAAGCGGCTGGGATAGCCTGTTGTCCATTGTCCAGATGCCCCCTGGTATACCAGTTGCCACGGTGGCAATTAATGGGGCGAAAAATGCGGGGCTTCTTGCTGCCAAAATCCTAGCCGCCACAAACCCTGATTTAATGGGCATTGTGTCTGCCTATAGCTACAATTTGGAAAAATCTGTATTGGAAAAGGCAGAAAAGCTTGAGGAAATCGGCTTTGAGAAATATTTAGGAGAGATGTAATGAAAACCTTGATAGTCTACGCCACGAAAAACGGCGGCACGGCAGAAATTGCAAGGCAAATAGGGGATAAGCTGGAGGGGGCAACCCTTCACAATCTAAAGGACGAAGCCCCAAATCCTGCGGATTTTGATGCTGTCATCATCGGCTCGTCTATTTACGCTGGTAAAATTCGCAAAGAGGCGGCGCATTTTATAGCGGACAACCTGGAAACCCTTTATACAAAGCGGGTGGGGTTGTTTATTTGCGGGCTGAAGGAAAGTCAAAGCTACTGGCAGGATAATTTTCCGCCGCGGCTTCTTGCTCATTGTAAAAGTGGGAAGTTTTTGGGTTGTTATTACGACCCTAAGAAAACGGGGTTTTTTGACCGTTTTGTAGTGCGTGCTGTGGGTAAGATAAAAACTAATTATAACGGTTTTGATGCTGCAAAGGCTGTGGAGCTTGTGGAGGCTGTAAAAAATGCTTAAACCCAGGGAAGTAGCCGCGGAATTCATTGGAACAATGTTCCTTGTAATTGCTTCTGTGGCGTCAATGGTTATGTTTACAGAGGTTTTCGGCGCAGACAAGCCCCTGGCAGTTTTGGCAAACGCAATAGCCGTAGGCTTCACCCTAATAGCCTTAATTGAAATTTTTGGAAGTGTCAGTGGGGCTAACTTTAACCCAGCCGTAACCTTGGCTATGCTTCTAAACCGCAAAACCACAGGGAAAAAGGCAGGGCTGTACATCGTTACCCAATTTGCAGGAGGCATGGCAGGGGTTGCCGCCGCAAACGCCATGTTTTTAGAGGAAGTAGGTGCGGTTCTCGCCCTTTCAAACAACCCCCGCACCCACACCCTGCTTGGGGAAATACTCGGCACATTCATCCTAATCCTTGCCATCTTTCTCCTGGTTAAGCAAGGCTCGGGGAAAATTTCTGTTATCGTTGGTCTTTTGGTGGGCGGGATGCTGCTGTCCACATCATCAACAATGTTTGCAAACCCCGCTGTCACCCTAGCACGAATGTTCACCCCGACCCAAAGCGGCATAGCGTGGGCAGACGGGCTGTTGTTTATAACAATGCAAATCATAGGTGCGGCACTGGCTCTCGCCACTTTTAAACTAATTTTTGACCCAAAAAAGGGCGGCTAATATCTGTCGCTACCATACGCCATCCCGCGCTTGACACATGGGAACGGGATGACATACTTGAGTAAAACATGCAATCGCGCTAGATAATTCTGGTGAGGAAAGTCCGGGCATCACAGGGCAGGATGGCAGATAACGTCTGCTGGGGGCGACCCTAAGGAAAGTGCAACAGAAATAAACCGCCTGGCGGGACTGCGGTTGCCGTTGGGTAAGGGTGGAAAGGTGGGGTAAGAGCCTACCGCCCAGGGGGAAACCTCTGGGGCACATGCAAACCCCATTCGATGCAAGGGAGGAAACGTAAAGAGTTGCCCGCTCTGTTTCCGTAGCTCCGCAAGAGCTGTAGCGGCGACGTGCAGCCAAGATAGATGATTGCAAAAACAGAACCCGGCTTATAGTTTTGCTCGGAAAAATTGGAAATAACACCTGCGACCCTGCGACTGTGAAAATTTGTTGTTGACAGGGGTGGGGGTTTGGGTTATAATTAGGGTAAGAGAAAGAAAAACCAGCCCCCTTGGGGAAGAGGGCTGGTGGCACAATATAGCAGTTGGCTTCACGATATTACTTGATTTCAAATCAAATAACCGTTTACCTTTGCGATAGGGCGGTTATTTTTTGTTGTTTCTCTTGAGATTTCTGTATGCTATGTAAACGAGTGCGCCTGTCATTATTGACATAAGGAACTCAAAATGTGTCATAGAAATTTCAATCATGCTATCACCTCCTCTCTCTTTTGAGGTGAGGTGAAGCCAACCGCCCATATTGTGTTAGCAACATCATATCATAAA
>WQSI01000101.1 GCA_009787945.1 Defluviitaleaceae bacterium
CGTCTTGTATGCCCTGTTCAAAAATGCCATAGCGATAACGAATACCACAACCATAGGCGGGCAAATCTAAAGTTGACAGGCTGTCCAAAAAGCAAGCGGCAAGACGACCAAGACCGCCATTGCCAAGCCCAGGGTCACGCTCTGCATCTTCCACGGCATTTAAATCCAGCCCAAGCTCTTCAAAGGTTTCCTTGGCAATGTCTTTTAATGACAGGTTTATCAGCGAATTGCCTAAAAACCTGCCCATCAAAAATTCCATGGATAAATAATGGACGATTTTAACATCCTGCTGATTGTACGCGTCGTGGGTTGCAATCCACTTGTCTGTTAAAACCTCCCGCACAGTTGCGGCTAGGGCGTCGTACAGCTGCCCTGGAGTGGCTGTTTCCACGGTTTTGCGGCTAAGATTTCTAACATTTTTTACAAACTTTTCCTTGAAATCATTTTTACACATATGCCCTCCAAATTGTTTAGAATAGGTCTACTACACTTATCATAACACAAACCTATCGCAATTACAACCACATCCCCCACAAAAACAATTTTACAAAACTTTTGCAAAAATGCCTCTAATATATTTTGGTTAATGTGCCGATAATAAATTAAGACGGAAAATAGAAAGGAACTATCACTATGAAAATTGTTGGAATTAACCCAATGCAAGGCATGATGCGCCCCATGGATGCAAGCACAGTAAGCCGCAGAAAAGCTGTAGAGCAAAATGTAAATGCTTACCAAGCCAGCAGCGAAGCTTTAGAAAAATCTGCCGCCCGCACCGCTTACAGAGCAACCCCTGATGTGCGTGAGGACCGTGTAACCGCCCTTAGAGCGCAAATTGAAGCTGGCACTTATGAAATTTCCCCCTGGGATATTGCTTCTAGAATTGTGGATGCTAGAATTTAGGGTGCAAGACCCGTTGCACCCTAAGCTTTATGCCCATAAGAAAAACCTTAATTTAACATACAAAAAATTTAATATGAAAATTTTACCAATATCAATAATATAAAATCAAAATAATGAGGAAGAAAATATGGCAGGGTTGATAAGTGATTTAATTAGCGTTATACAAGGGCAGACCGTTCTTTTTAAAGAAGTGGTTGCCCTTTCTGCGGATAAAAAGAATTTTATCATCAAAAACGATATTGAAGGTTTGCGGGGTATTGTTGCTCAAGAAAATATTATCGTGCCAAAGGCGTTAAAAGGCGACAAAGAAAGGGAACGGATAATGGCAGACATTGCCACCGTCCTAAATAAAAAAAATGACGAGCTAACATTAACAAAACTTGCAGAGCTTACAGAAGGTCAGCCCGAAAACCCAGAATTTAAAATTGCTGTGGAAGAATTTATTATCGTGCTCGACGAAATGAAACAATCTAACGACGCTAATAAACTGCTTATCGAAAGTGCCTTGGAATTTTTAGAATTTAACATGAATGTTGTACATTCCAGTTTAGATGCAGGTCCTGTTGGCTATGGAGATACATTAGACGACGGACACGAGCCTGGAAGTTTTATAGATACAAGTTCTTAGTAGGACAAGGGGGGATTATTTATGAGCATGTCAGGTTTATTTTCTGCCGTAAGCGGTATGCGCGCGGCTCAGACAAATTTATATGTAACAGGTCACAACATGGCAAACCACTCAACCCGTGGTTTTACCCGCCAAATGGTGCATCAAGCCCATTTTAACTCTCGTACCATTGGTCAGTCTCCTATGACTGGACCAATGCAGATTGGTATGGGTACTAGCATGAACGGCATCCGCCAAGTGCGTGACCATTTTCTGGATGTTCGCTTCCGCGAAACCGTGCCGCGTCTTGCCTATTGGGAAGTGCGCAACGGCACTCACTCGGAAATGGACGCTATTTTTGGTGAGCTTGAAGGGCATTATCGCCTTCATCTGTCGCTGGAACAGTTAAATTCTGCCCTTAACGAGCTAATTAACGACACACCTTCCCGCGACACCCGCTCGAATTTTGTTTCCCAAGCAAACACATTTATTGACAGGGCAAATGCCGCACAGCGGGCTACCTTTGAGTATCAAATGCAGTTAGATTTGGACATTCGCCGCTCTGTTCAGCGCATCAACCAGCTTTTGACGGATATAAACCATTTAAACCAGCGCATTATGCAAGAGCGTAATTTTGGGCAAAACCCCAATGATTTTATGGATTTGCGAAACAATGCCCTGGACGAGCTTGCAACAATTATTGACATTACCTTTATTGAAGTGCCTGGCGGGTCGGTTAATGTTATGACTGCCCACGACGGACACGCCCTTTTGATGAACGGCTCTGTGCATCAAGTTGGCTTGCGTCAGTCTGCTCCTATGTCACCTTTTGTAGAGCCTGTGTTTACAGCCCAAGATAGGGTGTTGGAATTTCAAGAGGAAGCCCGCTCTTTGTTTAGATGGGACAGGCTTTCCCGCAACTACACAGTGGACAACGGCGGGAAAGTGGGAAGTCTTTTGTCTATGCTTTCCAGCCGCGGCTTAACTCATACCAACTATAGAAGCCATCCTGTGGAAGAGCAGATTGATATTCGTAATCGTGTAGACATGACAGGGGCCGTTTCTGCCCTTATGCCTGCTGTTGTTCCGCCTTCTCTGGCGGGCTTAGATGCCCTTTTAGGCGAGTGGGATGACTTCCTTACAAACGCAACATTCACTGGTTTTGGGCCACCAGCTACAACCCGAACCTTTGAGCAAGTTGTGCTGTCCTCCCGTTTTGAACGCCCCCTTGACATAAATGCCCAAATAGCTTCAGAAGTTGCAACCCACGCGCCAGGCATTACCCCTGCCGCTGTTGAAGCAGCAAGGCAAGGGGTGGCGCAAGCCCTGGCAGATGGCGACATAACCGCAGAAGAAGCGGCACAGATGAACGCCTTCTTGAATAGCTTGACAAGCACCCGCCCAAGCGGCAACTTTGCAGTGGAAATTATGCAGGATTTTGACCTTATTCCCATGCGCCGTTTTGACATGAATGTGGGTGTTATACCCCGTATTCAGTCACAGTTTGATACTTTGGTAAACGACATGGTAAATATGTTTAATAACAGCCTTACCCAGCCCTTTTACGTGGATGGCGTGTATAGAATGCCAGTGAACCAACATGGGCATTATCACGGACAAATTACCCCGCCCTTTTCTGCGGCAGAACCAGCGGACTTACGTTTGTTTATCCAGATTCGCCCTGGGGAAGGGTACACCCTTGGAAATATAATATTAAACCCAATATATTTAGAGCAAGGTGGCGGTTCACATTTGCCGCTGACCTTCGCTGGGGAAAGCGACAACCGTTTGCTGCTCCACATGATGAATGAATGGAACAGCCCTCGCGTGCGTTTTGACAATTGGGAGCCAAAGAGCTTTAACTTCTTCTACCGCAACATGATTACAGAGATGGGTACGGGAGGCTCGGAAGCCCGCGGCGACCTGTTAGCGACAATGGAGGAAGTGGAAATGGTGCAACACCGTAGAATGAGCGTGTCTGCCGTGTCCCTGGAAGAGGAAATGTCTGCCATGATACGCTTCCAACACGCATACAACTCTTCTGCCCGTATGATTTCTATGATGGACAGCATGTTGGAGCGTTTGGTAAATATTGGTAGAGCGTAGAATTTTTTAAAGGATTTACAGAAGTGCCAAGGATGGCTTACAATAGACGTGTCTAATATAGATAAGGAGTGACATTATGAATTCAGCCTTCTTTGGTCTGCATGTGGCAACGTCTGCCATGCGCACATCACGAGCGAACTTACACACAATTTCCCATAATATAGCAAATGCAGAAACCCAGGGCTTTTCCCGCCAAGTTGCAATTCAGCAAGCCACAACGCCTTTGCGCACAGCAATGGGTCGCGGTATGGTTGGTACAGGTTCTGAAATTGTAAGCATCCAACAAGTGCGCAATCAATTTTTAGATGGAAAATTTTGGGCAAACAATTCTGTCCTTGGGCAGTTTAACAAAAAATATGATATTTTGACCTTGGTGCAAGGTATTTTGCACGAAGCCCCAGGGGTGGGCATCACCCACAATGTAAATGATGTTTTTAGCAGGGTTTCGGAGCTTGGCACAGATGCAGGCAGTGCTACACACCGCCGCAACTTTCTGTCTAGCCTGGAAACATTTGGCGTAACCGTCAACACCGCTTACAGCCAGTTGCGCCAACAACAAGCAGATTTAAACCAAGAAATTGGAGTTACTGTGGGCATTATCAACAGCCTTGGCCGCCAAATTACGTCGCTTAACCGCCAAATTTCTGTTTTGGAGCTTGACGGAAGCAACGCCAACGACCTGCGCGACCAACGCGCCTTACTTATCGACCAATTAAGCGGGCTTGTGAATATTGAAGTGCGTGAACAAGAAATGAACCCAGACTTTGCGGCAGGACGCACAACCGACCCCCGCGACAGCCGCCGCGAGTTGCTGATTTTAATTGACGGAAACCAATTTGTGCAACATTTTAACATGAATGGCATAGAAGTGCGTCCGCGAACCTTCTCTGACGGCATTAGCAACGTTGCCCGCAATCCAGAGGAATACCAAGGGATGCATGACATTTTCTGGTCAAACGGGCGCAGCTTTAACATGTATTCCCCAACCCTCCGCGGGGAGCTTGCCGCACTAATTAACCTGCGTGACGGCAATGGGGGCAGCTTTGGTAGCTTCAACACAGGCTCTGTGGCTCTTAACCCAACAGGCTTAACCCCTGCGCCAGGTTCGCCTTATATCCCAGGTTGGGAAGGCACGGCAACAAATGTCCTTAGGATGGAATTTGGACCAAACAGCCGCGTAGACCTTGGAAACACAGGTTTCATTACTGTGAGAGATACAAATGGTGTTAACCGACAAATAAGGTATACTGAATTTAGATTGGAATTTGATGCAAACGGCAATCCCGTAGCGGGCTGGTTTAATCTCTATGATAACGACCAACAGCCAGCACCTCTTGACTTTGCTACAATCCTAACTGCGCCTCAAGAAGTGGTGGTGGGGCGCACAACCAGCTACAAAGGTATTCCGTATTTTATGGCGCGCCTTAACGAGCTTGTGCGCACAAAAGCCGCCGCCTTCAATGAGGGCAGGTTCTTAAATGGCGAATCCATTAACGGGGTAACTGGACATATGGAAGGTTACGACCTTAACGGCATCCCCGCCTGGGATATTGCAAATGGCGGCGCAGGTTTTATTATGTCTTTTTATGGCGTTGGCGGCTTTCAAAATTTTGCCCCGCCAGCAGGTGCTTCCGACAACTGGACATTTAATTATTTTAACATAACCGCAGGCAATTTCATGGTAAACCCAGCTTTAATGGCAGATTCAAGCAGGCTTGCCATTGCATCTGACCCCTCCAACACCCCTTCTCAAAACGACATTGTGCATAGTTGGGGAGCTATAACCGAGGAACGCGGGCTTTTCCGCGAAGGTCGTCTTGGTGACTTTATTGCCGCAATTACAGGTGATTTGGGAATTACAGGTCGTCAAGCACAAAACTTTTCCCGCTCCTACACAGAGCTTATGGTTACGGTGGAAAACCAACGCAGAGCCGTTTCAGGCGTTTCTATGGATGAAGAGGTCGCCCATATGATACAGCATCAGTTGGTGTTCCAGGCTGCCGCCCGCCTGTTTTCTGTAATTGACAATATTTATGATACCATGATAAATAGAATGGGAAGCTGGAGTTAACCTACACTTGCCTGAGCAAGCCATGATTTTAGGGGGAATATCTAATGAGAATTACAAATTCAATGACAACAAATAGATTATTAATGAACCTTAACCGCAACGCCAACAATGTGGATAGGCTTTTTATGCAACTTTCCAGCGGTAAGGTTATACAGCGTCCATCAGACAATCCCATTATCGCCAGCCGCGCCTTGCGCTTCCGCACAAATGTGGCGGAGGTGCAACAGCATCAGCGTAATGTGGCACAAGCCCAGTCTTGGATGGAGGTTAGTGAGCAAAACCTGCAAAACACCACTGAAATTTTAACCAGAACAAGAAGTGAGCTGATGGTGCAAGGTGCTTCTGGTACATACACCTTCCAAAACCGCCAGTCTATAGTTCGCGTGGCAGAGCTTTTGTTCCAACAAATGAAAACAGAGCTTAACGGCACTTTCGCTGGGCGTTATGTGTTTTCTGGCTTCCGCACCAACCAGCCGCCAATCGTAACCCAAAATAATATAAGCACCGCCCCAGGGATTACCCCTGCAAATGATGTAAATTTTGAAATTACCAAAAACATAACCAGGCAAAACATTCAGGATGCGGGCGCAGTTTTCTGGCGCAATGCCAACCCAATTGTGGCCAGCCCTCCAGACCCGCCAATTCCACCTGCTGATGTTGCGGTTGGCGGCACTGTAGACGCGGCTTGG
>WQSI01000102.1 GCA_009787945.1 Defluviitaleaceae bacterium
CTACCAGGAACTAATTGGAAGAAGCTAACAAATCCACCTAAATCAAATGGGGGTGGCGTTGTAGCGGCGGGATTTGTGTCTGGATTACCACTTTCATTAAACTCAATTGTAGTAAGTCGTGTCCAAGTAGCATCTGGTGATGCACCTGTAGCAATTGCCTCAACTTCAATCGGGCCAGTTGCAGGCACATCTAAATTAAATGAAGTGTTCGTGCGGGTGCATGTTATATGGTTACGGTGATAAACAGCCCAATGTCCAGGTGTCGTACCAGATGTAGCTACCCATCTAAACTCAATATCCATTTGGTAATTCGTACCCAGAGAATCTTGGAAGTTGATGGTAGTCGGAATAGGTTCACCAGTGTTAGTCTCTGAAGAGCGGATATTATCCATAACACGCACGTTACCTGTAGCGCGAGGTGGAACATTGCGCATTTCTGGCCCAATGGTGATACCTTGAACAGGGCCACGCTGCGGGCCAATGATTTCCCCCGCCATAGGACCAGTTTGGAATCTTGCTGGCCCTCCAACGTTAGGGTCCCAACTGGTGGGCCAACCTTGCAACAACAAACCATTAGGCAAGCCGATATTCCACTCCTCATCCCGCACAAAATCCCCCGCGCGGGTGAAGAATGTTCCCGTGTTATCGCCCACAATGAAGAAGCCGTCACCTTCAATCATCAAATGCAATGGGTCGTCAGTACGTTGGGCAGCACCCGTGCCCATGTTGCGGTTGATGCCCGACACATTAACGCCAAGACCAACTTGCATAGGGTTCGTACCGCCGCGACCAGCATCTGGGTTTGGACCAGATGCCCCAGAAATAGTTTGGCTAAAAGCATCTGCAAATGTCATGCGGCTTGCTTTAAAGCCAGTTGTGTTAACATTGGCAATATTGTGTGCAATTACATCCATTCGGCTCTGGTGTGTTCTTAAGCCAGAAACACCAGAAAACATAGAACGCATCATAATTAAATCCTCCTCAATTAGCTGTTCCAGTCATTTTGACTGTTCAGCAACTTGCTTTCATACAACCCTGCAACCAACCCTCCGTCGGTTATCCTTCGGGGTTCTTGACCAAGCATTTCAGCATTACCATAGACTTGCGCCTGTGGTATGGGGGTTGGTCTTACGTCATCCTCTTCTTCCCCATCCTCGCAATTCTGGGAAGAAGTTGTAATTAGCGACTCTGGCTCTTCTGCCTGTTGTATGGCGAACAAAGATTGTTTAAATGCCCAAAGCCTTTCGGAAAAGGCATCCCATTCTTCCTGAGTGCCAGTTTCCCTACAAGGGGCATAATTCGCCCTAAATTCAGCAATGCGAGCATTTATTTCAGCGTCAGTTAGGGCGTTTAGCCCGCGCACCATCCTATCTTTATATGCATGAACAGCGGCAGACAGTTTGTAGCTTAAATCCGTGTACAATTTCGCACCTCCTAAATCAGCAGGGGCGACAGGGTTTGCCCCTGCGACTTTATTGGTACTGCGTTCCGCGCCTTCTGTCATTCAGGCGGGGTAAACCTCTTAAAAAAAGTCCAGTTTATACAATCACAGCACCGTCAATGTTGGTAAAAACTTGGTCTTGCTGATTAAGTGCTGTCACAACAACTTTATTGGTAATATTTACCACCAAAGCTATGTTGTCAATCAACACTAAACCGTCACGTATGCCTTTTCCTTGGGCTTTTGCCACGCCTTGTTCCAACCGTTGCAATTGTTGCACATCTAATTGGATATTTCTGGCATCAAGCCGCGCGTTGGCGTGCTTTGAAAACTGCACATCCTTGGCTTGTTGGCTTTGGCGCAATCCATCCATCATCTGTTGGAAGTCGCCACCATTAACACCCTGGTTTGCCGCAACGTTCTGCAACTGCGCCTTATGTTGCACGGGGTTGATTATTCGGTTGTTATTAAGTTGCACAACAGATACCCCCTAGCCTAGTCATCGTCATCGGTGCTAATCCCCATAAATGATGCAAATGTCATAAGTTCAACAGTGCTGTCGTCGGTCATATAAAGTCCCATCCAAACCCTGTTATCACGTAAAAACACACTTTGCACAATGGCTTCACGGTCGTCATATTCAACGGTATAAGGTGGTGTTCCTGCGCCCATTCTGCGCAAGTCAATAGCATCTGTTAAGTTAGCAAAATGGTCAATGCGGTGTGTGCCGCCATTTATTACAACATATTGGTTGCCATTTGCAAAACGTATGCCCTCAATTATGCCGCCAGTAGTGATGTTTCCGCCAGAAAACAGGTTAACATTATGCCCGATAATCATGTTGCGGTCAGCAATGTTAACAACAGCACCAACTGGAACGCGCTCGCTTCCAATGGCAAGCATAGGGAAAGAGCCAGTAAAGTCAATAAAATCAACATTACCTTCAACAAACCCATTGGGGTTTCCTGTAGCGTCTGTTGTGACAACCTGCACAGTGCGCCCAACAAGAGCCAAGCTTTGGCTGATAACGCCAGTAGAATTTAGGTTGTTGTTGATATTGCTAAGCAATGTCAACGTTAACGCCAAGCTGTCGTCTGCCGCCATAATAACGTCAGAAGCCCGTACTCTGTCTGGTTCTTCCGCGCCTTCACGATGGATAACAAGCCAAGGCTCGCCACCGCGAATTTCAACAGAATCCACACGGCCAGCAGTTTCCACCAAAGCACCTGTTATGGGGTTTCTGTGGGTCGCCATAACATGCTGCCCCATCATGCCGAAAGCTTGAGAGCGGTTGAAAGTGGCGTTAAGGTTCTGCATTTGCTCCAAAGAAGAGAATTGGGCAAGCTGCGCGATAAAGTCCCTATCATCCATTGGATTTAGCGGGTCTTGGTGACGCAACTGGGTGATTAGCAGGTTCAAAAAGGCGTTTCTGTCCAAATCGTTACTACGCTCGTTAATAACCCGTGGAACTGGAGCGTTAGGGTCAAAGGGCATAGAATAACGCGGGTCGATAGTCGCCATTTGTTCACCTTCCTTTCATTAGACTTGATAGTCAATCATGTTTTCTTCCACTTCCGCCACTGTTGGCTCGTGGGCTGTGGCTTCTTCCTCTGCCATTGCTGCCGCCATCAAATCACGGATACGCTTGTCGCTAATGTTGCTTTCGCCCTCATCAAATTCATGTGGGTCATTTTCATTGCGCACATTAACTTCAATGTCAGAAACGGTAATTCCCGCTTCTTCTAAAGAGTCGCGCAAGTCATTGAAACCAGCTTCAATCAGCTCTTTAACCCTTTGGTTGTCAGCAATAAATTGGGCAGTCACGATGCCGTTAATGGTTGCAACGCGCATTGTTAAATCCCCTAGATGCTCGGGTTTAAGGTGGATTTTCATTTCTGCCATGCCTTGCCCGCTTACAAAACGTACTTGCTGAACAATTTGGTCAGCGATGTTTTGCGGCGTAACCATAGGCATAGAAGCCATTGTTGGCGCGGTTTGCACAGGAGCGTTGTTTTGCGCAGTCGCGTCAACAGCTATATTGTGGGCAAATTGTAACCCAACATCAGCAGCCATCTGTTGAGAAACGTCCGCCACAGGTACAATCACGTCTGGAGCAACGTTTGCAAAGGTTTGATTTGGAGTGTTATCGGCGGCGTTTTGGGTATTGGCAACTACAACCTCTTCAATAGGTATTTCCACAAATTCAGGCGCAGGTTCGCCAAGAATCGGCATTTCACCTTCGTAGTGTATTTCGCTGTCAACCACAACTTCCTTTTGAACTCTGTCCTTTATCCTGTGATGGTCTGCAATGTTAGCAAGCTCTTTCAGCACAGGCAAAGCTTCTGGGTAGCTTAACAGCTCAACTTGGCTCTCCATGCCTTCTGCAGTCATAAGCACCAAGGCTTGATTTTCGGCATCAGCAAGGGCTTCTAAAGGCATTTCCAATTTCTGTAAAACTTCCTCTAGCTCCTCAAGCGTAATTCCTAAAACCGCAGCCATTTCTGCCAAAACCTGGCTATAATCAACAGCTTCCTCTTCTGCAACAGGCGCATATTCAGCCAAAACTTCTGCATAAACTGCCGAAGTGTCAGTGGCTTCCTCTACCTGTGTTGATTGGGTTTGGTTTTGTTCGTTGTTAACATTAGCTTCGTTATGCTGAATCTGCTCTGTTGGTCTGTCATTGTGGACAGGTTCGCGGTCAGCACGAGTGCGCTCCCTCCTTGGTTCGTTAGTGGTGGCGTTAACACTTGCCATCACCCCATCAAATCCAACGTCCCCGCCACGTCCGCGTCCACCTCTAGAATTTTGAGCTTGAACACCTTGCGCAATAGGATTTGTCAACGAATTAATCATCTTTTCACCTCCTCGTGGGTAGATTATTTATCTCAAGTGACTATGTCACGAAAGACCTAATTTGGGTACATCTGACGATATAACGCGGCCAGCGTATCAGGGCTTAAATTGTTAAAAATCGCCGTGCGTTGATTGACGGGCAAATATGTCATAACCCTTGCAATCATGGGCATATCAGTGGTTGCCATTAATTCAACTACTCGCGCCACATTCACAGGGGCTGTAGACCCCCAACTGCTCAAATAATTCTGCCATTGTTCATCCAAGGCGCGCCCAGCCATAATCTCATTGTAAATTTCCTCGGCAAGCTCTGGGTGCATTGTGGCAAAAAACTCCACAAAGGCATCTTCGTTCCCTTCTGCAACTTCCCTTTCAAATTGCGCCCTACTCGCCAAAAACTCTAAATGATATTCTTCAAGTTCCCTTAAACGCTCATTTTCCAATTCATGTTCGTTAACGGTTATATAAAGCACATCTCTCTCTTCTGCTATAGATAGGTTGTTCGCCAACGCCTGCTCCAAATCCCCCTCAAGCTCTAAAATACGAGCTTCCAATGCCTCAAGAGTTGCAGATGGGTCATAAGCTTGAACAGGCAATCCCGTTTCTGGGTCAATTTCCTGCTCAAACAAGCCGCCAATTATAGGCACATTGCTGAGCAAAGGGTTAACAACATTGGTGCGCAACCCAAACACATCAAAGACCACCAAGGCTGTAAAACCGCCAACAAGCACAACAAAAACCAACAGGATAACGAGCCAAACTTTGCTCTTCTTACCTGATGCTTTTTTCTGCTCTTTTTTCATGGCCTTCGCCATTTTTTTGTTGGCTTTTGGGTCGCCAGCACTTGCAGGCGTTGCAGCCGTCTTAACATTCGCCATTCAAATCAACCCCGACTTCCTCGATAACTTACAATTTCATCTATGACTTTTTGTTCCGCTTGCTTTTCTTCATTTAAAAATTCTTCGTAATCGTTTTCCTTTAACACTTCCAAGGCTTTGCGGTCTTTCATGGCTTCCACCAATTCAAGCCGCTTTTCCTCCACTTTCAACTCTGCTAAGTGGATAATAACCTTTTGCTGTTGTATCAACTTCTTCAGCAAATCTAAATACTGATTGTGCTGTTGAATATCGTGGGGTGTTACCCCCTTGTTCAAGCCCTCTCGGAAGCTTTCAATGCATCCCAAGCGTGTCTGCTCTAATTCTGTAAGGCGCGCCTTTTCCTGCTCCAGCACCATAACCGCTTTGCCGAACTCATTTTTCTTCAAATCTTCAACTTTCTCTCGCACACTAAGAACAGAAGCCAACCGAAAGTTAAATTTTGCCATTATGCGTCACCTTTGTTTATGATGCTGTCCATAATCTCCACAGCTTCTTCAAGCTCAAATTTCTCGTGGGTATCTTGGGTCAAAAAGCCTTTAATTGCGGCATTTTTATCAATGGCATCATCAATTTCTTCGCTGCTGCCCCGCACATAAGCACCAATATTTATTAAATCCTCTGCATCACGGTAAACCGCCATAGATTTTTTGATTTCGTTAGACAAGCTTTTGTGTTTTTTGTCAACAATGTCAGACATAACACGGGAAACGCTAGCGAGAACGTCAATTGCAGGATAATGATTGCGGTTAGCAATTTTCCTATTTAATACAATGTGACCATCCAAGATGCCGCGGGCAGTATCTGTAACAGGCTCTGTAAGGTCATCACCATCAACCAGAACCGTGTAAAGCCCAGTAATAGAGCCAGTATCGGAGTTACCAGCGCGCTCCAAAAGTTTAGGCATACTTGCAAACACCGATGGCGTGTACCCCCTTGTAACAGGCGGTTCGCCAGTGGCTAGTCCAACCTCTCGCTGCGCCATGGCAAAACGCGTCAAACTGTCCATCAATAGCATAACGTCGCGCCCTTGGTCGCGGAAATATTCTGCGATTGCCGTGGCAACTTCTGCCGCCTTCAAACGCACAAGGGCAGGCATATCCGAAGTAGCAACCACCA
>WQSI01000103.1 GCA_009787945.1 Defluviitaleaceae bacterium
CTAAACAACAGCCCCGTAAGGGCGATTGGCAAGCTGGCAACCAAAAGTAGATAGGTCATTTTTTGAAATGGCTTGCGTATTAACGCCCAAACATCTTCCCAAAAAACCACAACCACGGGGATTAGCGTGCCAATGTGGACAATTAGCGTAAATAACATGTCGTTGCCAATATCAAAAACATATCCACCGAGAGCCAAATGCCCGCTGGAAGATACAGGTAAAAACTCCGTCAAGCCCTGTATTATTCCCAGAATTATCGCCTGCAACAGCGTCATCTCGTATTCCATTTTTACCTCCAGAATATATTTATGGCGGGGCGGTCATGCCCCACCATAAATATATGTCGTCATATAGATATTATGATATTGCTGCTTCCAGTGCGATTTTCATCATGTCTGTAAAAGATTCTTGCCGTTCTTCTGGGGTTGTGGCTTCTTCCGTGAAAACCATGTCAGAAATTGTAAGAACCGCCATGGCTTTTTTGTTTAGGCGGGCAGCAGTTGCATAAAGCCCTGCCGCTTCCATCTCCACCGCGAGAACACCCATTTTTTGCCAATCCTTCATGGTGTTGGGGTCGTCGCCATAAAAAACATCGCTAGTTAGCACATTGCCAACACGAACAGCTTTCCCAGCAGATTTTGCGGCATTTACAGCCGATGTAACAAGGTCAAAATCAGCAATTGGCGCGAAAGTGCCTTTAAGCCCAAATTGACTTATAAAATTAGAATCCGTACAAGCCCCCTGGGCTATAACAATGTCCCTTAGGGCTATGCCCTCGGCTATACCCCCTGCCGTTCCCACGCGAATGATGGTTTCCACCTCGAAAAACTTGTAAAGTTCATAGGCATATATGCCCATAGAGGGTATACCCATGCCAGAACCCATAACCGACAGCTGCTGACCTTTATATTTTCCTGTAAAACCAAGCATCCCACGGACACCATTAAACTGCCTAGCATCTTCCAAGAAGTTTGTTGCAATAAATTTCGCCCTTAACGGGTCCCCTGGCATTAGCACTGTTTTGGCGATTTCGCCCGCTCTGGTTTCGATATGTGGTGTCATAATTATACCCCTCCTAAAATATTCTCTTTGCAGGCACTTGTGGGATACCACTCACAACCCCCGCATATGTCATTCATTATAGCAGGTGTCATCTCACTGTTAATCCTGCTAACAATATGGTTATATACGTAGCTTTTCTCACTAATCCCAAAATAATCCACAATTTTTCTATCCATACTTTTCACTTTCTCATTTGTTTCGCACAAATCCTCACCCATCATCAGCGGGCATTTTGCGCAGATGTCGTCTGTTGAAAATACAATCTCCACAGCAACTTCCTTGTTCCCGCGCAATCGACCCGTAATTGCATCCATATTTTCCACAAAACCGTCGCTGTACCCCTTGCCTTCATAACCTTGGGTACACAGCAAATGATGCGGGCGCAACCTCACAAAATCACCCCATTTTCCGATAATCTTTTTTAAAGGTGGTTAAAATTTTATGCAAAACATCCTGGTATTCCTTGGTGCGACCTTGGGCTTTGCGAATCCTGGCTTGCTCCAATAAAACCTTTGGCGAATCTGGCGACATGGCAATGGCGCGGGAAATTGCCCAATGCGCCTTTGTTAAATCATAATCTTGCCTATGATAGCTTGCCAAAATCGTCCACAAATCTGCCTGCGCCCTCTCTTTTAGCACAGCCCGCTCTAAGGACTTGATAGCCTGGGGCAAATTGCCTGCCCTCGCATGATAATCTGCCCTTTTTTTCAAAAATTCCAAATCTTGGTGCGCCTCTTCAATTTGCTCCAGATTATCCAGAGCCTTGTCAAACTGGCGCACTCTCATATGGCAGTCGCTGATGCGATAGATGTAGGCAGGGTCATAATTTTGGGCAAGAGCCGCCTGATATGCCTTCATAGCCCCGAAAAAATTGCGCTGGTGAAACTGAATTTCCCCTTGAAAATACAATAGTTCTGGGTGGCTGCGGTCGGCAGCTGTTAAAATAAGTTCATTTGCATTATCAAAATTTTTCGCCAAAATATTGGCTTCGATAAGGTTAAGGCGAAGCTTTTGAGAGTTTGGCTCAAGCTCTAAGGCATCACTAAAATAATTAGCTGCAAGCTCTGGGTTGCCTGCGTACAGGAGTGCCATGCCAGTATTATTTAGCAAAGGAACATTGGTATTGTGCTTTAACGCCTTGATATAAAAGCTGTAAGCGCGCTCCCCATCCCTGGCTGACAGCCAAAAATCCCCCTGTTCTTTATACTTCTCCCAAAGGTGACGCTTCTCCCACGCGTTAAGCTCTTTTTGCAGGCTGGTTAGGCTTTCGCGGGGCAAATAATCCACCACGGAAAGAAAGGAAAGGTAAGCCATGGAAAAGTTTTCCACCCCAACCAAATCCCGCATTTTGCTGGCAATGTGGTGCAACCCAAGCCCTTCTACCCACTGTATAAAAGGGGTCGCCAAAAAATCATCCATAGACTGCCGCCAATGATGCAAGCAATGGTACAAAGCCTCCTCAAAAGAGTATACCTTAATACCAGTCATGTTAAATTCATAGGGATTGCGGTTTTCTTCCTGAGAAGCGCACAGATATAAATTAGCCATAAAACAATTATACCACAAGCACCCAGCCAAAGGCAACAATAAAAAACGCCCTTTTGGGCGATTTTTATTATGGCTACGAGCAGTCAAAGTCTATATTTCATAATGGTGATGCTCATAAAGGTCGGTGGACATATACTTGAGTCCGCAGTCATTAATAACGATTCCGAAGTTTTTGCCAGCGTCTGCCCCTTGCAGCTGTTTAATGGCGGCGGCAACATTTGCTCCTGATGAAAAGCCCGCAAAAATGCCCTCTTTTTTGGCAAGCATACGGGTCATTTCCCCTGCTTCTTTGTCGGTTATGGTAATCGAGCCGTCAATTAGAGATTTGTCAACATTTTCCACATGCTTTGCATATCCACCGCCCTGTATGCGATGGCACGCACCAGGCACTACCATGCCGCCATAATATGCACAATTTTCAGGCTCTACAGCATAGCAGAGGATTTGTGAATCGAATTCCTTTAAAACGCGGCTGTACCCTGTGAAGGTGCCGCCAGTGCCGATAAAGTCTGCAAAGGCGTGGATTTGTCTGCCGCTTTGTTCCCACATTTCCATGGCGGCAGGCTTTTGCGCTAAAGTGTTGTCAAAATTATTAAACTGGTCAATAAAAAACGCTCCCGTTTCTTTGGTTAGGCGGATTGCCTCCTGCTCTACAAGCTCAATATCCTCTTGGGAAACCTTGCCAGGTGTGGAGCTTGGATGTTGGTCTACATAGGCGATTTCGCCGCCAAATGCCTCTATCATACGGGCGCGCTCTGGGCTGTTACCGCGGGAAAGCACACAAATTAGGCGGTATCCCTTGGCAGAACAAACCATGGCAACGCCTGTGCCTGTGTTTCCGCTGGTCATTTCCAATACTGGCTGACCAGGCTTCAGCAAGCCCCTGCGCTCGGCAAGCTCTATCATGCCGAGGGCAATGCGGTCCTTCTTAGAAAAACTGGGATTTAAATGCTCCAACTTTGCAAAAATATTGCCTTCAAAGCCAAAATGGCTCTTTATCATATCCAAACGCAACAAAGGTGTTTGCCCAATTGCCTGGGTTATGCTAGTGATATATCTAGCCATAAAATCTCCCCTAAAGAAAGTATATTTAACCCAATAATATCACAGCAAAGCACATGTGTCAAGGGTCATTTGGTGTAAAATGTCGGTTTATAAGCGAACAAGCTCCGCAATGCTGGCGGCGATATTGTCCAATATATCATAAAATTTATCACTTAGGTCGTAAAACTTTCCGTAAGGTTTGGTGATTGGGTCGTAAGCTTCGATGGATTCGCGGTCTTTCCGCGCCACCACATAAGTTACCACATTTTGGGAAGCCAGCATGTCGCAAATATCCTGTACAGACTTGCCAGAATAGGTTGGCACATGAGGGGGTGCGTCTGTAATCAAAATGAAGATGCTTTGTGTGTCTGGCTCACGACCGCTGGTTTGTAGCAGCTCTACCGCAGTTTCCAAGCTGTCCAAGGCAGATTCTGGAATATCCCCGCCATAGGTTCTAGGAATGTTTTTCACCTGCTTTTGAAACTTGGTAACGTCGTTGGTGAAGTTGTAGACGCTCATTTTCTCCTTTTCGTATAAATCTCCAAAGCCCACAAGCCCTAATTTGAAGCCCGCCCCCTTGCTTGCAAGAATTTGGGAAAACTCGATAGCGCGGTCTTTCNCCCCGTTAATATATGTGTCCATGCTGCCTGTTGTGTCGATGCAGAAAACCACATTAACATTCCCTGCCGAGCCAGTTTCCCGCACTGTTGGCGGGGCAACAAACTTGGTTCTGTCAAATTCTGCCCTTTGTTCGTTTCCTGTTGCCACATCTTTTACATAAACCTCAAATAGGTTATTTTCGTCAATGGCATAGGTTATTTCGATTTGGGTTGCCCCTGCAAGCCCTGACAAAACCACGCTTCCCATGTACTTTTTGTCGTCCTCATACCCCGCTTCCCATTGGTAAACGTCCACGTTGACGGTAGGCGCGCCTGTTGCCGCAAAATTGGCATCAGAAATTTTGGCAGGTATTGCCGTACCCATTGGGATTATAGGAATTAGCCCCTTCTCCTTAGTGGCTACGTTTATAACCGCTTCCGTGCCAAAAACCTGGCGGGTTATTTGCCCAACTTTCACATTGCTTGTAGGCAGATGCATCAAATAATTGTAAATTGCCGCACCCATAGCAACAGACTTGGCAGGGTCGGTGGCGCGGTAAGGCTCTTTTAAGAAGCCCGCAACCATGCGGCGCACCATAGGGATAAGGGTAGAACCGCCCACTAAAATAACCTTAGAAATCTCATCAGCATGGCAATTTGCGCGCTTTAGGGCTTCCTCTATAATGTCGCGGCTGCGGTCGATATATTTGCGGATTAGTGCCTCAAATTCCTCACGGCTAATTTCTAAGGACAAATTTTGTGGCACGCCATCATGGATAACTAGCGGATTTATGCGGATTTGTGCCTTATTTGTACCAGAAAGTTTCTTTTTGATGCTCTCTGCTTCAAATTTTAGCTTTTGCAGCACCCGTTTGCGCTCTGCATTGTCCAATCCGTCTAAGTCAAGCCCATTTTGTTGCTTGAATTTTTCCTTCATCCAGCGGATTAGCTCACTGTCAAAGTCATCACCACCCAGGGACATATCCCCCACATTTGACAATTCTTGGAAAATTTCTTCACCATTTTCATCTTTGCCAACACGAAGGACGCAAGCGTCAAAAGTGCCGCCGCCCATGTCGTAAACAAGAAGGGTCTGGGCATATCCCTGGCGGAAGCCGTATTCAATTGCCGCCGCCAATGGCTCACTAAGCAAAAATACATTTTTAAAGCCTGCCAAAAGCCCTGCCTGACGGGTAGCAAAAATTTGCCTGTCGTTAAAATAGGCAGGATGGGTAATTACAACCTCATTAAAAATTTCGCCAGACTGCTCCTCGGCG
This sequence comes from Defluviitaleaceae bacterium, assembly GCA_009787945.1. GTDB lineage: Bacteria > Bacillota > Clostridia > Lachnospirales > WRAX01 > WRAX01. The sequence continues at coordinate 5,531 of WQSI01000103.1, forward strand.
GCAACCTTCAGCTTGCGCAAAATATCCCCAGAAATCTCCTCTGGAGTTTTTTCAATTTCCCCAATCAAAACCCGCTCATCACTGCCCATCATGCGCTTAACGCTCATCACCGTAGCTTCAGGGTAAATTATTGCCCCGCTTTTGGCTTCCGCCCCAACCACAGTGCCTTCATCCATATAACTAACCACCGAAGGCAAAATCTCGTCCGCCCCGTCAATCTTCACAACCTCAAGCACATCCCCGCTATCCTTATAAATAATAGCCACACTGTTGGTCGTCCCCAAATCAATCCCTAAATAAGCCATATTTTTTCCTCCTTAATTTTCGTTTATTAATTTATTCAACTTCTTGTCAAATGTTAAAACATTACGGAATTGCCCCGCAATATAGTCTGCAGTTGCTACATCAACTACCCTGCGTAGGGGCGGATATTATCCGCCCTGTTGGATAAATGTGATGTTAATATAAATACATTTATCGAGCAGAGGGCGGATAATATCCGCCCCTACGCGGGATGGTGATTTCTGTATCTTTCCCATACATCTTCTTGCCCAAAGGTTTTTGTGTCGGTTTAGTGGTACTCCTCCGCAAGAATGGCATAAACCGCCCCATCAATCCACTCCTTGTCAACTCTAGCCCAGAAGCTCTTCTTGTGCAGGGCTTCCCGTCTCATGCCGTTTCGCTCCATAATGCGATAGCTGCCATAATTATCGGCGGCGCAGGGTGCGGTTAGGCGGCGCAATTTCAAGTCTT
>WQSI01000104.1 GCA_009787945.1 Defluviitaleaceae bacterium
ACAGGAATTTGGGAGCTTAACCACCCCATCACCAGCCTTCTGCCGTTTGCTGTTTATGGCTTGCTTGGCGCGGTTTTTGCCCAAGGGGGCGACTTGGCAGCGTCTGCCCTTAAACGCCATGTTGGCATTAAGGACTTTGGGCAGCTTATCCCAGGGCATGGCGGGATTTTAGACCGTTTTGACTCAATACTTTTTGTTGCGCCATTGGCGTTAATATTCTTTTATATTGCCTTATAAAAGCCTTAAAAAGAAAGATATTCAGATGTTGGAGTTGATATTGCAAAATGAAAATTAGTATTTTAGGGTCTACTGGTTCAATTGGTCGCCAGACCTTGGAGGTTGTGGAAAATTTAACCCATGATTACCAGGTGGAAGCTTTAACGGCACATTCCAATGTGGATTTGTTAGAAGCGCAAGTTAAGAAATTCCAACCTAGCCTGGCAGTGCTGTGGGGCGAGGCTGACGCGCTAGAGTTAAAACGGCGTGTTGGCAGCATTTGTGAGGTTGCCTACGGCATGGAAGGGCTGAAACAAGCGGCAAGCCTGCCCGCTGTTGACTTGGTTGTAAATTCGGTGGTGGGCAATGTTGGGCTTTTGCCCACAATGTCGGCTCTGGAAGCGGGCAAGCCTGTGGCAATCGCCAATAAAGAGGTTTTAGTGACAGCAGGGGAAATTATCATGCCCTTGGCTAGGGCTAAAGGTGTCCACATTTTGCCTGTGGACAGCGAACATTCTGCCATTTTCCAATGTTTGGCAGGGTCTGCCCAACCTCCCGCGAAGATTTATTTAACAGCATCTGGCGGGCCATTCCGCGGCAAAACCAAGGCAGAAATGGCAGGGGTTACTGTAGAGCAAGCCCTTGCCCACCCAAATTGGGCAATGGGGCAGAAAATTAGCATAGATTCGGCAACCATGATGAATAAGGGTCTCGAGGTTATTGAAGCAAAATGGCTGTTTGACCTGCGACCCGACCAAATTCATGTGTTGGTTCATCCTCAATCCATCATACATTCTATGGCAGAATTTGAGGATGGGCAGATAATGGCACAGCTTGGTGCGCCTGATATGCGGTTGGCTATACAGCACGCCATAACCCACCCAAACCGACTGCCAAACCCATTTAAACGGCTAGATTTCAGCGTTCACAACAATTTAACTTTTGCACAGCCCGATTTTGAGAATTTCCCTTGCCTGGCGTTGGCATACCAGGCTTTAGAAGCGGGCGGGCATTATCCAACTGTGCTAAATGCCGCCAACGAAGAGGCGGTTGCCGCCTTTCTCGCTAAAAAAATTAGCTTTTTGGACATTCCCGCAATTATAGACAGGGCACTATCTGCATATACTGATGAAAGCAAGGGCTTGACTATAGATAGCATATTAGAAGCAGACGCATGGGCGAGAGCCTTCACAAAGATTTCCTAGGAAATAACCTTAGAAGGGGGTAAAGTTTTGGTTTTAACGATAATTTTGGCATTGATAGTTTTCACGGTGGTGGTGGTTGTTCACGAACTTGGTCATTACTGGACGGCAAAAAAAGCGGGTATTCATGTGGTAGAATTTTCCATTGGCATGGGTCCTCGCCTGTGGCATTTCAAGCGGGGAGAAACGGTTTTCTCGCTGAAATTGTTCCCTATTGGCGGCTCTTGCCGCATGTTAGGGGATGCTGACGAAGAGGAAGCGGAAGAGGGCGTTGTTAAAGCTCCCGACCCCCGTTCTTTTGGCGCAAAACCCGTGTGGGCGCGCATGATAGTAATTCTTGGGGGTGCGGTTTTAAATTTCATCCTTGCCATAGTTTTGTCCACGATTATGATGATGTTTAACGCCCAATCTGAAGCCACAATACGCGCTTTTAGTGATAATTCCCCTGTGCGAGAGGTTGGTTTTATGGAAGGCGATCGCATTGTCCGCATGAACGACAGGCGGATTCGTGTGCAAGGCGACATGCAATTGGAGATGATGAATGTTGACGGCAGCCCAGTCCGTTTTGTGGTGGACAGAGGGGGCGAAACCCTGGAATTTACCGTCACCCCTTTCCTTCACGAATATGAAGTGGGAGGAGAAGAGCGAAGCCGTTGGCTATTTGGTTTTCAGTGGGGCTTTGCCATAGGAACATTTGCAGACATCCCCGAATGGCTAGAGGGCTACCCTGCCGTGCGGGAGCTTGGCTTTTTTGAAAGCATAAGAATGGGCTATCAAAACGTCACCTTCCTTGTGCGGGCTACAGTTACAGGGATAACCCGCCTGTTTACCCAGGGCTTTAATTTGCAGGATTTAATGGGGCCTATTGGCTTTGTGGATGTGGTGGGTGGTCAGGTTGAAAACGTCACCGCTGCCGCAGAAGAATCGGGAGCAAATGTTGGTCTTGCAGTGTTTTGGACAGTTATGAATTTTACGATTTTGCTGTCTACAAGCCTTGGAATTTTTAACCTGCTACCCCTGCCAGCCTTAGACGGCGGACGAATGGTTTTCCTTATTTTGGAAGCAATCCGCCGCAAGCCAATCCCGCCAGAGCGGGAGGGAATTGTGCATTTTGTTGGCTTTGCCCTGATAATGGCGTTGGCTGTAGCAGTTGCTTGGAATGACATCTTGCGTTTGTTCCAGTAATATGGTATAATTGTGAAAAACAAATTTTCAAATTTTGGAGGATATTATGCGCAAAGGATTCGGCGGGATGCCGCCTAACATGAACCAATTGATGAAACAAGCCCAGAAAATGCAGGAAAAAATGGCACAAACCCAGTCAGAATTGGACGAAAGAGAGCTTGAGGTATCCGCTGGGGGCGGCGTTATAAAGGTTAAAATTACAGGCAAAAAGGAAATTAAAGAGCTTACAATCGACCCTGATGCCGTTGACCCTGATGACGTGGAAATGTTGCAAGACCTGCTAATTTCCGCCATTAACGAGGCTGTGCGCCAGGCAGATGAGATGGTTAGCAAAGAAATGAGCAAGGTAATGCCTGCGGGTATGCCTGGAGGGCTGTTTTAATGGAATTTATTGTAAAATTCACATGGTATGACGACGAGAACATATGGCTTGCAACCTCGTCAAACGAAAAATTTGCCATGACATTAGACCATGGCTCTTTTGATGCTTTGCTAGAAAGGGTCAAGGTTGCTCTTTATGACATAGCAGAAATTGATTTAGGGTACAAAGGCGAAATCAAACTGAAATTAGAAGTCCATCGCACTATCAGCATGGATGTGGTTGCGTAATGGCTGACTAATGCAAACGGAATTTTAAAAGATGCAGGTATGGTTTAAATATGACAAATTACTATGGCTCACAAGTATCACGCCTAATTGAAGAATTTGCAAAATTGCCAGGCGTCGGCGCGAAGTCCGCTCAGCGCATGGCTTTTTATGTTCTTAAATCTCCACAAGAACGGGCAGAGGCGTTGTCCTCTGCCATATTGTCTGCACGCTCCACAGCTAAATATTGTAAATTTTGCCAAAATTTAACTGATGAGGAAGTTTGTTTTGTTTGCAACAATCACAACCGCGACCCCCAGACGGTGATGGTGGTAGAAACCCCCCAGGACATGGCAGCTTACGAGAAAACCAGAGAATACAGCGGTTTATATCATGTTTTACATGGAGCGATTTCCCCAATGGACGGCATTGGGCCTGGAGAGCTTCGCATTAAGGAGTTATTACACCGCCTGGATAATAACCCGCCAATTACCGAGGTGATTTTGGCGACAAACCCCAATATCGAAGGGGAAGCAACGGCAATGTATTTGTCAAAATTGCTGAAGCCCTTAGGGGTGCGCACCACGCGAATTGCCCATGGCGTTCCTGTTGGCGGGGATTTGGAGCATGTGGACAGCGTGACCCTGCTACGCGCTTTGCAAGGGCGGAGAGAGTTATGAAAAACAAGGCGACCAATAGCAAGACTGAGGTGGGAAAACATTATGGTAAAAGGGGTGAATATCATAGAAACAACTACAATTTATGAAGCAACCAAAGAAGAGCAAAACTATATTGACTCTTGCTTGGGTCGCTACAATAACTCAAAAGTACCATTTACACAAAACCCAACAACCATATATTTCAACAAATGCATAAAAGACGGCGATGAAGTTATCGGGGGTATTTTATCCTACCTTTATTGTTGGAATATCCTAAATATTGATGTTCTATGGGTCAAAGATGAGCATAGAAATAAGGGTTTTGCCAGAGCTTTGGTTGATGCGGTAGAGAGCGAAGCAAGAGCAATGGGGTGTCACATTTCTCATTTGGATACCTTTGATTGGCAGGCAAAGGAGCTATATGAGAAACTTGGATATGTGGTATTTGGTGTCTTGGAAAATTGTCCAGAAGGTCACAATCGCTATTATATGTCAAAAAAGCTATAGAAATTAGTGCGGACACCGTGTGGCAAGTGGCTTGTTGGTGGCATAGCCCCCCAAAACCCTCTAAGTTACAACGCATACAAAAACAGGACACTATGTCTGTGTCCTGTTTTTGTTTTATTCGCTAATATCTTGCTTCACAATGCTTTTATTACGCCATTTGCCCATTCGGTACACAATAATTGATATGACGGTGTTTGTCACCCATGCCGCCACCAGCGACCACATTAAGGCTTCTGGTGCGCGCCCATAGGCGTTTTCATGGATAAGGCGCATCATCTCGCCAGTTTCGTGATGAGGTATATATGTTGGCAGAGCCAGAAGCCAATCTGGCGTTGTCATTAAATGGTAAAAAAGATAGGCAGTGGGCACACGAATTACCACTGTATTTATTAGCGAACCCCACATGGGGCTGATGGCATCCCCTGCCCCGCGTATCGCCCCCCAAAGCACCTGGCAAACGCTAAAAATTATAAATCCAGGCACTAAAATGCGCAACATCCGCACTGTCATGTCGATAACATATGGTGTGTTCCAATAATCTGCATTGGTAAACATTCGGGCAAAGGTTTCACTGAACAGCAGCACTGCCGCACCCATGGCAACAGATACCACAACAGAAAGTATTGCGCCTTCCCTTACTCCTTGACTAATGCGCTCCTTTTTGCCTGCCCCCATATTTTGCCCAGCATAAACCGTAATAGCGTTACCGAAAGAAAAAATCGGCATTATGATGAAAGCGTCAATACGCATTATAATCGTCATGGTTGCCACATAAGACGCGCCGAAGCTGTTTGTCAAAGGCTGCACCATCATAACCGCCACGGCAATAACCGCTTGGGAAAGCCCTGTTGGCACACCAAGCTTTAAAACTTGGCTGACATATTTTCTTTGGGGCTTTAGGTATTTTTTATCAGCATCAAAAACATGACGCATTTTTAAGAGCTTAAACCAGCACAAAAGGGCGGACAAACCTTGAGAAACAACTGTACCTATGGCAACGGCAGGCATCCCCCAGCCAAAACCCACAACAAACAAAAAATTTAAAGCAACATTCAACAAAGAAGCGATAACCAAATATATCAGCGGGGAAAAGCTGTCACCTAAGCCCCGCAAAATCCCCGAAAATATGTTGAAATAGGCAAGCCCCAAAATGCCCCACATTAGGATATTCATATACAGCACACTGTCATCAATAATTTCTGCTGGGGTGTTTAACAGCTCCATTAATGGGCGCGAAAACATGGGACCAATAATCATCAAAAACCCGCCTAAGATGGCTGTTGTTGTGATAATTGTGCCTATTGTGCGGGATAAATCCTCCCGAGACTTTGCCCCAAAATATTGGGAAACCATAACCCCGCCGCCTATGGCAATTCCTGCCATTAAGACGATTATCAAGAAAAAAACAGGCATGGAAGCCCCTACCGCCGCCAAAGCATTAGGTCCCACAAACTGCCCAAGTATCATAGCGTCTGCCATATTATAGAACTGCTGAAAAATATTACCAACAAGCAAAGGCACAGCAAAAATCATCAGCTTGCGCCATGGTCTGCCCTCTGTCATATCAATTTTTCCAAATTTTAATTTTAAGCCATCCATCATAGCGTTTTATCCCCCAAATTTCTTTTCAAAATCACTTGCCGAAAATGCCTCGCCCAACGCGGACAATATTTGCCCCACATTCAATGGCAAGCTCATAATCGTTGCTCATGCCCATAGATAAATAGCGCGCCTGGGTTATTTTGTTTAAACCTTCACGCAATTCTACCATTTTCTCAAAATAGCCGCGGCGCATGCTGTCGGTGGCATCCACAGGGCCCATTGTCATTAGCCCGTGAACAGCAATGCCAGGCAACTGGGCAACCTGCTCTGCAAACT